>JACDHS010000194.1 GCA_013820875.1 Verrucomicrobiota bacterium | reverse complement strand
TGTTGCACTCTCAGACGTCCAATCCCTCGAAAAGCTTCATCTTCATCTCCAACATTCACTCCCCTCAATCCTCACCCCAATCAATGCCAGTCAACTTCAAATTAGTTTCCCGCCAGACACTATTTAGCGCGGTTGGAGTATTGGCCTTCACCCATCATATACGCAATGGCTTCGAGGCCGTTGTTGACGAAGTGTATAGAGGATCTAATTCCTATGACTCTGAAGGCTCGTTTAATCAGAGCCTGATCATTTAGATCGTCGTCAATCACCAGGATCATCGTTTCGTTTGTCATAGCGCATTCTCCAGTGGGCATTCAAAAATAAAGAGTCTTCAAAAATGAAGTCAACATTGAATTCTTGAGTTGGGGGAAGGGGCGGAGGGGTGCGCATCTTGACGCTGCCCCCAAACGGGAGTGCATGGTGAAACGCGCGCGCTTGTTTCCATTCTAGCGGCGAAGCCGCCTGCAAGGCAGGACAGGCTTCCAGCCGTTCCCCCCCCACAAACTCACCCCTTTTAACTACACCTCCCTCCGTGCGATTAAGACGTGATCAAGGAGGGAACTGTGTTTATTCTCTTGTCGATCAACTTGATCGTCCGGAAGACAATCGTGTGAGTTTGAGGAAACACATTTGGTATTTGATAGGCGCACTGGGTGTGTTGAGTTTTCCATTGTGGAGTGCCACGATCCCCGGCACGGGGGAGGAACTCTCGGCGGGGTTCCGTGGGGATGAGGCTGACCCGACTTCGAAGTTCGTGGTCAGCGTTTGGAGAACAGGGGAGGGATTGCCGATCAATGATATTCAAGATCTGAAAGATACCCCCGACGGCTTCCTCTGGATAGGAACCTACCGTGGATTGGTAAGGTTCGATGGCGTGCGATTTCAAAGCTTTCTTACGACACCGCAGGGCGCGCGTTTTGGCATGCGTGTATGGCCTTTGGAGACAGACGCTCGCGGCCGCTTTTGGGTCGCGCCTGATCAAACCGGGATACTTCGCCTGGATGCGGGCGGTTTTACCGAGGCGCTGACCAATGGATATGTGCAGGGTCGGGTCCAAAGCCTGTGCAGTGATGGTGGTGATGGCATGATGTGGGTGGATGGTCATGGCGGGTTGGGACGATTCTCCACCGAACAACCGGGTGAGGCGGAAAAGATCGATGGCGCTGCTTCCGGACTCTCCCGGTGGGTGCGCGATTTCGAAGGTCAACTCTGGTTGGTGAGTCCGCGGAGTCTCAAGATCTATGAGAAGGAAGGTTGGCGCGACGTTTACACCTCTGAAGCCATGTTCGTGGCAACTCCGTGTCGGGCAGGAGGGATGTGGATAGCCCGGGACGCAAAATTGTGGCAGGTCATGGCCGATGGGACGACTCGCGAAGAAGCTACTTTTCCATGGAAAGGACAGACGCGAGTCAACTGTTTGCTGGAGGATAGCCAACGGCGTCTCTGGATTGGGACCCTTGCCCAGGGTTTGTTCAATTATTCCTCTGATCAGTTCAAACTGGTGGTGCCGACTCCCAGCAGTATTACATGCCTGCTGGAAGACCAGCAGGATAATCTCTGGGCGGGCACTCGCGGTGGGGGATTGATCCGCATTCGCAAACGAGAATTCTTTCGGCACGGATTGCATACCGGGTTGAAAAATGAGTTTGTCCGGAGCCTGGCGCAGGACACGGCGGGACGGGTCTGGCTTTTAGCCGGGGACGGCGGATTGGGTTGGATAACGAATGGTGTGTGGCATGCAGCGGGCCTGGCGGAGGGATGGCCGGGCATCGATTCCCGTTCTGTGTTGCCGTCTAAAGATGGCGGTGTCTGGGTATCAACCTATCAACGCGGATTATGGCGCTGGTCCAACGGTCGGTTCAGCCGACGAAAATTGTCGAGGCCCATGCCAGAACCAGCGATGGATATGCTGGAGGATCATGAGGGACGACTTTGGATGGTAACGGATAACTCCGGGATATTTTGCCTGGAAAAAAACAAGCTCACCGGCTACTCGATTGATGACGGTCTCCCAAGTCGGCATATCAGGCGAATTGTGGAGGATGAGGCCGGTGAAATTTTGGCGGGGGATTGGGAGGGCGGCATTGCCAGGTTTCGGGATGGACATTGGAAGGTGGTGCGCAAGGCCAGCGGGCACCAGGACGCCGTCCGGAGCATGGTGGCGACTACGGATGCATTATGGATTGGGACCAGCGCCGGGGGCTTGTTGCGCTTTAAGGATGGGCGGACTGCACGGATCTCGTTGGAGGAGGGATTGCCCGATGTCTGCATTGAACAATTGCTGCTGGATGGGCGGGGTTCACTTTGGGGCGGCACTCCTCACACGTTGTTCCGGATTTCACTCGCGCAGTTGAATGCGGTGATCGAAGGGCGCGAACAGAATATTGGCGCCATCACATACGGACGGAGCGATGGGTTGCCCGATCTCTCTTTCGCGAATTGGTGTGATCCGAGAAGTTGGCATACTTCTGATGGAGAGCTTTGGTTCGCAACGGCCAATGGAGCAATCCATTTCCAGCCCGAGAATTTGCAGCAAAGCAGAATTCCACAGATCCTGCTGGAACAAACGCTTCTCGATGGCAAACCAGTGGGAGTGGCGGCGCTCCAACAGCTTCGCCTCGGACCGGGCCGTCTTGATTTTCGGTTCACAGCGCCTTGTTTGACTGCTCCTGAACGGGTCCGCTTTCGTTATCAAATGACAGGTGTCGATCCCGATTGGGTGGATGCAGGCACGGCCCGGTCGGCGACATATACAGGGATTCCTGCGGGCAAACATGTATTCCGCGTTTTGGCGTCCAGCCCGGACGGCGTGTGGGGTTCCAAGCCGGCGACGGTGACATTGGCCGTTCATCCGTTTTTTTGGCAAACCAATTGGTTTCTGGCGTTGATTGTGGGGGTGACTGCGGGCGGCGGCGTTTGGACGGCCAGACGTGCGACGGTCCAGAGATTGAGTCGTCGTCTTGAAAAGTTGCGTCAACAACGTGTGCTGGACCAGGAGCGAGCGCGCATCGCCCAGGATATTCATGATGAGTTGGGCGCTAATCTTACCAGCATCGGCCTGTTGGCTGATCTGGGCGCGCGCCATAAATCCGATCCCGTGGCGGTGACGCACGAACTGGATCAAATTTCGCAGACGGCCCGGGAGAGTGTGGCGGCAATGGACGCGATCGTCTGGGCGCTCAATCCCCGCAATGACTCACTTGATAACTTTGCCAATTACGTTGCTCAATTCACGCGTGACTTTTTTCGGCCCACCGAATTGCGGACGCGGTTGGAAATCCCGGCGAACCTGCCGGCACAACCACTGACTTCGGACACGCGTCACCAGCTTTTTTTGCTGGTGAAAGAAACGTTCAACAACATTGTCCGCCATGCGGAGGCTACTGAAGTGAATCTTAAGATAGCGTGTGACGATCGCCGCCTGCGTCTCATCATCGAGGATAATGGCAAGGGTTTATCACGCAAAACGGTGAAGGAAGGGCAGCGTGGCCTTGCCAACCTCCGGGGGCGCATCGAGCGGCTCGGCGGCTCGCTCTGGATCGAGAGTAATGACGGGCAGGGGACCCGCCTGGAGTTTGTCCTTCCGCCTTGGAAGACCTAGATCGAACTGAATATGTTGATTAAAGTTGCTATCGTTGAAGATGACCGGCGTTGGCGCACAAACCTGGAGCGGTTGCTGAAGGAAACGGAAGGTTTGGAGTGTGTTGGCAGCTTTGGCACCGCTGAGGATGCTGTTCGCGATATTCCCGGTGATCAATCTCCGCAGGTCGTGCTGATGGATATAAATCTTCCCGGCATGTCCGGTGTCGAATGCACCCGGCAACTTAAGGGACTCTTACCGACTGTGCAGATCGTAATGCTGACGGTCTATGACGATAGCGATCGGATTTTTCAGGCGCTGCAGATGGGCGCAAACGGTTACCTGCTGAAGCGAGCTTCGGCGGATGAAATTCTGGAAGCCATTCAGGATGTGCATCGCGGCGGTGCGCCGATGTCGGCTTACATCGCGCGAAAAGTGGTGCAATCCTTTCAACAGCAGCGCTCGTCCGCCAATCCGGATGAGGTCCTCTCGAAACGTGAATCAGAAGTGCTCGGGTATGTTGCGCGGGGCTACAGCGACAAGGAAGTGGCGGAAGCGCTCGGCCTGACCTCTGCCACCATCCGCAGTTATCTCAAAACCATCTACGGCAAACTTCACGTCCATTCCCGCACGCAGGCAATTCTTAAGACTTCGAGATGAGTTGTTGCCTGGAGTCATCTTAAACACTTCCCGCTGATCAGGGTAAGCCCTGATTGCCACTTAGAAGAAAATGCGCATAGTTAACCCGAGACACTGGAGCATCGCCGCCTCAGTAAAACTTTTATTCCTCCCAAGAAGGTCTAAAGGCCTTTCCCGCTCAGAAATGATTACCTAATGCTTACAGCAAAACTCAGGCCCGCCACCCCCCAATCCGATCAACTGGAAAAAACTCCCACCGGCATCCGCGGACTCGATGAAATCGCCAATGGCGGTTTGCCTAAAGGAAGAACGTCCTTGGTTTGCGGCAACGCAGGTTGCGGTAAAACCATTCTCGCGATGGAATTCGTGGCGCGAGGCGCCGTGGAGTTCGGCGAGCCGGGCGTGTTCATAGCCTTTGAAGAAACGCCCGATGAACTGGAAAAGAATTTTCTATCGCTTGGCTTTGATCTTAAAAAGCTCGTCGCCAAGAAGTTGCTCGCTGTCGATTACATCTACGTCGAGCGCAGCGAAATCGAGGAAACCGGAAGTTACGATCTGGATGGGTTATTCATACGTCTGGGACACGCCATCGATTCCGTCGGTGCAAAACGCGTGGTCTTGGACACCTTGGAAGTGCTTTTCGCCGGCTTGTCGGACCAGGCGATTCTCCGCGCGGAATTGCGTCGGCTATTCCGTTGGTTGAAAGAAAAGGGAGTCACAGCCATCGTCACGGGCGAACGGGGGCAGGGGATGTTGACCCGTTACGGCCTGGAAGAGTATGTGGCTGATTGCGTCATCCTCCTTGATTTACGACTGCAGGAACAGATCGCGACGCGACGTTTGCGATTGGTTAAATACCGGGGCTCGAAGCACGGCGCGGATGAATATCCATTCTTGATCGATGAGAATGGCCTTTCGATTCTTCCTATCAGCTCACTTTCCCTCAACCATCAAGCGAGCACCCAGCGCGTTTCATCAGGAATCTCGCGGCTGGATCGGATGCTCGATGGGAAAGGTTTTTTTCGCGGGAGCACGGTGTTGGTTTCCGGAACCGCTGGCGCGGGAAAAAGCAGCCTGGCCGGCGCCTTTGCTTTAGCGGCCTGCCAACGGGGCGAGCGATGCCTTTACTTCGCGTTTGAAGAATCACCGTTGCAAATCGTGCGCAACATGAAATCGATCGGCCTCAATCTGGAGGCCATGGTCAAAAATGGTCTGCTCAGATTTCACGCCGTTCGTTCTTCCTTGCACGGTTTGGAAATGCACCTGGTCACCAAGCATAAAGCGGTGGATGAATTTAAACCGGCAATTGTCGTGCTTGATCCCATTTCCAGCCTGATGGCAGTTGGCAGTCCTACCGAAGGCAAGTCAATGTTGACTCGGCTGATTGATTTTCTGAAAAGCGAGGGGATCACTGCCATGTTCACCGATTTGATCTGCAGCGGGGGGGGACTAAACCAGACAGACAACGAAAAGTCGTCGTTGATTGATACCTGGATTTCATTGCGCGACCTGGAGCTAAACGGTGAGCTCAACCGTGGCCTGCAAATCATCAAATCGCGCGGTATGTCCCACTCCAACCAGATCCGCGAGTTTCTGCTGACGAACAAAGGAATCGACTTGCTTGATGTCTACCTTGGGCCGGCCGGTGTTTTGACGGGTAGCGCGCGTATTGCGCAAGCCGCGCAGGGAAAAGCGGAGGTTCTCGTGCAACAGCAACAACAAGTGCGGAAACAGCATGAGTGGCGGCGCAGACGTTCCTCGCTGGAGCGGCAGATGGCTGAGTTGCGCGCACAATCTGAGATGGAAGAAGAAGAAGAACGCCAGATTCGCGCGCAGGAGGAAGCCCTGACGAAAACGTTGGCGGGCAACCGTGCCGATCTCGCCCAACTGCGGGGTACCGATCAACTTGTTTCCAGAACCCCTGCTAAAACTAAACAAAATGAAACAACCGGCCACTAAATCTAAGGCGACTCCTGTTGGAGCGGTTCCGGTTTGGCAATTGCGTTTGTACGTCGCCGGGCACACTCCCAAATCAATGACCGCGTTAGCAAATCTTAGAAAGATTTGTGAGGAGCATTTGAAGGACTACGAGTTGGAAGTGATTGATCTTCTCAAACAGCCGCAATTGGCGAAAGGTGACCAGATTTTAGCCATCCCAACGTTGGTGCGCCAGCTACCGACCCCGATCAAAAAAATCATTGGGGACCTGTCAAACACTGAGCGCGTCCTGGTAGGGTTGAATCTCCGTGAAGCCCGGAAAAAAGAATGACATCCAAGCGAGCCAATCCGTTTGCCATTCTGGATGAAGACATCAAGAAAAGGAGCAAAGAAAGGTATGTGCTCCGGCTTTATATCAGCGGAATCACGCCTCGTTCCACCGCCGCCATTGAAAGAATTCGACACATTTGTGAGAAACATCTCGAAGGGCGTTACGAGTTGGAAATCATTGATATCTACCAGCAACCTTCTCTGGCGAAAGGCGAGCAGATCATTGCTGCGCCCACTCTCATTAGAAAGCTGCCGCTCCCGCTTCGCCGCGTGATCGGGGACATGTCCAACGAAGATCGCGTATTGGTCGGGCTGGATCTTCGTCCCAACAAATAGTGCTTCGCTATGCCTAAACAACCTGCAACGCCCGCTCAGATGTTCTCCGAAATGGAAGATCTGCGTGCTCGCCTGGACGAAGCAGAGCAAACCTTGCGCGCCATTCGCAGTGGTGAAGTGGATGCGCTGGTTGTGGAAGGCCCGGAAGGTGACCAGATTTTTACCCTGGTAGGAGCTGAACATGGTTACCGCATTTTGGTTGAAACAATGACCGAAGGCGCGGTGACACTTCGTGACAACGGAGTCATTTATTATTGCAATACGCGGTTGGCGACGATGCTCAAGATGCCATTGGAAAAGATCATTGGACTGCGCTTGCAACAATTCATCTCACCTCCCCAGGTTTCTGCTTTTAAAACGCTCCTCGGCAACAGTGACCAGGAGCGGCGCGGCGAATTCCTGTTCGTGGCAAGTGATGGCATGGCGTGGCCCGTCCTTGTCTCCATGACGCCTCTGCCGGGAGAAGCGGCAGGAACAGTCTGCGCTGTCTTAACTGATTTGCGGCAGCAGAAACACGCCGAGACCCTCGAAAAAATGGTCTTGTTACGCACCACGCAATTGCGTGAAAAGATCGGGGAACTCGAAGCGTTTTCTTACAGCCTTTCCCATGACATGCGCCAACCACTGCGCGCCATGCAGGGGTTTTCTCAAATTCTCTTGAATGACTACAGCGAATGCATGGCGCCGGAGCCAAAGGATTTCATACTTCGAATCAAAACGGCGGCAAACCGCCTGGACCGTTTGATTGACGATGTTCTGACCTACAGCCATGCAACCTGCGGAGAAAATGAACTTACTGCGATCAGTCTGAGTGCGATCGTCCGCGAAGTGGTGCAGTGCTATCAAAATCTGCGAAAGGCAGAAATTGAAATCGCTCCAGGCATCGCGCTGGTGCTCGGTTATGAAGTCGGCCTGACGCAGTGCATTTCCAATCTGCTCACCAATGCCGTCAAATTTGTTCCAGCAGGTAAAACTCCGAAGATAAAAATTTGGTGGGAGTTACGAGGGGAATTTGTCCGGTTGTGGATTCAGGACAACGGCATCGGCATTGCGCCACGGGATCAAAAGACCATTTTCGAAATGTTTTCCCGGGTTTATAGCAATGAAGATTACGAAGGCACCGGCATCGGGCTGAGCATCGTTGCGAAATCGGTGGAAAAAATGGGTGGCCAACTTGGCGTCGAATCAGAACTCGGAAAAGGCAGTTGCTTCTGGATTGATTTGCAAAAGGTCATCGTCACCGGAGAAGCATAGTTTTGCTCCTTAGCGAGCACCTTCCGAATCAGAAGTTTCCGGATAGTCACTCAACTTTTCGGAAAACGTACGATGTGCAATCGCGAACTTTATTTCACGGCGGGCTGTCTGGTTCCTTCTCCTCGGGAGGAGAAAGTCACTGCCATTTAGTTAACTAGCTAGGGCGCCCCCCGTTCAAGAATTGACCCGGTTGCCGTGCAGATAAGCAAGTGCGACAGTAAACGACTGGGGAGATTATGAGTGCCACTTCAGACGGGAAAGAGGGCGACGAACTCGGGCTGCGGTTTCCAACACTTGCCTGTGCTGCAGCGCTGGCGTTTACGGTTTTAATGTTGTTCCTGCTCGCGGGAAACGCCTTCTGGATTGTTCAACGCGAAAGTAAATACGTCGCAAACAATCTGGAGATGCAGGCGTTGCGCGGCACCCTCCTTTACTACGATGAAGCGCTAACGATGTCGGTTCTGATGGCAACCGTCGACAAACAGCCCAAATGGGAGCAGCGCTACTTCCAACTCGACGATAAGTTACAGACCGCAATCAATCGAAGCATTGAGCTGGCCCCGACGCCCGTCGCTTTGCAGACAATGGCCGATCTTGATCTCAGCAACAAACGGCTGGTCCGGCTGGAGCAGCAGTGCTTTCAAAGCATCCGTGCCGGAGACGCTGAGTCGGCGCGCCAAATCTTAGAGCGTGTATGGAAAATCTACTTTAACGTTATTGTACTTTTGGAATTACGTGCATAGTAATAGCGGATGCAAAACGCATCCATCGTATAC
>JACDHS010000052.1 GCA_013820875.1 Verrucomicrobiota bacterium | reverse complement strand
TCGTCTGTCGCAAATTCAAAAGGTAGGGCGCGTCACTCCAGCCCGCCAAGGGCAGCGACTCTCCAGTTCTGACTTGCGCGCCGCCGGTTGCAACCGCGATATGAAAGTTTAACTGCCGCTAACTAAACGGCAGTGGGCTTGGGGATTGGTTGACGCTGCTACCGGAGTGCGCCCGTCTCGGCGCACTCCGGTCGCTATCGGCTATTGCCGATTGTCTATTTCCTCCCCCGTCCTCACCATCACCACCTCACTCAGCGCACTCTCCCCACCCTTGTTCACCGCGGAAATCGTCACTTCCACCACCGCATCCGCTGGCAACTCTTCAAACATAAAATCCGTATCCGACGGTGTGCCCACCACTTTTGGTTCTTCATCCACGCCCACCACCTTGATGCGCACCCGATAATACTCCGCGCGCGGCGCTTTGTCCCACTGCACAGCCATAGCATTCTCTGTCACCGAAACCGCCGTGACATTCGTCGGCGTTTCCGGACGTTCCTTTGCCGCTGGTGCGTTGAATCCGAACGCTGTCCAACGTCCATCGTCGAGAGTTAAAGTCAACGATAACTCCTTCACCAACCCCCGCAGCATCTTAAGCAAGAGAGCAAACGCCGCGTCACTCTGCTGCACCAGGGTTCTCAACGCGCCCTCCTGCGCTTTCACAGCGGTCCGCGCAGTCTTAAGTGCATTGTATCGTTCCGCTGCCTGGGCAGCCGTGATGTTATGCGCAGGAACTTCCCTGCCAGGATTCTGAACGAGGTAATTATGAAAAGTTTCCGCCCACACCTCCAGGTCACTGGCGCGTTCCGAAACCCGGAACCCACCGCGAAACCCGGTCACATCCCAGCCCGGATGATACAACCGTCCGAGCGCCGGTTTCAATTGATCCCGGCCCAGCAACGCAAATTCACGCGTTGCGATTCGTTCCGTCTCCAACAGTTCCCGCAGCTTGCGCAATTCATCCTTGCCCAATTCCCGAGCGTCCCGCGCCAAAACTGCTGCTGCTCGAGCCAGGCTCATTGTCACCGCCGAGTTATGCGCCAACACCACTGTGGCGCTGTGGCTATCCGCCGCTTTGATCGCAACGTTCATCCTGCCGAGCAATCCACCCTGACTAACCGGTATATTCTGTCTCATAATATCGATTCCAAACTGATTAAAGTTCTGTTTTCGTCGCTCGTTTAACTCCATTTCCTGTTAAACGAACGAGACATCCTCTCACAGCCACTCCGTCACCTAGTGTCGGAGCAATTTTTTCAGGCAAATTATTTTTACCGCCGTAAACCACCGCAGATAAGGCATTTACATCCATTTTCATCAAAACAGGTGAAAAATATTTTTGGGATATCCACCAAATGAGCCTGTCTGAAAAATGGGTGGAACGGGCTACCAACCCGTTGTCGGCGGCAACCTGCCGCCGACTGTTCGAGCATCCGACACGCACCGATTGGTGTGTTGCCTCCATGAACTCGGCGGGCTAGAAAAACAGAACTGTAGAGTCGATTTGCCGCTTTGCGGTCCCGCACGTTCTCAACTCCCTCCCGATCTCGTCAAACGCGAGGAATAACGTTGTTAACCCCACCCGATTCCGTCAAACCCCAGGAATAACGTTCTCAAGCCCCCTCCGAGCCCGTCAAACGCGGGAAATAACCTTTCCGAGCCCCTCCCGACGCCGTCAAATGGCAGGAATAACGTCCGCAGGCATCCTCTGATATCGTCAAACGACCGGGAGATCATGGGACGGAACTATAGAGTCATTGAACCGCAGAGCGGTTTCGTCCAAGAAGCTGACGCGAATTCATGAGTGCTCCGCTAAGATCAGAGCGCCTGACTGCCAGTTTGAATCACACCGCAGCATGAGCAAACGAGCCGGTTGGGAATGCGCCAGGCTGGACGCACTCCAGAACGTTTGCGCGATCCCTGTGCATCGAAGATTCGCTAGCTTTTTGGACCAGTGCAAGTCCTCTGGCGCTTTCGTTCGGGGTAAGTGTGATTAAAAGCGGGTGAGATTGGCGTAGGAAACGGAGCGCGGCTGTGTCCGTAGGATCAGCCGCAGCGCTCAAGGGTGGAACGTCGCGCGGCAGGGTTTTCTATGACGCTCGAACAATCTCACGCGCTGCGGCTGATGCTTCGCACACCGCGCTCCGTTTGCCATCCCCACCACTTAAAATCACACCCGTACGGGGCAGACTGCGATGGCGGCGTTGACTTTCGGTCGGCACCCTTCAAACTTTTCGCAATGACACCCACCAGAATGGTTGCCAGCAAAACAGATCAAACATCACTTATCAGCGCCAAATGAAATGTGAATCAAATGGTTAGAACCCATGGGCACCCTCCTTTTTTACATCTTGTTGATAGTGATTGTATTCGCTGGCTTTATCGCGGTGCAGATCATGGCTCGTCCTGTATGGCGACTTTGCTCACTTACTGTTTTTGTCGTGCTTTGTTGTTTGTCAGTCTCTCGGTCCACGAAAGTCTCCACTTATCACGAGGTCCAGGACCATTACGTTAGAGGAGGCCTACCTGACTTTGTCGCCGACCTTAAGAAGTTGTCGATTGCAGGGCGTACGAACGAGGTAGTTCATGCATGCGAGAGGTTCCAGCGAGAATTCAATATTTGGCACGAAGGAGACGCCGTAACCAACTTTTGGGATCTGGTCGCAGAGACATCGAGAGCAGCGAACAGGACAGACCAGCCTCAATAATGACCGGTTCTAACCAATCGCTGGATCGAATGATGAGGAGCGCGGTCGCATCTTTGTTTCAATTGGTATTTTCTTGGCGCGCTCCTCATCATCGATCAGCTCGTTAGCCAGCTATGCACCGCTTAATTCCATTGCTCGGGTTGCTGCTCGCGTCATGCACCGACCCCAGTCTGATACAACAGGTGCCTTCGCAAGCTGCACGAAGTGATGCCGTTTGGCTGTGTGATATCGATGTGAGCGGCCCCACCGTCCGCTACAAGGCGAAGCAAGCAATCAAAACGAATGCGACAAGCGTGCAGTTCACGCAAGGGCAGATAGTGCCGGTGAGTGGTCCGGCTACTGAGGCAGGCACCCAATACGGCGATGAGGCCTTCATCTTTCTCGCACGACCGACTTCGACCCGACCTGTTTCGGCTGACTTCATTTTGATTGTACATGATGGAGTGGCTGGCGAAGGTATGAGTAGGGAAGAAGTGATTAAGACAATTCAGGAGACGCAGAACAAAAAAAGGAATGTAGATAACTCGGAGTGAATGACGAGAGTGAGAGTTGGAATAATCGCTTTCCGCAGCCTCATCCCCAAAATCGCGTAAGCGGTGCGTCCTAGCGCCAGCGGCGCGACATGTTTATAGATACGATGTGTGAATGGATCGCAAGCCCCAGCGGGGCGACATGTTCGTCTTTGTAATCTCGTCACCATTGGTAACGCACGCTCGGGATTACTCATGCCGCTCCCCCGGAGCTCTTTGCTCAAGCTGCTTCAAAAAACAGTTTGTTTTTCGATCTCACATCTCTTGAACCCACCCGTTTCGTGGGCAATTGGTTGAAAAAGATTGCGCAGTGCTCCAACGACTTCCTATCGTCTCGCAGTGCCAGTGCAGTTCACAATTTTAGGAAGCGGTTCCAATGGAAATTGTGCCTACCTCGAAACCGATGATACACGCCTCCTGATCGATGCCGGGTTCAGTGGAAAACAGATTCGTGAACGGCTCGCCACCATCGCGCGTTCTCCGGAGGGATTGAACGGCATCTTAATCACCCACGAACACTCTGATCACATCCAGGGGCTCGTCGGTCTCGCGTCAAAACTGAATTTGCCGATCTATTGCAATCGACTTACGAAGGAAGCGATCGAACGCCACACCAAAGGCCGCATCAACGCGCAGATTTTCATCACAGGCAGCACCTTTGAAGTGGGTGATGTCATCGTGGATACTTTTTCCGTCCCGCACGATGCCGATGATCCAGTGGGTTTCATGCTCCGCACGCCTTCGGGAAATATCGGTTTTCTCACCGATCTCGGCCATGCCACCAAGTTGGTGTTGGAACGGGTCCGCTCGGCCAACGTTCTCGTCCTGGAAACCAATCACGACATCAAAATGCTGCAAGAGGATCTTCGGCGTCCCTGGAGTCTGAAACAGCGGATACTGAGTCGTCACGGACATCTGTCGAATGAAGCCGGCGCGGAAGTTGCCGAACAAGTGGTCCACGCGGGAATGGAACAAATCTATTTGGGTCACCTGAGCCGCGATTGTAACAAACCCGAACTTGCCTTACGCGCCGTGAACGAGCGCCTGCAGAAGATGGGAGCGACACACGTCCGCGTTGAAGCAACCTGCCAGAAAACGCCCTCTGCAACTTTCCAACTAAACAAGCGCCCCACTCCGCCAGCGGCTGGCATCCTGAGCGAAACGTTTACGCCAGCAGTTCCTGAATTTCCTCCCACGACAACGCCGCCGCAAATTCCGCCTCACCAGCCAATGTTGCTTTGAGTAAATCAATATGCCGACGATCTTGCGAATAGGACCGTATCGCTTCTTCTTCTACGCTGGAGATCGCAATGAACCGCCGCACGTTCATGTAGAGCGGGATCAAAACATAGCGAAGTTTTGGCTGGAGCCGGTCCGCCTCCATAGCAGCGGTGGCTTTAATGGAAATGAGCTTAACCGAATCCAAAGGCTTGTGGTAGAATACCACGAGCAGCTAATTAAAAGTTGGAATGATTACTTCAACCCTTGAGATAAAAAGAGCAACAGTCCTGAGAGCAGTGCTTAATGACGACGCTCTGATTCTGGACTTGGCTGATGGCCGCACAATCTCCGCACCATTAGCGTGGTATCCTCGCCTTCAGCACGGAACGACCGAAGAAAGGAACAATTGGCGTTTGATTGGCCAAGGCGAGGGAGTGCATTGGCCGGATCTGGATGAGGACATCAGCGTAGAGAACGTCTTGCATGGAATGCCCTCAGGTGAAAGTCAGAAGTCATTGCAACAATGGTTTGAATCTCGTCAAAAGAAGTAGCTACGCCAGCAGTTCCTGAATTTCCTCCCACGACAACGCCGCCGCAAATTCCGCCTCACCAGCCAATGTTGCTTTGATCAGTTCCCGTTTGCGGGTCTGCAGGTTCAGAATCTTTTCCTCCACCGTGTCACGAGTGATCAGTTTGTAGCTCGTCACCACTTTGCTTTGACCAATACGATGCGCGCGATCGGTCGCCTGGTCTTCCACCGCTGGATTCCACCATGGATCGAAATGCACAACAGTATCTGCGCCGGTCAGGTTTAAGCCGACGCCACCCGCTTTCAAACTGATAAGAAAGACAGGAATGCTGCTCGTCTTTTGAAAACGTTCGACCACGGCGCCACGATTTGTGGTGGAACCGTCCAGGTAACAAAACTCCGTCCCTTCAGCATCCAGTTTCTCACGCAGCAACCCGAGCATCGTGGTGAACTGGCTGAAGACAAGAACGCGATGACCACCGTCGATGATCTCGTCGAGCAACTCGCTGAAGGTGTCCAACTTGCCGGACGGAGTAATGGAGTGTTGGAGTGCTGGAGTATTGGGTTCTTCCCCATCACTCCCTGACTCCATTACTCCATCACTCCGTTCCAATTTAAGAAGCCTTAAATCACAACAAATCTGCCGCAACCGCAACAAGGCCGTCAGGATCACCATCTTGCTCTTTGCCACGCCTTGAGCGCCGACTGCGTCGAGAACTTCTTTGCGGCTGAGTTGGAGAATCTGGTTGTAAACCGTGCGTTGATCGTCCGTGAGTTCGCAGAATGAAACCTGCTCAATCTTCGCGGGCAGATCTTTCGCTACATCAACTTTCAGACGGCGCAGAATGAATGGACGCAACCGACGCGCGAGACGCCCTTGAGCTTCAGCATTCTTTTCTTTGACGATTGGAAGTTCGTAGCGTTCGCGGAAGTCCTGGGCGGACCCAAGATAACCGGGCATGAGAAAATCAAAGATACTCCAGAGATCCAACACCGAGTTTTCCAGCGGTGTGCCGGTCAGAACCAACCGATGCTCTGCCCAGATGGCTTTCACCGCCTGTGCATTTTGAGTCTGCCGATTCTTGATATGTTGCGCTTCATCCAGGACAACCGTGTCGAATTCGATGCCGCTGTATTTCTCAGCATCACGACGGACCAGGGCGTAACTTGTCACAATCAGATCGTGATTGGGGATTTCCGAAAACCTCCCGTGCCGCTCCGGTCCGTGCAACGCCAGCACCCGAAGATGAGGGGTAAACTTCTTCACCTCGTTGACCCAATTGAAGACGAGACTGGTTGGACAGACGATCAGAGCAGGAGCGGAGTGTTGGAGTGCTGGAGTGTTGGAGTGCTGATTTTTCCCATTACTCCATCGCTCCACTACTCCATTCAGAAACGCCAACGTCTGAAGCGTTTTCCCCAGCCCCATTTCGTCTGCCAGAATTCCGCCAAACTTGTTCGCACGCAGAAAATGCAACCATGCCACGCCATGTTTTTGATACGGGCGCAATACCTTCTCCAAATCGCCGAGCGGCGGACATTCGAGTTTCGCCTCGCCGCTTTGCGATAGTGCGCGTTCGCGCCACTGGGTCGGAGCTTGCGCGCGCCAACCTTGCTGACGCAACGTGCTTTCGAGGAAACCGGCCTGGGTATTGTTGATCCGGTATTTTCCGCCAGCCTGGTCTGGGGAACAATCCAGCAGCACTTCCTGCAACTCTTCCACAGCGCCGGTATCGATCAGCGCGAATTTCCCATTCTTCAAACGCGTATGACTTTGCCCGGACAAGATGAGGCGTTGAATATCCGCCTGCGAAAATTTCTCACCTCCACTTGTGTCAAAGACAACACCGAGATCAAACCATTGGATGCCCGAGGAAGTAATCTCGAAGCGTGGTTCGACTCGTTCGAGGTTTTTTGCCGTGCTATACTGCAGACGTTCTTCCAGCGTCACTTCCCATTCCTTTTCCAGCTTCGGAAATTCCCGCGCGAAGAAGGTCAGCACCTGGTTCTGTCCAAGCAATTGATAACGCCCCTGTGCATCCGGTCCGTTGAAACCATATTTCAACAAACGATTCAACGCCGCCTGTTCAGCCCCAAGAGCTCGTGTGGAATAACGCTTGGAATCTGTGGGATCCGGCAACCAGAGTGATTCATCTTTCGACGTCACACCAACCGTCATGATCCGCGGACCGTAAGCGCATTGCAGTTGGGCATGGAGTTGGGCCATGCCGCCAGCCAACGCCAGAATGAATTTGGGCGCCTGGGGTTCTAATAAAAAGTCTTCAATCCGGAAATTCGTCTCGATGTCGCAACTCGCCTGGAGCTGCGGCCATTCCTGTCCAAGAAATTGCGGCACCTGGTTGCGGGTCAGACGGACCGGCCCTTGCAACACTTGAAAATACGCGCGCGACAATCCGAGCGGTTGAATCTTAGTGCCAGAGATGACCCACGACGTTTTGTCGCCAGAGATCAGGGCCAGGGATTGCGGATTCGTCTTGAGGCTGAGCAGAATTTCGCCGGAACTTTCCAGGGTCGCTTTCAAGGCAAGCCGCAACGGTTCACGAGAAATCTCCACATCTGTCGTCCTGCCGAAAGTGACGCGTGGATGTTCCACCAGTTTGCTCAGAATCCTGGAGAAATCGCGGTTCTCGATCTGCATCATTCCAGGGGTATCACCATCTGCGACCTCTTCTGCCACCTCAAGTAATGCCGCATCCTCCGGTGAAAAATGAAACGGCTGTTGCAGCGGGAGTGTATTTAGTGGAGCCCGTCCCCTGCTCCACTTTCCTTCCAGCACGAGCATCACTTTACCGCGAGCGGCTGCCTGCGCCAAATTGGGCGGCAATATTACAAAAATCTCGACTGGTTCTCCACTATCAGATCGGGTGAGCCTTTTTCCAGCAGGCGCTGGTTTAATTGTCGCTCCTGTCTTGGCAGGAGTTCGTCCCCCGGGCGCAGAAGAGACAGCCGACTCCTCTTTCCCTCGGTTCAAATGATGCAACCCGACACCGACCGAGTGCGCACAGATCTTTCCCCACTCACGCGATTCACGGCAACTGCACATGTTTTCGATATCGCTGGAGCTCTTGATGACGAG
Source organism: Verrucomicrobiota bacterium (assembly GCA_013820875.1). Lineage (GTDB taxonomy): Bacteria > Verrucomicrobiota > Verrucomicrobiia > Limisphaerales > JACDHS01 > JACDHS01. The sequence continues at coordinate 25,915 of JACDHS010000052.1, read as the reverse complement.
TCCGGCCCGATAAGAAGTTTCCCCTGCCTGCACAACTCCTTTTAGGATAGGCGGCGTCCAATTCGAACTGAGCACCTTGCCCATCGTGATGTAGGCGCGAGCCTGCTTGACCGCTTCCCAACCAGCGATCTCTTGGAAAAATTGATCTGTGAGTTGCACTTCACTCATTTGCGAGCCGGTAGCGTAAACCGCGTCACGTGCTTCACCAAAGATTTATCTATGGCGTGGGGAGAAGGGGAAATGGAAATGGAAACCCTGCCAGCGAGACGCTGGCAGCACGTTGGTGGAGCGCTCCTACACGGTCGCAGGCTCGGTTGCTGATGCGGCGGCTTCGTTAATCTTCCGCACTTCGTCAAAGAGCTCTTCGGCAACCATATAGCCAAGACAAGTTCGCGCGCCACAGCGGCAGACATGATCCTTGTAGTTCTCCAGATCGTAGCCGTAGTTGAAGGTGATTTCTTCACCCGGCTCAATCTTGCACAAAGCATAAATCCAGATATGGCCATCCACGATCTGTGCTTCCGCGTTGGGGGCGCAACTGTGGTTGATGTATTTGGCCGGGTTCCAATCTTTGTCGCCGTCGATGTCCCAATCGTCGTCGAGAGTGAAGATGTAGTAGTTCTCCGCCTCGCATCGCCTGGCTGATTCGGCTTTGTCGATTCTTTCGCCGATGTATTCAATCAGGCGGGCGCCTCGCGGAATTTTCTTTCTGGCGAAGGCACCCAACCGGTCGATTGGTGAATTTTTAAATGAGATCAGTTCCGTTTCCAGTTCAGGCACGCCGGAACTTATCTCCTATTTTTGGAGAACTTCAAGCACTCCGGTGAGATTGCCTTCAACAATATGTTGCCCGGCGGCGCGGACGTTCTCGGTCTTGGGTTCGAAAGCGACGGAAACACCCGCTGCCTGGAGCATGCAAACGTCATTTTCGCCATCACCGACCGCCAGCACACAGTCCGGACCAATCTCCATTCGTTCCATGAGGTGACGCATGACGTTGACCTTGCAGTGTTTGTGAACCGAACAACCACCGGCATATACCATTCCCGGCGCAAGCGTGATGCCTCCGCTGGCCTTGCCGTTTTTGAAACGCATTAAATTGGCGAAGCTGAAATCGGCAAAGACACGTCTTCGGACAATTTCCGCTGCAACATGATAGCTATCGGTGACAATCCCAACGCGGAAACCGGCTTTCCGCAAACCTACGATTGTCTCGGCGGCACCGGGAGTCAGCGGCATTTCCCGGGCTGTTTGTTCAAAAACGCTCCGGGCAACACCGGTGAAAATAGCCGCAATTTTTCGGGCACGCTCCTCGACATCCATGTCGAAACGATCCAAAAACTCGGCGAGTTGCGATTCCTTCTCGGTGCGCTTTGCCAATTCCCGAATAAACCGGTCCTTCAGCAAAACACCATCCATGTCGAACAAAGCGAGTTGTTCGCACTTCGGAATGTGTTGCAAAACATTCGACAACTCGGCTTTGCGATGCCGTTCATCTTCCTGCACTTCACGAATATAGGAGTAACGCAGACGACCGTATGTCGCCGCGCGATCCAAAATCGTCCGGGCCACCTGGGTAGCCATCTCTTCCAGCACAGCGAGCGGATGACTGTCGTGATCGATATGTCCAATATCCACTTCGGCCACCCTTGCGTGGTTCATGGCAGCATCGATGAAGAGGCCGATATCCACCCCGTAATCGTTCTCAAACCGGAGGTCTTCCAGAAACGATTTCCGGGCCGCCATCACGCCGCTCAATGGTTGAACGAAATGGGCGATCTCAGGGAAATACGTTTTCAGCAAAGGGCGCGCGGTGAGTGTGGTGACCCGTCCCGCACTGCGTGTGAAACGTGCTTTCACAAAATCAGCGTTGCCAGTGAGAATCGGCTCGACCATGCGTTCAATGACATCGGGGCTGAGACTGCTCAAATCACCGTCGAGGTAGAGAACTGTTTCATTTTTTGCATAATGAAGACCGTCTTCCATGGAGACACCCTTGCCGAGCATCGTGCTGGTAAAAACGACTGCACCCGCGGCGGACGCCAACTCCGGCGTGCCATCCACCGAACCGTCATCTACAACAATGACTTCATCAACCAGCGGACAACGCCGCGCGAATTCCACCACAGAAGCAACTGTCTCCGACTCGTTCAGAGCCGGAACAATCACAGAAACTTTGCGGTCCGATGTGGGGAAAGGCTGTTTCTCCATAGTGAAGTGGTATTGAAGCAAAAAAACATACTTCCCTAAAGTTTTATCTCCCCGAAGTTTGATCCAACAGCTACCTGACCAATCTCCGCAACACCGGTCCGATCTCGTCGGCCATCCGCATGAAACCAAGATCATTCGGATGCGTGCCATCCACTGTTCCTTCGCCATCCTGACCGATCAAATCTTTACCGGGAATATAGTGGAGATTCTTCACACCGGATTTCTTGAGATTTTTAAACGCCTCACGCAGCGCGGCGTTGGATGAGGTATAACGATTTTTTCGTGTCTCCACCAAAAATCCATCTGTATAAGAAAGACTTTCCACGAGGATGATGGGAGTTTTGGGATGGGCGCTGCGAAGTGTGTGAACGAACGGTTCGATTCGTTCGCGCACGGCAACCGCATCCATATTCGGCAGCGGATCCAGCACGTAAGCAGAGGGATCCAGTTCAGCAAGGAGCTCGGCCAATTCCGGTTCGGACTTCGCATTGCCAGAGAACCCCAGGTTGATCACTGGCCAATCCAGCTTGCGTCCGATGATTGCCGGATACGCCAGCCCCGGGCGTGAGGCACAGCCGCCTTGCAGGATGGAGGTTCCGTAGAAAACGATCGGCTTCTTATCATCCCGTGAAGGCGCGGCGTGAAATTTCGCTTCGGCTGGCACACCGATGTCCACGGCAGTCACGCCGTTATAGAGCGGAAGATAAAGCAGATACTCGCGTTGCGCTTTCGGCACATTCCTCACGAGAACAGCTTCGTTTGTCGGGAATTGTTTTGGGCGCCCCGCTCCCAACCATCGCCATTTCCCCTGCTCTTTCACATAGAGATCCAGCCCACTCATACCGCTGGCCGGCATATGCGGCATGGAAAGTGACTCCTTACGCAAGGTCCATTTAGCCGAAATGGATTCGGCATCCGTCACGAAACGCGCGCACAATCCCGCGGAATCACGGCTCAAATTCCAAACGGACGGCCTCACCATTTTCTCAGCGCGGGCTGGCAGCCTATCGTAGAAATCTTTGGTATCCTCCCAGCCTTTTCCTTCGATCGGAAGGCTGCGCACACCGTGCCACGTCAGCCTGGGGGCTTGTCCGCTCGCCGAGCAGATCAGGAGCAGAGTTAGAAATGCAACGCACGGAAAAACTTTCACTTTCACCCTGGCTGATTAACGGTCACGGAACCCATTTGCAACGTCATTTCTCACCGGTTGTCATTGCTCTTTCCCTGTGAGAAACCGAATCGCCCTGCACTTCGCGATTCCCTTCCGTGACCCGTTCGTACTCTTCTTCGTAACGCGCGTGATTCGTTTTCATCACACGATCCCAGATGTTGAAATAGAGACCGTAATTACAGTTCACGTGGCGATGATGCATATTGTGATGCACCGAGGTATTGTGCCAGCGACTCCACCAGTGCCGCACAAAACCACGCGGCAGAATCTCGAACCCGAGATGTCCCAGCACATTCAGCAGAGTCATGTAAAACAGCCAGACGAGCGCAGTCAACGGATGCAGCGGCATGAAAAGTGCAACCACCGGAAACACAATCGCCTGCACAACCGCTTCCGTCGGATGAAACGCAAAAGCCGCCCAGGGAGTCGGATTATGACTGAGATGATGCACGCGATGCATGATCGGAAACAGGCGCCGCGTATGCATCAGCCGATGCGTCCAGTAGAACCAGGTATCATGTAGAAAAATGAGGGCCACCGTGGAGATACACAGATAAGTCCATCCATATTTGCTGATGTCGAAGTAAAGTTGAATCAAGCCCGCCTTGCGCAGCATGACCGTGAGGACACCGACCCCGGCAAAGATCGCCAATGAACTGAGACTATAAAATATCTCACGCCGGATCTCAGCACCTTTGGGAAAGAGTTGCTGAATCTTCCGGTGAATCGTTTTCCGTCGCAGAAAAACGTAAAACAAAAGATACGCCAACCCGGCCAGGGCGATATAGCGGACCAGATGCGCCACATAACCGTAGGAGAAGACCTTCCAATAATTTTCCAGTATCTTGTTCATGCGCCCCTGTTAAGGAGCACCAAACACGCAAATGCGTCAACAATGGAGAATTCATAAGATGGAATCCGGGCGCGATTTCAAACGAATAAGATTGGCGTGGAATCGAAGGACTATTCGGGTCTTCATGACCTGGCGAGTCCTCATGCGCATCAAGCCACTCAGTTCAAGCGGATAACCCGGTAAGTAACACGCTCGCCTGGTAAAGTTTCCGTATAACGCGCCGTTAGACCAGTTGCTGAAACCGGTGCGCCGATATTCTTCCAAACAGCGCTGGTTCCCTTCTCGGAAGCTTGCAATTGATAGCGGCGACCGGGTTGCGCGAACCAGATCAGGTGCGAACCAGCTTCCGTTTCCGCCAGTCGCGGGGTAATGGCATTCGGACGGCTTTTCAGTTCAAAGTAATCAAGGATGTCTGACAGGTATTCCGCGCGGCTTTTCTCCGAGGAGATCGTTTCAAATGGAAACCCGAAACAAACCACTTTACCGCCAGCCGGGGTTTCAAACTGCACCGCAGCCGTGCCGGCGGCATCTCCGTAGAGCAACGCAGTCACCGCGGTGTTCGGTGTGTTAAATGCATTAACCGTGGCCAGAAAATAAGTGTCATGGCGACCTTCGCCAAAAGTGATGTTTCGGTTTCGACGAAAAATGGTGTCCTGCTCGGCGCTGGCCGAGAACGATTGGATTTGCAAGGATGGACAATCGTCGCATCCGAATATCTCCTCCAACGCTGACGGCTCTGGGCTGCGTAGCTGAGCCAATCCTTCCGCGATGTGCGCGCCGGAGAGGAACAAATTTCCTCCCGCTGCCACATATCTGCTCAAGGCGCGCTGTTCGCTGGCATCGAACAGATTGGTTTGTTGGCGGCCTGATGCCCAAATCACGGCGGAGTAATGATCGAGATTAATTAACCCGCTTGAGATCGCATCGCGCTGGCATGAATCGAAGGCACGACGTTTTTTATCCAATGCATTGCCATGTTGCACCACGTAATCGAAGGCATTGTTTAAACGCGGAATCACCCGATCCATTTTTCCGAAAGCACCCGGCGCAATGTAATTGGTCGATGCAATGGTTTGTCTTGGATTATTGAAACGATCGAACTGCGTAAAACCATTGACGAAAAGAACCTTTGTCTCAGTCGCTCTGGAAGGACGGCGAGCGCCGACCACTGTCGATGGCAACGATTCACCCGCTGCATTCAACGCGGTCACACGGAAATAAACGGCCTTATTCTTCGGCAGACCTTCCAATCGCACGGAGGATTTCGTGGCAGGAACACGCACTGGTTTTCCGAAGCCGTATCCATTTTCAGAACGATAGACCAGGTATGACTCCGGTGTGTTTTGTTTCACATCCACCGGCCTGTCCCACGCCACGACAACGGCATCGCCGGAGCTGCGCGCACGCGGATTCTGCGGCGGCTGCGAAAGGTATTCCATCGGCACATCATCAAATTCATTCATATACCGCACCGTCGCCTGGTAACTACAACGACCCAGGATGTCCCGCACTTTCGGATCACGCAGCAGTTTCGCATCATCGGCACTATCATGAAATGCAACTTCGAGGATGGTGGCGTCGAATTCGCCGCCGATGTAGCGATCGTTCAGTTCGCCGAAAGCGTAATCGTCACGCGCATAGATGAGGCGTGTGCGACCGAACCACGGAACCTCCAACGGAGGAGTGCTCATCGCGGTGAACGTGTCATTCACCTCAATGCCGAGCAGTTCAGCCCAACGTTCCTGGTTGGGCGTTTTTGTGCCGGGAAAAAGTTCAGGATTATTCCAAAGCCCAATCACGCCGCGGCCACCGCCCGCGTTTGAATGGAAGCCAAGGTAAATGCGCTTGAACATGTTGCCTTCGCTTTCGCGATTCATCTCGCGCGCCAAACGGATTGGCGCGCCGACATTGCCGCCTTGATGCTCGCTCGATCCGCGGGCGAGAAAATTCGTCTGCCCTTGCCCAAAGCTGCTTTCCACCCAGTAACGCGATGCTTCTTCCTCGCGTGGATAGCCGGAAACTGTTCCACCTTCCGGAACGAAATCGCCCATGCCATTGCCGAAACGAACAGCATCTGCGATGGCCACACTGCCGAAGCCGGGTGACGGCTGCAGATTGCTGATGACGACAGAACCTTTCCAGCGATTCGCGCCGGCATCGAAATAATAGGTACCCAGGTAAACCCAGCCATTGCCCACCATGTGATGCGGCACACGGACGAGCGTTTGTCCGCCGGTATGGAGGATGCGGTAGAGCTGACTCGTGCGATCGGCGCCATGTCGCGCCCATGTGTAAACCGGGTAAAAACCGGCGAGCGGAATTTTCGGAGTGTAGGTCGCAGTGGCCGTTTCGGCAGCAGCCAGGGGTGCGAAGCGGTATGGAAGCGCGCCTTCTTTGCCGAAGAAAATTTCCGAACTACTATTGAACCATTTGCCCGAGAAGGTCACACCACGCGAATCATTATCCAGCACCACTTCGTTCGTTTGCTGACCCACCGGGCGAAATGTGACCACCGTTGCCCCGGAGTTGAAGGCATAGGGCACAAAAGAATTCATCTGGTCGAGGTTGCCATAGTCCTCGTTCATCTCCTGGCCAACGCCGCGTTGGGTGTACCAACCTTTCTTGCTGCTCCAGGTCCAGCCATGACCGCCACAGGTGAAAATTAATCGGTTAGCGAGATTCCCGGAAGGTTGTCGCGCAGCGCCGACGAAATTAGTTTCCCATGAAGTTTCGCCTGAGATAACCGGAGGGCGTTCGCCATTCGGCAACGTTTCAAAAAACTCACTTTCTGCAACCGACAGTTGAACAGTGGAAAGAAAGCAACCGATCAGGAGGGGGAAAACTCGTAACAACATTTTCAAGCACCATAGAAAACAACATTCCGGGTGCATTACGCCAGAAAAATGAGAAACACGACGACAAAGCTTCTGGGGAAGAAACACATCATTTGCGGTAATTGACGGCGGTTCCCACTTGTAGCGCGACCGTCTCGGTTGCGAGTTTACTGGGCGTCTCGCCCAGTGTTCACGTTTCGTTCTGCGAACCGGCACCAGGAACCGTCCCCGAACTCGCAACTGCGGACGCTGCGTAGAGCCTGTCCGCAAAACGGATATTTCCTACACCGGCGGAAGTGGCCTTGAGACCGTCCAGGCGGTTTTGATATGATATTCAAGTGACCTTGAGACCATCCAGGCGGTTTCGATATGATATTCAAGTGGCCTTGAGACCATCCGGGCGGTTTCGATTTGATATTTAAGTGGCCTTGAGACCATCCAGGCGGTTTCGATTTGATATTTAAGTGGCCTTGAGACCATCCAGGCGGTTTTGATTTGATATTCAAGTGGCCTTGAGACCGTCCAGACGGTTTTGATTTGATATTCAAGTGGCCTTGAGACCATCCAGACGGTTTTGATTTGATATCAAAGTGGCCTTGAGACTCTCCAGGCCACGTTTCTGGCGCCCCAAAGTGAAAAACCCCTTATTTTTCGACAATTTGCGCGGATGAAGCTTTCGCACCTGCCCGCAAAACACGCACCTTGCGGAAGACGCAAAAAGGCTTTTTGAGCTTCAGCACAGTGTGTTGGGAGTCAAAAATCCGTTTTTTGCAATTTTCCCCCAAAAACAGGTTTTTGCTCCAAACCTGCGGCGGAGAATCGGAATCGGTCTCCGCTGTAGCGGGAAAACTCAAAACGCATGCTTAATTATGCATAGGATTCACCGAGATCGTCGGCGACATGAGCACCGCGTTTCCCCATCCGTTTCTCCGGTTGTTTGGTAGTATCCTTCGCCGTTTGATGCTCCATTTCGGCGTTCAGTTCAGCCCCAATCAATACCGCCAAAGATGAGAGATAAAGCCACAACATCATGATGACAATCGCGGCGAGCGATCCGTACATCTCATTGTAGTTTCCGAAATTCGAGACGTAGAATGAAAAGGCGGCAGAAGCGAGCACCCACAGAAGCATCGCCACAACTGCCCCCCCCGAGACCCAGCGCCACTGCGGCTCCGTACGGTTTGGACCGAATCGATAAAGAACCGCCAGGCCAAGAACCGCAATCAAGGCAAGCAACGGCCATCGTATCAGGTTCGCGATCAGTTGAGAATTGTCCCCAAAACCAACGAAGTTTAATACCATCGGCAGAAAGACAATTGCGCCAATGGCGACAATGCCAGTCGCCACAACTCCCAAAGTTAACACCAGGGTGATGGCGGTCAGTTTGATGAAGCTTCTTTTCTCCGTCTCGTCGTAGGCAATATTAAGTGCTCTGACGAGCGCTTTCATGGCGCTGCTACTCGCCCATAGTGCCGCCAATATACTGATGGCAGCTCCCCATCCCGCAGCCGTGTTGTTGCCCGCGATACGCTGCATTTGTCCAGAGAGCAACTCCGATGCTGCCTGCGGTAAAACTCCGGAGATGGCAGCAAACTGTTGCTGCACTTGCCCTGGATCAGCGATCAAACCATAGATGGAAATAAGCGCGATCAAACCGGGAACGATCCCGATCAACAAATAGAACGCCACCCCTGCTGCGATGATGAGCATGTTGTCATCATCCATCTCAGCTTTCGTCCGTTTCAGAATGTCGCGCCAACCTTTGCGCGGAATCGCGGTAGGCCTCTCGGCTTCGCGCCCGCGGTTTTTTGCATCGGCGGAATCGTTTTCTTTTCCTCTCTTCGATTTGTTCATAATGATTGAATCCTCTTGAGCGCGGGTTTCCGCCCCGGCAGATGGGTCGAACTCCGCTGATGGGAGTTCGACCGATTGTTTCAGAGACCCTGCGGCTCCCCCGGGCGGATGAATTCCTCCCCTTTACCCGTCAGCCCTTCCGGCGTGAGATCCTGTTGTCGCGCCTCTGCTTTCGCGGCTTCCATAGCGTGACTTGCTACATGACTCCCCTTCTCTGCAATCTCCCCGGCCTGCCGCTTCCCTTCCTCCTTGAGCCGATCCGCGGCGCTGCCAAACGTTTCATCCTCGGCGCGCGTCCTCGGAGCTATCACTCCAGCGATGAGCCCTGCTGCCATGCACCCAAGCCCAACCGCGAGGGGATGCGTTTGCGCGGTCTCCTGGACTCTTTGGCTGGTTTGCTGGTAGTAGCCTTTGGCTTTTTCCTTTATCTCGGAAGATTTCTCACCCGCAGTGCCCAGCGCAGAGCCGATTTTCTCGCGTGCTTTACCGCTCACTTCCGATGCTTTCTCCTTCATCGATTCCGTGCTTTCCTTCGCGCTTTCCTTCAATCCCTGCAAGCGTTCCTTCGCGGAGTCGAGTGCCTCGCTTGCCTTTTCTTTTAGCCCGGGACCAGCCTCCTCGCCCGAGTCTACAGAACGAGCCCTTTCCCGTTGTTGCGAGAGCAGCCAGATCACTCCTGCGCCTATCAAAAGCGAAGGCAACGGATGTTCCCGCACTTCATCCACAACTTTCCGGCCCATCTTGTTGACGGACTGTTTCGCCTTGTCAGCGGTATGGCGTTCACGAGTCCAGAAGTAATCCACCGCATCTTCCATCAGATGCCGGGGTTGCAGTTTGTCGCCGAGTTCATCCAATGTATGATCCATCCGGGTGCGGGTCGTTCTAATTTCCGAAAGGATCTCGTCGCTGTCATGCGAACCGCCATTGGGCGTTACGCCTCTTTTAATTTTGCTCGAGTCCATGATGTTTCCTCCTTCAGTGATTGAATTGTTTTCTCCGGCACGAGTGATTCGCGAGCCATCGCGTTCTTTGCCTTCATTGCCAGGGCGACGCCGATCAAAAGCACTACCAGGCCTATGATGAGCGGACTCAGCCACAGCGCTGTCTCTGGGTTCATTCCACCCGCTACCAATCCAAAGGTGAGCCCGCGCATTCCAGCAAACAAAAGAAAGATCAAACCTGCGTAGGCGATCAAGCCACCCACCGCGAGATAGGCAACGTTTCTGCCCAGCTTACCGGCTTTTTCTTTCATCTCAGTTTTGGCCAGAGCGACTTCCTGCCTGGCAAGTGTCACCGTCTCCTCCCGTAATTCCCGAAGTAAGTCAGCGATGCTATGGCCGACCTGTGCCTCGGATCGCTCGTCCGTCTCGGGTCGTATTCCTCGTGTTGATTTATAAGTTTCCATAAAACCTCCTCCAATTTATTGGTTGATATTTTCCGCCTCGGATTCTGCAAAGCCGGTTTGTCCCGACTTCGAGGCTTTGAAGAAACGTGAGAGAGCGAGGCCCGCCACGAACATTGAACCGTAAAAAACCTGCGGCTGTTTGCGCGCAAAGTTTTCAACGTCGTTGCGAATGTCCTGAAGTTGTTTTCCATCCAGGTAATTCGATGTCTTATCCAGCCGTGCCGCGATGCTTTCCGCGATAGAAGCAAGATTTTGATCCTGCTTTTCGCGAAGCTGCCCGGCGGCGCCTCTCAAGGCATCACCGCAATGATGCAGTGTTTCGGCTACGGTGTGTTTTTGTTCTCCGAGAAATGCTTCCCCCTGTTCTTTAGTGCGGCGCATGGTTTCAGCACCGGTCCTCCGAACCTCTTCAGCTACTTCCCGTGTTTTGCCAGCCTCTTGTCCGGCCAGCGATTCAGGAAACTCGTTCCAGGTGGGTTCCTGCGCGGAGGGTTCCTGAGTGGTAATCTGCGGATTGTCTGATTGCATTCGTTATTCCTCCTTCTTTCTATAACGAACCACACCGAAAACCCGATTCAACGTGAGATTTCCATGAAATGATGACAGGGAAAGGCCTGATAAAAGAATATCAGGAACTCAGAATGAATAGACATTGCGAGAGTATCCCGCACCTGGGGCGGTTATAGGTCTGGAAGTGTGTTCTTAATCTCACTCGTAATCTTAATCTCTCCCCGGGCTGATTAGGATTATGATGAAGATTAGGATTAAGAAAAAGCGGTCGCTTGAACGCCCAACGGTAGAACTGAGGAACTGGCCGAACCTGCTTATCTCCGGCGTTTCCGGGCCGGACCGAAATAATACCCACCGCTCAACCGGACACCCTGGATCTTCCGTTCGGTGCGAGGTTGATTCGGTTTCTCTTCTTCAAACAAAGCGGTGTATTCGTAGTTGAAGTTTTCCAATCTTAACCGGGGAATTCTTTGGCTGATGAAACGTTCGATCCGCATCACGTAAGCTGAATCTTCCGCGACCATTAAAGTGAAGGCATCACCCGTTGCTTCCGCGCGTCCTGTGCGGCCAATCCGGTGGATGTAATCTTCCGGATGTTGCGGCACATCGTAGTTGATGACGTGGCTGACATCGGCGATGTCCAATCCGCGGGCCGCAATATCAGTCGCCACGAGGACTTCAAAACGTCCATCGCGAAAACCTTTCAAAGCCTGTTCGCGTTCGCGCTGGGTGCGATTGGAATGGAGCACCGCAACAGCGTGTTGGTTCTTTTTCAACAAGTTGGAAATCGAATCCGCACGATGCTTGGTTCGGCAAAAAATAATAACCGAATCGTAGTTCACCTGATCCAGCAAGGCGCGAAGCAGATCCTGCTTCTGGCGTTCCGAAACCGGGTAAATCACATGCTTGACAGTCTCCGCAGGAGTCCGGCGGGCACCGATCTCAATCGTCTCCGGATCCTTCATGGCCCATTTGATGAGCGACTCGATCTGCGGTGGAATGGTTGCGGAAAAGAGTGACGTGTGCCGGTCGCGAGGCGATTTTTCGACAATGCGTTTTACGTCCGGCAAAAATCCCATGTCGAGCATACGGTCGGCTTCGTCCAGAACGACATATTGGACTTTATCCAACTTGCAGGTTCCGCGCTCCATGTGATCCAGCAAACGGCCTGGTGTCGCGACGATGATGTCCACCCCGCGCTTCATTTCATCCATCTGCTTACCGTAAGCAACGCCCCCGAAGATGACTGACACCGTCAGATTAGTGAACCGGGCGAAATCGCGGATGGCAGTTTCCACCTGGGCAGCGAGTTCGCGGGTTGGTTCCAGAATCAATACCCGGGCTCCTCCTGCTTCGTGTTCTCCGAGTTTGGAAAGAATCGGAAGCGCAAAAGCCGCGGTCTTGCCGGTACCTGTTTGCGCGCTGCCGATAAGGTCTTTTCCCTGAATGATCAGCGGAATCGCGCGCAACTGGATGGGGGTCGGATCTACGTAGCCCATCGCCTTCACGCCCTGGAGCAGCGCTGGAGACAAACCAAAGGATGTGAATGGCATAATTTAATTTCTGCGGTAAACGAACCGTAATCAACTATTTCTTCAGGCAGTTGTCACCGGAATACGAACTGAAGTTTTAGGTTGAACATTGGGAACCGCTGGACCTTCCGCTTGTTTAAAATGAACTTTTGAGCGGAAGATCATCGTGCCGAGACAAAAATCGGCCAACGGGAAAACGACGTTAAAATTTTTGTGCATGTAACGGTGATGCAACAGGTGATGGCCGTTCAGACGAAAAAAAATCCCGGAACGCTCGACATGCCGGCGTTTTGGCAAGTGCATGCACCAGTGCATATATTCGTAAGCGGCATAATAAATTGTGCAGGAGACGGCAGCCCCAACAAGAAGACCCCACTTCTGAAAGAAAATCGCTCCGATCAAAAACGGAACCTGACAGCAACCGACCAGCACCGGACCGTTCCACCACGCCATTGGGATGGTGTGTTTGTCGGCCTCATTGACCAGATGATAAGTGTGATCCGCCCGAAAAATATGATGATGAATCAACGCGTGACGCTCAAAAGGATAACGGAACGGACCGACGGGACGATGCATGAAATAACGATGCAGGAACCACTCAAAAAATGAGGCGAAGACTACTCCTGAAATGAAGCCAATCGCCATCCAAAACAAAAAAGACATATTTAACGGTACTACTGTGTTTCACTGACCGATTTTCGCTTCGACTGTTCCCGACCGCCGGGCTTAGCTTCTTCGAGGAGATTCCGCACCAGAGAAGTGACTATCAATCGTGCGCAACATGACATTTCTCCATTCAAATGCAAATGTTAATATAAAATTGGAGCGGTAGAGAATCATCGGAAAAAATCTGATGACAGCGAGAAGATCGTCAACCATCCACCGAACCTGTTCACAATGCCGCCAGGACTTCCGCCGCGTGTTCCTCGGGCTTCACTTTGGTCCAAATCTTTTTGATTTTACCATCTGGTCCGATCAGGAACGTAACCCGATGCGTGCCGAAATAGTTTCGGCCCATAAAACTTTTCTCACCCCACACGCCATACGCTTTCACGATGTTCTGATCGTCATCCGCCAGCAACGTGAATGGCAGTCGATATTTCTCGATGAACTTGTCGTGTGACTTCGCTGGATCCGTGCTGACGCCGAGAATAACAGCCCCGCGTTTTCTAAAAACCTCGTAGTTGTCGCGAAAGCTACACGCCTCCTTGGTGCATCCGGGGGTATCGTCCTTTGGATAAAAATAGAGAATCACGTTTTGCCCGCGCAGATCGGCCAAGGAAAGCTTCCCCCCTCCGCTGGTCATTGCGGTAAACGGCGGCGCGTAATCGCCTTCCTTCAATGTGAGTTCAGGTGTTTTCGGCATAAGAAAATCCAGTGCGTGAAATAAAAATGAATCAGCCATAGTCCGTCCTGCTGGGCTGCTACCCGCACTCAATCTCCAAATTCCAGAACAAATGTAAAGCAATCCTGAGATGGAAACCTCAGCTTCTAATCCAGCGCAACTATCCTGTAATAGCGCTGCCCTGTCCCGATCGGTTCCATTCTCGATGCGGTATCAGCGCTGGCTACCACCGTCGCAATGTCTGTCCATACGGGGTCGCTGAGGCTGCTCTTATATTGCACCTTATAACTTCTGCCCGAAATCACGCTCCACGAGAGAGTCACGTTTTCTCCATCAGTATTGATTCCTTCAAAGGAAGGCTTTGCCACAACGGAAATACCGAAGGTTCTGGCATCGCTTTTCTGGGGCGAACCGCTGTCGGTGACCCGGACGGTGATACTGTTGTTACTACCCACAAACGAATCATTCGGGGTCCATGAAAACACGCCGTTCACTGGATGAATCCCCGAGCCGAGCGGGGCTCCCGGATCGAGACTGAAGCTCAATGTGTTTGCCGGAATATCCGCATCCGAAGCAAAGTTAGTGAATACGATGCTATTCCCGGCATGAACGGTGAGGTTGGCAATAACAGCCAATACTGGTGCGGTGTTCACTTCTGTCACCGTGACAGTAAACGTTTTCGAATCACTTAGCGCCGGAGCTGCGTTGTCAGTCACCCGAACAGTTATCGGATAACTTCCCGGGCCCTGGGCTTCAGTGGGTGTCCACGAGAAAACGCCGCTCGACGGGTGGATGGTCGCACCAGCCGGAGCCCCCGGATCAAGACTGAATGTGAGGATTTTCGATTGAGCCACAACGAAGTTGTCGAGGTAAACATTGTAATCACCCAACCCGCCATTTGGAACAAACGCAAGATGTTCCAACACACCCAAACCGGATGCGGTGGAGAGAACATGGTTCCCTCCCGAGAAGCTTCTTACCGGTTCGTCAGGCATATCGAATGTCAGCGTTGTCCAGGTATTCGACACAACCGTTCGAATAGGATTCGGCTGCGTACCGGTATTAACACCCACAAATTCAATCGCGCCCAAGGAACCGCCATCGGAACCGATTGCAGTGCCCACTGCATTTGTCGTTTCGCGGCAACCAAGAGCCACCTTTAATGTTTTGTCGGTGCGAACGTCGAAGCGAAGCTTTTTTGTGAAATCGATTACCGGGTTTGGCAGATTGGCCGCGGCACTTGTAGTCAGGCGAAGCCAGGGATTACTGGTGCCAGTGTTGAAACTCCAACTCGCTTTAAGGACACGAGTTCCGGTTCCGGCACTTGTCGGAAAGGAGGCTGACACTGCGGAACTGCTCCCGGCGCCAATATGGGCACTGGTGCTTCCTGAATGAATCGGATTACGAAACATGACGGCATCACCGTCCGAATAATTTTCAAAATCTGCTAGCAGCGTGATGAAATCAGGCGCAGTTGCAATTGCTGTGAAGGTCAGATTCGCCTCTTCGGCTACGGTGCGATTTGAAATGGAGGCCAATGTCGGGGGGATCCCCGGGGTGATCGCATTGGTTGTGTTGGAGAAGGAAGAATTGCCACCCAAATTGTAAGCGCGGATGCGGTAATAGTTGGTGGTTGACGGCTGGGCGGTTGTATCACTGTAGCTTGTCACGCCGACGGGAATATCGTCGATTTGCACCCAGGTTGCAGTGGGATTGGGCCGGCGTTGAATTCTGTAACCCAGCTTGTCACTCGCATCCACGCTCCAAGTCAGGTTCACCTGGTTGGTAGCAATGGCAAACGCATGTAAATTGGTCGGAGCAGGTGGCAGTGGGATCACTCGCTCAAGCCAGTTTTCGGGGATCCAGCCAATTTGACCGTCGCTCCAGGAAACTTTCCACCAGGTGAAACCTTCGCCATCCGACGTGACGCGCACCGGTCCGATGGTGATTGCACCGGTTGATCCAACTGCTTTCGTTGCGATGAACGTACAATTTACTCCGCTACTGATGCCGCCATCGCCGCACATGCGCACATCCCTTGATGAAGCCCCAACGATTTTGACGGCATCACCGATCACCAACGGCATTGCCTGGATCAGCCTGAGATTCGGGTAGTAATGATTCACAATCCAGATCCAATCCTGTTTCGGTTGGCCATTCGTGATTCCGCTGTTGGCATTAGACGGATAGCTGCTTCCATTGCCGGATACCTTCAAGCCAGTGGCCCATTTGAAAGTTCCCCATTGGCACATTCCACGACCGTGACCAAATCGCGTCTCGCCGCTGCATACCGGGTCGGCGATGCATCCGCCAGTCGGCTGGGTAAACCCGTCTCCACAAGAGAATCCGGCGGAATTGTTCTCAGCGGAATATTCACTGCGGGAAATGGTATTGTTGGATCCCACAATCACGTAACCAGTCGTTTGACTGGTAGCAGCATTGCCATTCGATGAAGAGGTAGTCCGATAAACCTGGCACGAAGTAGTAGCGCAAATGTCATAGTCGCTTTCACTGGTCGCGCTATTCACATACCAGGCCGCATAGGAACGCACCGCGACAGTGCCCGCTTTCAACGAGTTCATTCCTCCACTGTAATTACCCCAACTGGAAAACCATTCATGGGAAACAGACCTCGCGGTGTAAGTCTCCATCGAGACGTATTCGATGGTTCCATTTGTCATCAATACGCGGATGTTCGTGGGAATCCGAATGGTCGGACCGTCTCCGCCGGCTGCACTCGCTACTGGAATTTCTTTGTTTTGCATCTCCAGTGAATCACCTTTTGGGAATGGACCGAATTTGATTCGTTTGCCCCCTTGATTCAATACGTTCGTCCCGCTGCCAGAAGCCATTTGAATGCGCAAAATCCAATCGCTGTTTGACCCGACCTGCAGGCTCTGATGTTCTTCGGTGACAAAACCGTCTTTTGCAAACAGCAGCTTCGCCGGAAGTGATCGCCACTCTGCGTCGCTTTGGAGAGGAACATAAATTCGAAAAAAACCATAAGCGTCCGTCAAAGTCTCGATTCCGCTCGGTTCGGAAAACACGTTAAGATTCTCGATCGGTTGCCCGCTCTCTTCATTGACAACATATCCGACAAAGACAGTCGCATCTGGACGGCGTAATGGAACGATGTTTTCAGGATTCAATGGCGCCGGCCTGAGAAGCGGATCCAAAGAGAATTGCAGTGGTGGAGTTGAAGCTTTGATCGCTACAGCAGACGCGAACGATTGATGACTGTCAGACGTGATGGCGATCGTGTAATCGCCTTCAGGCAATAAGATATGAGCGCGTCCACTGGCGTCAATCGGCACAGGCAAAATCTTGCCATCCTTGAGGCCGCTAATTGCCACGCTCGGTTGGATGGCATAGCCGGTCTGGCTGTCCTGAAACCGCATCCGCAGAATACCGTCAGCGGATTGAGCTCGCAGTGCGCTGGCAGAAAGAAAGGCAAAGTAAAACGCAAAAACAAAACGACACATCTGCATAGCAAATCGGAGAGTAACCCAATCTCAACGAAAACAGCAAACCTTTCAGGATGTCGAACACACTAAACGGAGCACCAATCCAGGACTTTTAATTGCACGCTTGAGTTGCCGTTGAATTCATTTATCTGCGGCACAAAAGCGAGATCAAACATCACTTTCGGTAAGGTTGTGTCGGTTCCGCAATTCCACCACAGCGCATCGAACGTTCGCTTGCCATCCGTCACCCGAAACTTAACGTGCTGCCCCTCTTTGCCGATTCGTTGTGGAGCCCGCTGATGACTGACACCCCGCACGACAAGTTGAATGGAGGGATTCTGTGAGCCGAACGGTTTTAGTCGTTCCAGTTCGGTCACACTCGTTACAGTTAAATCGCTCAATTGAATTTCTGCATCAAGACGCAATACCGGTTTCAACTCCTCAGGCTTGATTTTGCACCGGGCAATCTCATTCATCCGGGTGCGAAATAGTTCCAACTTCTCCGGGTCGATCGTCAGGCCGGCTGCCATCGCATGCCCACCGTGACGTATCAGCAGGTCATCGCACTCGCGCAATGCAGCGGCCAAATCGAATCCTTCGATACTACGGCCCGACCCACGCCATTCGACCCCTTCTCCGCCCACGATAATCGTCGGACGATAAAATTCATGCAAAACGCGTGAGGCAACAATTCCCACGACACCGATATGCCAAAGGGGTTGTCCTTCAACAATGACGAAATCCGTTTCCGGATTGAACCGTGCGCGCACGGCGCCGATCACCTGTTCGCTGATACCTCGCTCGATTTTCTGCCGTTCGCCATTACAGGAATCAAGGGCATCGGCCAACGGTTTCGCCTCTGCAATGGAGGTGGCACGCAACAGGTCCAAAGCCTGCAGGGCATTTTCCAATCGGCCTGCCGCATTCAATCGAGGTCCAAGTTGAAATCCCACCTCATGCACGCCAATTGATTCGTTCGTTTGTGCGACGCTCTTCAAGGCAACCAGGCCAGCGCGTTTCGTGGTATTAAGCCATTCAAGTCCGCGTGTGGCAAAAATACGATTCTCACCAGTCAACGGAACGATATCGGCAATCGTACCAAGCGCCACGAGATCGAGAAGCGGTTTCAAATCGAAGGCTTCCGCACGAGGACAATTCAGTTCACGCAATCTTTTCACCAATGCGTGCGCCAGTTTGAAAGCCAGCCCCGCGGAACAAAGCTCATGGAACCGGCCGGTCGGATTTTTTCTGGGGTTCACCAATGCGATCGGTTCGGGAGGCGGATCGGAGATTTGATGATGATCGAGAACAATCACGTCCACTCCGCGTTGCGCAAGACAACCAATCTGTTCCACCGAGGTGGATCCGCAGTCCACGGCCAGCAAGAGTTTCACGGGAAATTTCTCCAGGCAATTGGCAACACCTTCGGAGCTGAGGCCGTAGCCTTCCTCCATGCGATTTGGCAGGTAGCCATTCACCGCGAATCCGAGGGCGCCGAAAGCTTCCAGCAATAGTGCCGTCGAAGTGACGCCATCCACATCGTAGTCGCCGAAAATGACGATCGACGTTTTGCTTTCCCGCGCCGCAACAAGCCGTTCGACGGCCAACTGCATGTCTGGCAAGAGATACGGATCGGCCAGGTTCTTAAGCCTTGGATCAAGAAAGTTTAGGATTGTTCCCGGTTCGGCATGCCCGCGATTGAGAAGACATTGCGCAAGCAATGGAGAAAGATCGCAATCCACAGCCAGTCGTTCTCGCAAACTCGTTTGAACCGGCGCAATGGACCAGCGATAGCGTGGAGCATCCTTGTTCACGCCACAGAATCCGGCTTGCGCTTCGCTGTGACAATTGAAATCACAATTGAAAGAAGGATGATCGCAGCCACAACCACCAGCGAGACTGATGTCGGAATTTTGAAGTGAAACCAGGAAAGCACCTCCACGTCGGGCGGCGGTGCAATGATCATTTTAACTCCAACGAATACCAGCACGAACGAAAGCCCAACCTTCAAATAGCGAAACAGTCCGATGGCATTCGCGAGGACGAAATAAAGTGAACGCAAACCGAGAATGGCAAAAACATTCGAGGTAAAAACTATAAACGGTTTGGTGGTTACGGAAAAAATTGCGGGAATCGAATCGACTGCAAAAATGAGGTCCGTCGTTTCCACCATGATAAGGACAATCGCCAGAGGAGTGAGCATCTTCTGCCCATTGAGGACGGTAAAGAATTTCTGACCATTGAACTCCGAGGAAACAGGAAATAGACGTCGCACCAAACGGATGACTGGATTCTTTTCCGGATGCACCCCTTCGTCACCGGCAAAAAGCATTTTTATGCCAGTCAACACAAGAAATGCCCCGAAGACATAGATCATCCAGTGGAATCTCTGGATCAGAACAGCCCCCACCCCAATCATGACTCCGCGCATCACAAGAGCGCCAATGATCCCCCAGAAAAGAACACGATGCTGATAACTCAGTGGAACGCGGAAATATGAGAAAATCAGCGCTATGACGAAAACGTTGTCCATGGACAACGAAAGTTCGATGATATAGCCGGTGACAAACTCCAGGGACTCTTCCCTGCCCCGCCACGGCACGAGCAACCCGGCAAACAGCATCGCCGTCGTGAACCAGACAAAGGTCCAGATGAGTGCTTCTTTGAACTTGATGACGTGGGCTTTGCGATGAAAAACGCCCAAGTCAAGTGCCAGGAAAATCAAGATGACGGCAATAAACCCGGCCCAATGCCAGATGCTGATTTGCGCGGTAGCAAGCATCTTTACAAAATGAGGGTGCAGGTTGGAATACCTGCACCCTTGATAGTGAATTCAACAACTAAATCTTGGCTGGAACTGCGAGTTCTTCCATAGGGACATTCGAAGCCATCTTCGGACGCTCGCCTTTGTGCCACCAAAGAACCAGCGCACCGGCGATATAGATACTGGAATAAGTTCCCACGATAATACCGACCAGGAACAAAAACGCGAAATCGTTGATCGCACCACCGCCAAAGATGTAAAGCGACATCGTTGCGAGGAACGTTGTTCCGGAAGTGATCACCGTGCGGGCCAGCGTTTGATTCAGGGCTTTATTGATGATCTCAACAAAAGTCCCGCGCACACCTTGTTTCAAGTCTTCACGAATGCGGTCGAAAATGACGATCGTATCATTCAGTGAGAAACCGATGACCGTCAAAACGGCCGCCACTACCGTCGCGTTCAGTTCACGTCCAGACAGGAAATACCATCCCAATGCCATTAACACATCGTGAACCACCGCGACAATTGCCCCGATAGCGAATGAGAATTCATAGCGCAATGAGACATACAAGAGGATGCCAAAGAGCGAGAGCAAAACAGCGATCACCGCTTTTTCAAGGATTTCCTGGCCGATTGTCGGTTGAACTTTGTCCAATGCGACTCGTTGAAAATCAGCTTGAGGAAACGTCTGCGCCAACGCCTGCTGAACCGTGTCTGCGGAATCAAACTGAGAAGTCACATAGAGACGTTCCGTGCCAGTGGAAATTTCCCGCTGATACTGAATCAACGAATCGCCGATTTTCAATTCATCTACAGCCTGGCGGAGTTTGTCCTCATCCACTTTCTGCGCGAAAGTGAGCGTCAAAGTATCGCCTCCCGCGAAATCAATCCCCATGGCTTCATTGCCGCGTTTAAAGCCCCAACCGATGCCAACGATGATCAAAAGCCACGAACCGATGAATGCCGGTTTGGCGAGCTTCATGAAGTTGATGTTCGTGTCTTTCACCAGTTGCAACATCTTGAAAGATTTCAAAAGGTTGCGCGACAGCATCCATTCGAACATGAGACGGGTGACCACCAGCGCGGTGAACATACTGACGGCAACACCGATTGTCAGTGTCACACCGAAACCCTGGACAGGACCGGTGCCCATGTTGATAAGAATGACGGAAGCAATGAGCGTGGTAACGTTCGCATCCAAAATCGTGCTGAACGCTTTTTCATAACCCGCCGTGACCGCGCCCCGAATGGATTTGCCAGTTCTTAGCTCTTCTCGAATGCGCTCGAAGATAAGGACGTTCGCATCCACAGCCATGCCGATGGTTAAGACAATACCGGCGATACCGGGCAAAGTGAGTGTGGCATCAATGGAGCACAACACCCCCAACAGAACGATGATGTTCAGGAGTAGAGCGATATTCGCCACCAATCCACCGGCCATATAATAGACCAACATGAAAATGGCGATAATGAGAATGCCGCCAACCGCGGCATAAAAACCACTGCGGATTGTTTGTTTTCCGAGAGAAGGATCAACGCTGCGTTCTTCCAGGATTTCCACCGGCCTTTCGAGCGGATTCTCAAGGATGTTGGCCAATTCCCACGCTTCCTGCCGTGTGAAATTGCCACTGATCTGAGCGCGCCCCGTATCAATCGGCTCATTGATGTTCGGTGCTGAATAGAGTTCGCCATCGAGAACGATTGCCAATTGACGGCCCACATTCTCACGGGTCACGCGAGCGAAGATCTGGGCTCCTTCCGTATCCAATACGAAATCAATTTCAGGCTTCCCGGTGTATTGATTCGGGATCACCATCGCCCGATCAATATTCTTGCCGGTCAACTCAGCGGTTCTTCTGACGAGATAATCTTTTCGTTCGCCCGGTTTAGAATCCTTGCTTAGTTCAGTCAGGCGAACATAGCCCGGCTCAATGATGCCTTGAGCAATCAACTCGTCGCTGTTCGGATGGACAAGACGCAGTTCCAGAAATGCCGCTCGTTCCAATGTGGCGCGGGCCGTTTCTTTATCCACTTCAGAAATACCGGGGAGTTGAACGAGAATGCGATCTGTCCCCACAGGCTGGATGAGCGGTTCGGCGACGCCCAGCTTGTCAACGCGGCGACGCAACACTTCAGCCGCCTGGGAAAGCACGGCGCTCGAATCCTGGTTTGTCGAAATGGTGCTTGTATCAACACCCATCAAAAAGGAGGTGCCCCCGCGCAAATCCAGCCCGAGACGAATTTGACCCGCGGCTGCCTTCTGCACGTTATTGAGGATGCCCCGAGTGGGATCCATATCCTTTGCGATGCTGTAAGAAGGAAAGTAAGCGCGAATGTCATTCGTGCCGACGGCATCAACCAGATTC
Organism: Verrucomicrobiota bacterium; assembly: GCA_013820875.1. GTDB lineage: Bacteria > Verrucomicrobiota > Verrucomicrobiia > Limisphaerales > JACDHS01 > JACDHS01. Next base: position 3,606 of record JACDHS010000052.1, on the reverse strand, counting down.
TGATAGCCGCGATCAGGATATTGCTTCTGCAACTCCCGGGCACGCTGAACGATCTCATCGAATCTGGCATCTTTAACGGCGGCTTCTTCTTGGAAGACTTCGACAATGTTGCGACCGGTGGGCGGGTACACTTCCCAAAGCGACCAGGCGACGATGAAGATTACCAGTGCCCATTTCCAGGTGTTTTTGCGGTTCATGTGTTAAGCTTCTTTTACTTCATTGCCGCGTTCGGTGATCTCGGCAACGGCGGATTTTAGAATTTCGATCTTGGTATCTGCAGAACGGAGAGTGACGGATTTCTCTTTCACGGAAATGACGGTTCCAAGGATCCCGGCACTGGTCAGAACCTTATCGCCTGAGCGCAACCCTTTGAGCAACTCCTGGTGTTGCTTCGCTTTCTTCTGCTGTGGACGAATCAGGATGAAATAAAACACCACCAACATCAGAATGAACGGAGCCATCGTGATGTAAAAAGGTGGAGCTTCCTGACCTTGAGCCGGCGGCGCGCCCATTGCAATAAGCGCGGTGGTTGTATTCATCATAATTTCCAAAATGTTGAGCCGTTAAATCTATGGATGAGGCTGGCTTTGGCAAGCATTACATTGAATGAAAAAACCCTCCTCGAAACGAAGGTTTTACGAATAAAACTGCATATTTCCCAGCCGACGACCAACGTAGCGCAGTGTTCTACTTTGTCACGCCAATCATATCAATCACTATTCCCCTGTCCGCTTTTCCAACATCTTTGACCCGCACTTTGGAAGCTGTAGGCGGGGTTTTCGGGTTGTAATAGGCAGGGCGAAATGCATCCAATCGGCCATTCGACTTCGGATCAGAATAGTAATAGGTGGCTTTTGCCATGTGATCGCGACTACTGCCGGTTTTTTCAAGCAACTGGTCCAATTGCTCGTAAATCTCCTTCACGTCGTGCTCCTGTTCTGAGCGGCCATACAGGCCGGATATGTAAATGCGCTTTCCCGAATGAATGCGCGCAAGACGACTGTAAACAGGTGAAGCAGTAGTCCCGATCGGTGTATGATAGGTAATCGTTTCCTCAGATTGGCTCTTCGGCGCCGCCAGAATCGCTTCGATCTCCACCGGCACACTCGAACTGCTCCAATCCACATACACGATCGTTGGAACAGCTTCCTCGCCAAAAAACTTTCCGATCTCGTCGCGCACCACCGCTGCCTGCGACATCGGCAGGAGAAACGCCTTGAGCTGAACAATGTCGCCGCGTTTCAACCCTAAATGGGCGATGGCATCCTGAATCTTTCCCATCGTTTCACGTGTGGCGGAGGCCAACTCACCTTTCGCTGCCATCCCCGCGAGGTACACTGCGTCGCCCGAGGGCAAAATGGTCACGTCTGAAAACTGCGCATCCTCCGCAGCAAAATGAACCGGTGCATTCCCTTTTGTTTTAAAGGTCGAAACTGCCACCGCATCCATCGTCACCAACACCTCTGGATGAACGAGATCGCCGCCGACAAATGTCACCGCGGGCTTTATCTTTCCACGGAACTGCTTCGCCAGGACTTTGGAGACGTCATCGCTCAACTCGGCGCGAGCCACATATACATTCAACTTCACCACCTTCCCCAGATCCGACTTTGCCCGTTTCAACACTGCATCCAAATTCAAGAGAACCTGTTCGGCTTGTTTGCTGACGTCCCATTTACCAACCAGTTCACCCTTCTTATTCAACGGCATTACTTGTGCAGTATGCGCCAAAGGTGCTGCATCCAGGACAACCGCTTTTGCAGATCCGGTGAGTTGGTTCGGCTCAATGCATTCGATCTTACCCACCGCGCAACACATCGAAAACAGAACCGCAGCCAATGTTATTGAAAAAAATGAGAGTGATTTCATGCCGGAACGAATCTCTGATGACTTCAATTTCTTTGGCAACTCATTCCTCTAAATAAAAACATCGCTGCCTCCGTGGAAGCAGCGATGTTTTGAAAGGATCAGAAAAATATTATCTGTCAGCTCCGTTGCTGGGGCCCTGATGGGCGCCACTGGCCGGTCCCTGGTGAGCACCGCTCTTCGCGCCTTGATGTGCTCCGCTTTTCGGTGCCTGGTGAGCCCCGCTTTTGGGAGCTTGATGAGCGCCACTTTTCGGCGCCTGGTGGGCTCCGCTTCTTGGGGCCTGATGCGCACCGCTTTTGGCAGCCTGGTGCGCTCCGCTCTTCGGAGCTTGATGAGCACCGCTCTTTGGAGCCTGGTGAGCTCCACTGCGCTTCTGCTGGTGCCCCGCTTCTCCAACAAGGGGCGCAAAAGCAAAAGCACTTAATACAGCCAGGACGAGTATTCTTTTCATAAGCCGAAGGTCGTCTCCAAAGCAGCCAAACGCTACTCGAACAAATTACCTCTTCGAGTCAGCTTTTTTCACAGCAGCCTGCTTGGAAGCTGTTTTGGAACAAGCTTTTGCGCAGTCGCTCTTTTTAGCTACTGTCTTGGACTTGTCGCAAGCAGCGGCCTTGGTTTTGTCGCACTCGGCTTTCTTGCTCTTGTCACAAGCAGCGGCTTTTTCTTTGTTGCACTCCGCTTTGCCTTCGTCAGCGAATGTGGCGGAGGTGGAAACGATGGCGATCAAGGAGAGTGCAATAAGCAATTTCTTCATAGTGGAAAGACTTCTACACTGTCTGCCCAAACTCTGCAACCCTAACTTTCTTGTTGAATGACAATTTTTATCAGGTTCGGAATCGGATGAACTTAGGGCGGCGAAGCCCTAACAGCGATCACTTCCAACCAGTCTGGACTATTGACTCCCTCGCGATTCTGTTTCCAAAAGCAACGATGCCCCCGCTTCCCCACCCGTTCGGATCGTCACCACTTCACTCCACGAACTCTCCCCGCCCTTGCTCACCGCTGAAACTATAACTTCCACCTCCGCATTCGCTGGCAACTCTTCAAACATGAAATCCGTATCCGCAGGCGTGCCCACCACTCTCGGTTCTTCATCCACCCCCACCACTTTGATGCTCACACGATAATACTCCGCGCCCGGTGATTTATCCCACTGCACCGCCACCGCATTCTCCGCAACCGAAACCACCGTGACCTTCGTCGGCGCTTCCGGACGCACCTTTGCGCCCGGCTTGTTGAAACCAAACGCCGCCCAACGCTCATCCAGCGGGGTGAGTCGAACACTCAATTCCTTAATCAACGCCCGCAACTGCTTGCGAATCTGGGCCGCCCGGAGATCGCGTGCCGTCATTGCTAATTCCCAGATCGTCTTCTGGCGATTCACCGCATTGCGCGCGGCGATCAACTCATTGTGGACCGTGACGGCGCGTGCTGCCGTCGCCTTCAACTGCGTGTTTTCATGCTCGGGATGCGCCGTGAGATAAGCTTTCAACGACAATAATCCCGCCGACAGCTTGTCTTCATTGCGCGGCACGCTCAGGGAATGGACAAACCCTGTTTCATCCCAGGCGGAGGTATATTGTTTGCCCAAATGCGGTTTCAAGACATCGCGCGCCACGAACATATAATCGCGCCCAGTCGCCTTGGCTGTCCTGAACGCCTGCAGACACTCCCGCAACTCCGCTTTGGCTTGTTTGGTGGCTGTTTCACCTGCAATCAGACCGGAAAGACTGGTGT
>JACDHS010000051.1 GCA_013820875.1 Verrucomicrobiota bacterium | reverse complement strand
GACTGACAACGGTCAGAAAAGACTTTTTTGAGCAAAGTCAGTCCTGACAATGACCAAAAAAGTCCGTTTGGGTGGGCAGTCGGTCCCGACATTGGCCGAAAAAGAGTTTTTTGGGCAAAGTCAGTCCCGACAATGGCTGAAAAAGACTTTTTTGGGCAAAGTCAGTCCTGACTTTGGCTGGAAAAGACTTTTTTGAGCAAAGTCAGTCCTGACTTTGGCCAAAAAAGTCCGTTTCGGTGGCCAGTCGGTCCCGACATTGACCAAAAAAGTCTTTTTTGAGGGCCGTTTTGCACGGGGCAAAACTATCTAAGAGCAGTTTTTTCACTCGGCGCGTGAAAGCCTAAAACGTTACCTATCTCATCAATCTCCTTTGTTTTTACGGATTTTACGTTTTTTTCGAGGCTATTATTTAACTGCCGTTTTAAGAATGCAGTCGTTTCCAAGGATAGAGGCACAGAATTGGGTGACTTTTTTTCACCCTGTAAAAAACTTCAGGAGGAGAGTGACTTTTCACCGTGGGCTAAAGACAGTCGATTAGAGTGCCCCCTTATTGTCCAGGGGAAGTCATAATTTGTTTAGTGGGAACGCATCAAAAATAGCTTGCGTGAAAAATTTCACAAAGTTCGCTTGCCTTGCGTTTAGTGTTCCCGCTTAATCTCGCCCCGTGCAGAGCAGGCGCACTTATGTCTGCTCCTGAATCGCGTTAAAATTTGATGATTAATCCGCGCTCTGGTTGCAAGTGGGCGCTCTATGAATCGGATTGAACTAAATTAAATGTCAGACATTTTTCCAAAATGGACCAACCGGCTTCCGCTTAAGATTGCCATTGGTGCACTCGTTGTAGCGGGAACTTTGACGGCTGGCATCACCTATTATCTCACCCCGGCTTACGGACGGGTTGGGTATCAGCCGATTCAACCTGTTCCTTTTTCCCACGAAATTCATGCCGGCCAGTTGGGGATCGATTGCCGTTATTGCCATGATGCGGTCGAAAAGTCATGGTTCTCGAACATTCCAAGTGCCACCACCTGTTTGAATTGTCATAACCAGGTGCTAAAGGACGATTCGCGTCTCGAACTTATTCGGGATAGTGCCAAAACCGGGAAGCCGGTGCCATGGGTGCAGATTCATAAGGTGCCTGATTACGTTTATTTCAACCATGCTGTCCATGTGAACCGCGGTGTGAGCTGCGTGGAGTGTCATGGGAAGGTGAATCACATGGATGAAGTTCGCCAGGAGAAATCGTTTACGATGTCCTTCTGCCTGGATTGCCATCGTGATCCGGCGCAACACATCCGTCATCCGAAAGATGTTTATAACCTTGATCTGGAGATTTCTCCGGAAGAACAGAAGAAGATGGGAACAAAATTTGTGCACGATTGGAACGTGCAATCCCTGCAAAATTGCTCGGCTTGTCATCGATGAAAACCATTCCTCCCACCTGTACAGAGCCTGAAGTTGGTCCGAAATATTGGCGCAGCCTGGATGACCTGGCTGAGACGCCCGAATTTCGTGAATGGGTGGACCGCGAATTTCCTGCTGGGGCCAGTGAGTTCACTGATCCGGTTTCCCGCCGTAATTTCGTCAAGATCATGTCCGCCTCCTTCTTGTTGGCGGGTCTTGGCCTGACTGGTTGCCGCAAGCCTGAAGAGTATATTCTGCCGTTTGGCAAACAGCCTGAGGGTTATATCCACGGTCTTCCGCAATTCTACGCGACGGCGCGTCCGACTCGTGGGAGTGCGGTTCCGTTGCTGGTCCGTTCGCATGAAGGCCGGCCAATCAAGGTGGAGGGTAATCCCAACCACCCTGGCAGCAATGGCGGCTCGGATCGTTATACCCAGGCGTCGATTCTAAATTTGTATGATCCGGATCGTGCGATGCGTTTCGCGAAAAGCGGCAGTGCCTCGTCGCGCGTGGCGGCTTTTGAAGCGTTGACCCAGATTTCCAAACAGTTTTCGGCCAATGGCGGCGCAGGTTTGGCGTTCCTGCTCGATCGCAGCAGTTCGCCGTCGCGCGAACGGTTGCAGAGCCTGATCTCGAAGAAATTTCCAAAAGCGCAATGGTTTATTCATGAACCGGTTGAGTTCAACGTGGTGAATGAAGCGGCCTCTATCGCTGCCGGTCAGTCCGTCAAAGCGGTTTATCATTACGACAAAGCGAGCCGCATCGTTTCGCTGGATTGCGATTTCGTCGGCGCTGAAGAAGACGCGTTTCGTAATATCGCCGGTTTTGCCAGTGGACGTAAGTTGCGTAACGGCAACACCGACATGAACCGCCTTTACCTGGTTGAAGGCTTGTTCTCGTTGACTGCCCAGAACGCGGATCACCGTTTGCGCGTGGCTCCGAGCCAGGTGGCTGCGGTGGCGGCGAAGTTGTTGGCGGCTATTGGGGGTGAAAGCAGTTCTGAAGTGCAGACTCTCGCCGGTCAGTACGGCGGCGATGAAAAGTGGATCGCTGAATGCGCCAGGGATTTGGCAGCGAACAAAGGCAAAAGTCTCGTTGTTGCTGGAAGTGGTCAGCCATTGGCAGTGCATCTCCTGGCGTTTGCGATTAATCAGCAACTCGGCAGTGTTGGTTCGACCTTAACTTTCATTGAGCAGAAAGAAGTCGTTAAATCCGGTTCCATCGATCAATTGGCCACAGCTTTGAATGCTGGCCAGGTGGATACTCTGGTTGTTTCCGGTGTAAACCCGGTTTACACGGCGCCCGCTGAGCTTGACTGGGCAAAGACCCAGGCGAAGGCGAAGACGGTCGTTCGTCTTAGCTATTATGAAGACGAATCTTTTGCAGGCAGCACATGGCATTTTCCGGCCGCGCACTATCTTGAAAGCTGGGGCGACGCTCGCACCGGCGATGGCACGGTTGTTTCCATTCAGCCGCTGATCGAACCGTTGTTCGGTGGTGTCACTGAGCTGGAAGTTCTGGCGCGGATTGCCGGTCTGGACAGCGCACGTCCTTACGATGTTGTTCGCGATACGATTAAGGACATTGCTGGTTCCGGAGATTTTGAAGAAAACTGGAAGCGTTTTCTGCACGATGGTTTGTGGAAGGGCAGCGCTCCGAAAGCGGTTAATGCCAAGTTGAGCCTGAAAAACGGTTCCAGGGAACTGGCGGGCGTGAGTTCGCCTGCGCCGACCCAGGACAAGTTGGAAGTGGTTTTCCACCGCGATTACAGCGTGGATGACGGTCGGTACAACAACAACGGCTGGCTGCAGGAGTTGCCGGATCCGATCACTAAGATTGTTTGGGATAACGCTATTTTATTGAGTCCCGCGACGGCGAAGCAACTCGGTGTTGATGTCGTCAATCACGAGAACGCGAACCTGCAGGTTCCGTTGGTGAAGATTTCCCTCAATGGCCGTGAAGTGGAAGGTCCCGCCTGGATCCAACCCGGATTGGCCGACAACATTGTTGGGATGGCGCTTGGTTATGGCCGTGAAAACACGGGACGCATCGGGCAGGGGACAGGCTACAATGCCTACCGCCTGTTGCCGGGGAACGCGCGCCGTTTCGCTTCGGGTGCGAAACTGACCAATACCGGTAAGACACACCTACTGGTCGTCACCCAGGATCACGGTTCGATGCGCGGTCGCCCGATCATTCGTGAAGCGACACTCGATCAATACGAGAAGCGTGCTGATTTCGTTAAAGCATTGGATCTGCAGGAGCCTCCTGGAGGGATGCGTTCCATGTATCCAAACCCGTTGGATGCCCGGAAAGATCAAGCGTTGCATCAATGGGGTATGGTTATCGATTTGACCAGTTGCGTTGGATGTAACTCCTGCGCGATTGCCTGCCAAAGCGAGAACAATGTTCCGATCGTTGGCAAAGACCAGGTGGGTCGCGGTCGCGAAATGCATTGGCTGCGCTTGGATCGCTATTTTGCCGGCACTGTTGAAGATCCGCAGATGGTCACGCAACCGATGCTTTGCCAGCACTGCGAAGCTGCTCCCTGCGAAAGTGTTTGCCCGGTCAACGCGACTGTTCATGACGAAGAAGGTTTAAACCTCATGGTTTACAACCGTTGCGTCGGAACCCGTTACTGCTCAAACAACTGCCCGTATAAGGTCCGTCGCTTCAATTTCTTCGATTACAACAAGCGCACGCTGAAGGAATTGAAAGGTCCCTGGTACCCAACGCCGATGATTAACAAGGTGGATGGCGAATGGGGCATGACCAAATGGCTGAAGGATCCGGATAAAGGCTGGCGCACGGGCGACGACTGGGATCTTTACAAGATGGCGAAGAATCCAGATGTCACGGTTCGTATGCGTGGCGTCATGGAGAAATGCACCTTCTGCGTGCAACGCCTCCAGCAAGCCAAGATCGCGCAAAAGGTCAAAGCAGGTGCTTCCGGCGATGTTCGCGTGAAAGAAAGTGAAGGCACAATGCCCAAGGTGGCTTGTCAGCAGGCTTGCCCGGCGGACGCGATTGTTTTCGGTGATATTTCCGATCCGGAAAGTCAAGTGGCGAAGTTGAAACAGGAACCGCGGAATTATTCTGTGTTGGAATTCCTGCTCACTAAACCGCGCCTCACCTACCTGGCGAAAATCCGTAATCCGAATCCCAGTATGCCGGACGCTTACGAACATCCGTTCACCATCGGTGAGTATCAGAAGAACAATCATTCAGAAGGCCAAAATCCTTTTGAAAAACACGGCCCGGATACCGCGCACGGCGAGACGAAAGGAACGCACTAATGGCCAGCACAGTTCCAGATCTTAAGGTAGCCCCGCCTCCGCGTGAGTTGGAACGCGAGCCGTTGGTCGCAAATAACCGCAGCATCGGTTGGATCTCCGACCGGGTGGCGGGAATTGTCGAAGGCAAAACGCCGATGTGGTGGTGGATGGCTTTCATTCCGAGTGCACTTGGAGCCGCAGTTTTGGGCGCCATGTTGCTCTACCAAATTTCGGTCGGTGTCGGTGTCTGGGGTAATCAACACCCGGTGATGTGGGGTTGGGACATCATCAACTTCGTCTGGTGGATCGGTATCGGCCACGCCGGAACGTTGATCTCCGCAATTTTGTGTCTCTTGCGCCAACGCTGGCGCACCGCGGTGAACCGCGCCGCTGAAGCGATGACCATCTTCGCCGTTATGTGCGCCGGTATTTATCCGGCATTGCACGTCGGTCGTGTTTGGTTCGACTGGTGGTTATTCCCGATTCCGACCGCGAATGCCATCTGGCCACAGTTCCGTTCGCCGCTGATGTGGGACGTGTTCGCTGTCTCGACTTATTTTACTGTGTCCGCGTTGTTCTGGTATGTAGGCCTGGTTCCTGACCTTGCTGTCATGCGCGATCGTGCCAGGACGAAGATTCGCAAGTTCGCTTATGGATTGTTCGCACTCGGCTGGACTGGATCGAATCGTCACTGGAGCAATTACGAAAAAGCGTATTTGATCCTGGCCGGGCTTTCGACCCCGCTGGTGTTGTCGGTGCATTCCATCGTTTCATTGGACTTCGCGGTGTCGCAAGTCCCTGGATGGCACACGACGATTTTCCCGCCCTACTTCGTGGCTGGCGCTATTTTCTCTGGATTCGGCATGGTGCTGACGCTGCTGGTGCCGTTGCGCCAGATGTTAAAACTGGAGGATATCATCACGATGCGTCACATCGATTTGATGTGCAAAGTGACGCTGGCGACCGGTTCAATCGTTGCTTATGCCTACGGGATGGAATTTTTCATCGCCTGGTATAGCGGCAGCGAATACGAACGTTTCGCGTTCATCAACCGTGCGATTGGGCCTTATGCCTGGGGTTATTGGGCGATGATCATCTGTAACACCATCGTGCCCCAGATTTTCTGGTTCAAACGGTTCCGCAACAATTTGGCCATCGTATTTATCGCCTCGATTCTGGTGAATATCGGGATGTGGTTCGAACGTTTCGTGATCATCGTGATCTCGCTTCACCGCGATTATCTGCCATCGAGTTGGGGTTATTTCATCCCAACCCCGGTGGATATCCTGACCTATCTTGGAACGTTCGGAATGTTCTTTACCTTGTTCCTGTTGTTCCTGCGTTTCCTGCCGATGATCGCAATCTCGGAAGTAAAAGCAGTCACACCGCAAGCTGACCCGCATCACCCCGCCGGTGGTGCCAAAGGAGGACATCACTGATGGCCCAGACACAAACACCTTACGCTTTGTTGGCAGAGTTTGATACTCCGGCTGACGTTATGCACGCAGCAGAAGTGATCCATGGAAAAGGATTCACTCGCTGGGACGTTTACACTCCGTTTCCAATCCACGGAATGGATGCCGCCATGGGCCTGGGTAATTCCAAGGTCGGCTGGTTCGCCTTCGTCGGGGGTGTTGCTGGTTACGGCCTTGGCATGCTGATGATCTGGTGGATGAATGCGATCGATTATCCACTCATTGTCGGTGGTAAACCGATGTTCAGTCCGTTCGGTGCTTTCCCGCCTGCTTACGAGTTGACCATTCTCTTCGGCGCCTTCGGAGCGATCCTCGGCATGATGTTCTTGAATCGTTTGCCACGTTGGTATAGTCCGTTGTTCAAGAGCGCCCGGTTTGCCAAAGTGACACACGATAAGTTTTTCATCGTCGTCGAATCAACTGATCCGAAATATTCGGAAGCGGAAATCCGCAGGTTGCTGGAATTGGCCGGCAGCAAGCATATTGAACTCGTGGAGGAATGATGCGTTACTTTCTTTTATTCTGGCTCCTCCTTTGTGTGACCGTCGTGGCGATTGCCGGTTTTCGCGGCAGCACATCGCGCAAACCGCCCATCGAGATATTTCCCGACATGGATCGCCAGCCGAAGCTGCGTCCACAAACAACATTCGATTTTTTCCCGGACAATCGTAGTTCACGTGCTCAGGTTCCCGGCACTATTGCCTATACCAAAGGAACCAAACTGGGCGAACAAGAAGTCTATCCGTTTCAAGATCATCCTTTCAATACGGGGCGCCAGGCTGGCAGCACCAACTATGTTGAGACGCTCCCTGTCGCGGTAACCGAGCAATTGATGGCGCGCGGTCAGGAACGTTATGCGATCACTTGCTTGCCGTGTCACGGTGCCAGCGGTGATGGCAAAGGTATTACTACCAAATTTGGCATGACTATCGTTGCTAATCTTCATGATCAACGAATTGTTCGTCAAACCGATGGTGAATTGTTCGACATCATCACCCATGGAAAAGGGTTGATGGGTTCTTACGGTGATAAGATTGATGTTAACGATCGTTGGGCAATCGTCTCGTATGTTCGGGCCTTGCAACTTGCGCGTTTGGGTGCGCCGGAAGATGTTCCGGCAGATCTTCGTGCGAAATTGCCCGGACTGAGCGCAGCTCCAGCACAGAAATAATTTCTATGAGTTCTCACTCGACAACTGTTGGTCCCGGCGCCGATTCCCGGCTGGATTTGTCCAGTTGGAAGAAGGTGCCATATATCGTCGGAGGCATTGGGCTGGTCATTGCCCTGATTGGCGCGATGCTTGACCCGAAACAGTTTGGCTTCACCTATCTCACGGCTTACATTTATTTCCTGAGCATCTGCGTGGGTGGATTGTTCCTGGTATTAATCCATCATTTATTCGATGCCGCCTGGTCTGTTCCGATCCGCCGTGTTGCCGAGCATCTGTCCGTTTTGCTCTTTCCCACCATGGCGATCCTGTTCATCCCGATCGCGATCATGGCACCGACGATTTATCCGTGGATGACGATGGATCCGAATACGGACCATGCGTTACATGCAAAACATGCCCTGCTTAATAAACCAGCGTGGTATATAATATCCGGTGGAATTTTCCTGGTCTGGTGGTTGCTCACTCGCAAGCTGCGAGCATGGTCACTGCGCCAGGACGAAACAGGGTCGGCTCAATGCACCTACAAAATGCGTTTTCATTCCTGCTGGGGGATGTTCCTGTTCGCCATTTCTGTGACCATGGCGATTATGCTCTGGGTAAAGTCATTGGAGCATCAATGGTTCTCCACGATGTATGGTGTTTATTTCTTTGCGGAATCTGTTTGGTTTACATTGGCGACGGTTTACTTCCTGGCCCTGGTTTTGAAGCGCACCGGCCACTTGAGCAAAGTGATTACGAACCGACAGGGGCATGATCTCGGTGTGCTCATGTTCGCATTCACCGTCTTCTACGCTTACATCCATTTCTCCCAGTATTTTATTATTTGGAATGCGAATATCCCGGAAGAAACCTTCTGGTACATCAAACGTGAACAGGGAACCTGGTGGCAGTTCGGTATGCTGCTGATCTTTGGTCACTTCTTTCTTCCGTTTCTTGCGCTGCTTCGAATTGATGCGAAACTCAGTGGCACAGTGATAGTTCCGCTGGCGATCTGGGCATGGCTCATGCATTTCTGCGATATCTCCTACAACATCATGCCAGTCCTCCTCCCCGACGGATATGACCAGGCACCGCTGTCCATTATAATGGTCTTTGCTTGTATGGCTTTCATTGGCAGCGTTTTGGCAGTGGTCTGGATCAAGCATTTTCTCAGTCATCCTGCGTATCCGATCAAGGATCCGCGGTTGGGTGAAGCACTGGGCATTCACCAACTACCAGGAGCGACCACTTACGTAGTAGCTCAATACGAAGGCAAATAATGAGCGATTCGAACAAAAAACCTTCTTCTGTGAGCGGTGCGATTTATACCGTCGCAATTCTCGGCACATTTTTAATCATCGGCTGGCTCGCGTGGCTCATGTTAAGCACGAAACCGGCACCAATTGGCGCCGATCGTTCTGTTGAACGCCGCAAAGCTGCAGCGGACCTGAAATTGGCTGATACAGAAATTTTGAACAACATCGGATGGCAGGATCAAAGCAAGAACCTGGTTCGACTGCCGGTTGACCTTGCGATGCAAGTGACTATTCAAAAGGCGAAGGATCCAAAGGCGGCCCGTGCCGATCTGTTGGCTCGCTTGGACAAAGCCACCGCAGTGCCGCCCAAAGCTCCAGAACAACCGAGCGAATTCGAATGATGCGTTCTTCTTCTTCACCTAATCAACCTGCGTCGGGTGCCGCTGGCGACCGCGATCCAGCTTTTCCAACAGTGGAAAAAATTGACGCCTCTTGTCGTGGAGCGTTGATGTTTCTTTTCACTGCCGCATTGCTTTGGCTGGCCCTGAGTTCGCTGTTCGCGGTGCTCGGTTCCGTCAAAATGCACGCGGCTGGGATGCTGGCCAATGTGGACTGGCTCACCTACGGACGTGTCCGTCCCGCAGCGGTGGATATGTTCCTGTATGGTTTCCTTTCACAAGCGGGAATCGCTGCGGCCATCTGGATATTGTGCCGGTTGGGGAAAGTTGCTCTGGTTTCAGGAGTCACTCTGATCGTTGGAGCGGTGTTCTGGAATTTGGGCGTTCTCCTCGGTGTCTTTGGGATTTTCACTGGACAGAGCACGGGTTACGAATGGTTTGAGTTTCCGCAGTATGCGGTCGCTGTTTTGTTCGTCGCGTATCTTATCATGGGAATTGTCGGACTGTTGACGTTCGCCTATCGTAATGAACGGCATACCTATGTCTCTCAATGGTTCATTCTGGCGGCATTCTTTATTTTTCCCTGGTTGCTTTCCACTGCAGGACTGCTGCTGCTGGTTTCTCCGGTGCGCGGTGCCACGCAGGCGGCTATTGCTTATTGGTTCGCGAATGGTTTCCTGCTCCTGTGGCTGATGCCGCTGGCTTTGGGGATTATTTTCTATATGGTGCCAAAAGTTTCCAACCAACTCCTGAACAATCATTACCTTGCAGTGATCAGTTTTTGGTCATGGCTGCTGACGGCTGGCTGGTCCGGGATTCCGGTCGGGGCACGTTTGCCGGCGTGGATGCCGAGTGTAAGCACGGTTGCCAGCGTTTTACTGCTGGTGCCAGCGGTTGCGATGTTTATCAATTGGCGCGCAACATGGATCAAAAGCCCCGCGAAACAAGAGGGAGGCGTTGCATTCAAATTCATCTCGTTTGCTGCTTTTGCTTTTATCCTTTGGGCACTCGCATTCGCGGCCAATTTTTTGCCGCCGGTGGCGCAGGTGGTGGAATTTACACTCTTCGGACTGGCGATAGCGCAATTGGCCACTTATGGCGTGGTAGCGATGGCGATATTCGGAGCGATCTATTTTATCGTTCCGCGAATTGCAGGAACTGAATGGATCTTTGGTCGTGTTAAAGGTCATTTTCTCTTTTCTGTCGCGGGATTGGTTCTCATCGTTTTTGCCTGGGGGGTGGGCGGAATATTGCAAGGTACTTCATGGAACAACCCGCTTTCTGATTTTATGAAATCTGTTCGTGTTGCTGTGCCGTTTATCGGAATCGGCACGATTGGCTTCCTTCTGTTGCTGATAGCGCACCTTTTGTTTTTGAGTAATCTCGTTTCTGTTATTCGACGTTGCTGCACCGCTTGCTGCGGTAGCGGAAAGGAGGCTCGCAAGTGAACTACGGCCCGATTCTTTTCCTCGGAATCTTCCTCAGCTTTGCCCTGTCATGGGCGGGAATGGTTTTTCTCCCACAGAAGCAGCTTGGTCATCAGGAACTCGCGAAACCTTTCGATGCAGAGGCACTATATCCTACGCCGCACTCGGGTTTGGCTGAGCAAGGCAGGCAAGTTTATCGCGCAGAAGGTTGCGCCGCCTGTCATACGCAACAAGTGCGCCCTCAGGATGTGCCTCAATACGGTCTCCGCTTCACAGTTGCCCAGGATTATCTCCGCGATGAACCGGTCCAATTTGGATCGCTCCGACTCGGGCCTGATCTGGCCAACATTGGCGCTCGTATGCCGGATGCGAAATGGCATCTGCTGCATCTCTACAATCCACGGATCACGATAGAGAAGTCGTTAATGCCACAATATAAATACCTTTTCGAAAAACGAAAAATCCGGGGGGAACGCTCTGCCAATGCTTTGGATTTGCCAAAGGGCTTTGAAGTTGAGGAGGGGTTTGAAGTAGTTCCGACCGACCGCGCCGATTCTTTGGTAGCTTACATGAAAAGCCTTCGTTCGGACGCTTCTTTGTTCGAATCTCCTTTACCTACAGTGCCTGAAACGGATGACACGAACGCCGCACCCGCTTCTGCGGAAGCTGCGACGCCAACCAACACCAATTCTCCAGAGAAATGAAGTCGGACGCCAAGAAATCTGTTCGCAATGATGAATCGGAGCCAAAAGCTTCGCAGACGGCTGCTCCCGTTTTCATTTTCGTCGTGCTCGCATTGCTGCTCTACTGGGGCGCCCTGCACATTGATCAATACGGCGGTGGTTTTAGAAAAGAGGTATATGCTCCTTTCAAATCGGTGAAAGAAGTAGCGAAGCTTCACCCCAAGAAATCGGGTGATGACGTGTTCGAGCGCGGTGAAAAGATTTATGCGCTCGCATGTGCTGGTTGTCATCAACCTAGCGGTTTGGGCAGTCCAGGTGTTGCCCCGCCAGTGGCCGGTTCCGAATGGGTGTTAACGCCGGGGCCTGGACGAGCATTGCTCATCGCGTACAATGGTTTGACAGGGCCGATTACGGTAAAAGGCACAGAATGGAATTTAGCGATGTTAGCCATGGGACAACAGCTAGGTCTTTCGGATGAGGATTTGGCGGCTGTATTAACTTATATTCGAGGTAACGCAGCTTGGGGAAACAATGCATCTGCAGTTACTGTCGAACAGGTTAAGGCTCATCGGCCAACGATGGATAGCCGAACTCAACCCTGGACTGCCGAGGAGTTGCTCAAGATTCCTGAGACCGAATAATCTTCCGTTTGTCGTTTTCGAAAGCAAAGCCCGCTGCAAGAGCGGGCTTTTGTTTTTACACCTTCGTAGAAGAGAGGTAACGAGTTACTTGAAATCCAGAGAGTCGTCGGCCGTATGCAAGCTGGCGATGGGGTGTTACGCTACCTCGCGGATTTCCTGATCGATTTTTGGTAAACTTGCGGCAGCAATCGCCTGTCCATGCCGTTTGTCTTTCTCGTCAGGGACGTGAAAAGTGATCTTTTGCGCAAGCTCCGGGAACTCCGCTTTCAACACTTCCTTCGCTCCATCCAGGATGATGTCACCGCCTTTGCCGCTCGTGACACGGCCGAGAATCAGCACGTTTTCCAAGTCATAGAAATCTGCGTAATGTGCAACGGCATAGCCGAGATAGGTGCCGATCGTCTGGTAAATCTTTGCGGCACGTTCGTCGTTGTTCTCCATGAAACTCTGCACCGCCTTCAGCTTCTCTGGGAAACCAAGATTTGAATCCACTTCGAGACCCGAGGCAGGAATCAATTTTGCAACCGCTTGCTGAGAAAAATACTGCACGCCGCAACCGTAATCGCCACTCCATTCATCCCGTGCGGCATTCGGATTGTAATCCACCGGCATGAAAGCCAGTTCGTTCAACCAGGTGGTGATATTTCCCTCGGGCGTGACATAACCGCCAGCCTGACTTGTGCCCATCGCAATACCCAAAACTGCATTCCGGTTGAGCGACATCGACCCGGCTAGCGCGGTCACTTCCCCGTCGTTTACGATTTCGAACGGTACATTGTTCCACTTCGTTTTTACTTCGAGGAACATATCCTTCACGCGTTTTTTAAAATCCTCTTTGGAAACACCGCGAAACAAAGAAGCGACTTTGACGCGATTGTTCACATAAACACCCGCCGCACTGCCGCCAATGGCATCCACGCGCGGCAAATGTTCTGCTGCTTTCTGTAACGAATCCATGATGCCGGCCAAATGATAATCGGGGTCGGGTTGCATGTAGGGATCCCATACCACTTCTTCGCTGAAGACCACTTTGCCATCGATCACCGCCGCCGTTTTACGATCGCTGCCACCGAGATCGAATCCGATCCGGCAACCATCCAGATGCCGGCCAAGCGGAGCGGTGGCGGCGCGAGCGGACGGAATGAGGTCAGTCACGACGATTTCAAAAGGCCGTTCATAAATACGATTACCCATAATATCGGCGTCGAACTTACCCGTGGGAGTTTCGGCAAAGTGCGCTTTTAGTTTATCTCCGAGGGAGGCAGGGCCGTTGAGATAAACCCGATAACCGCCCCAGGCCCAGAGCAGGAACTTTACGATGCGCTCGACATAAATAAAATTGCCGACTGCCTTCGGATGACCTTCGGCAAATATTTCTGTAGAAAAGTGAAACGTGGAGCCATCCGCTTGTTCCAAGGCGATCGTGAGCGGAAACACGTTGCCGGATGTTCGGACTTCCTGGCGGAAGGCACGATTAGCCAAAACAGCGGGACGAAAATTCAGGTCAAGAACGGGAACAATCCTGGGAGGTATCAGAGGCAATCCGTTATTCGTATTCATTCAGCGAACGCAAGCGTGCAAAATCCAGTTCACTTTAGGCAAGAGGTAAAAATTTAAAGTCGTGATTTGGAACGGTTTTGTCGGACGAATCTGTAATTGTAATGAGACAGAAGGCAGTCGCTGAAAGCCCAAAAACCTGCATGATCGTCACGTCTTTTCGCCTGTCTCGCCGTTTTTTGAGCGAAACCGAGAGGCGTTCCGTTCGGAACATGGTCCATCGGTCCATCCAGCATAACCCAATCGGAGCCGCGATAGGGAAGTGCTGATTCCGGTCAACTGCTCCGCAGTTGATCCTAAAGTCACAAACAGCTTTATTTCAGGCACTTGCAAAGGCAACATTGGTTATTCTGATGGACGTTTTATCAAGTACCTGCCGTTTTTAGGTTGATGTAACTATTTGGCAGTCAGCGCAGCTCGCTCGTCTTCGAGGCCCCCCGTTTTCTCCAGGAAGTAATCATAACCTCCTACATACGGGCTGATCTTGCCGTCATTTACGTGGAGCACTTTTGTGGCGAGATGACGGATGAAATGGACGTCGTGGGAAATGAATACGAGCGTGCCATCGTAACGTTCGAGGGCGAGGGTCAGCGACTCGACTGTATGAATGTCCAAATGCGTGGTTGGTTCGTCCATCAGCAGCAGATTCGGTGGATCAACGAGAAACTTAATCAGGTTCAGCCGCGTTTTTTCACCACCGCTGAGCACGTCCGTCTTTTTAAATATCTCGTCTTTGCGGAAAAGAAATGACCCGAGAATCCCGCGAGCTTCGTCTTCCCGCATCAAAGGGGCACTGGCCATAACTTCATCGAGCACCGTCTTGTCCGGATCAAGTGTGGCGGAGCGATGCTGACTGAAATAACCGATCTTGGCGTTGTGACCGAGATCACGTTCGCCTTGTTGGAATTCAACGACTCCGGCGAGAATCTTTAACAACGTCGATTTGCCTGCCCCGTTCGGTCCGACCAGCACGGTGCGTTCGCCCCGTTCCACGGTGAGGTCAAGGCCCTCGTAAACCGTATTCGTGCCGTAAGACATGTGGATTCCGCGAAGCGACACGGCACGCTGTCCCCCGCGAGGTGGTTGCGGGATTTGAAAGCGAAACGGCTTTTTGGGGGCGACTGGCTTTTCGATCAGTTCAATGCGCTCGATTTGTTTGAGCTTGCTCATCGCCTGGGAAGCTTTGGAGGTGACGGAACGAAAGCGGTCGACGAATTCCTGGAGCGACTGAATTTCTTTCTGCTGATTTTTGTAGGCGGATACTTGCTGTTCGTAGCGCTCTTCCCGTTGCACAAGGAAGTCCGAATAATTGCCAGTATAGGCGATCAGCTTTTTCTCCGAAATGTCGTGTACCTGCGTGACGATTTCATCCATGAACTGGCGATCGTGCGAAATGAGGAGCAGGGCGCCGGAATAGTTCTTGAGATATTTTTGCAGCCAAAGCAGTGAAACCAGGTCGAGATGGTTGGTCGGTTCATCCAGCAGGAGAAGGTCGGGTTCCATGACGAGCAGTCGGGCAAGCCGGGCGCGCATGATCCAGCCACCGCTCATTTCCCGAGCTTTGCGGTTGAAGTCCGTTTCTTTGTAGCCGAGTCCGCGCAACATTTTCTTAGCCTTGGTTTCCACCTGTGGATCATTCAGGGCGTCGTGTTTGGCGTGAGACTCCATGTATTCCGGGCTGGAAACATTTCCAGCGGCTTCGAGTTCCTGCAGGCGTTTTTCAAGACGCGGTAATTCGTCCACTCGCCCAGTGGCAACGTCGAGCACAGATTCGTCACCGTGAGCTTCACCTTCTTGCGGGAGATAACCGACCATCGTCCACTCATCGCGCTCGATAGTGCCGGAATCGGGATCGCGTTGTTTGAGAATGATGGAGAACAGGGTTGATTTACCGGCACCGTTAGGGCCGACCAGGGCGACGCGGTCGCCGTAATTGACCTGGAACGAAGCGTTTTCGAACAGTGTGCGACCGCCGAGGGTCATCTTGAGATCACGAATTGTTAACATTAAAAAATCGGTAGCCGACTGCGTCAATTTAACGGAGAACCATTCTTTCGAACTCCAGCGAAGACGAACAAATAGGTTTTCAGCCTGCGGCCCGAACGAGAAAACTGAGGCACGGAGCACGAGACGTCAACCGGGTATTTCTATGCTAATGATTCTTTTGTGGTCTGGGAAGATCAATCCAGAAGCAACTGCCCTTGCCCAGTTCAGAAATTACGCCCACCCGGCCCTCCATCCGTTCGGCTGCTTTTTCGACAATGGCCAGACCAATGCCGGTCCCAGGATAAGCCTCGTTGCGGTGCAATCTTTCGAATACCCGGAAGATGCGTTCCTGATGTTCAGAGGCGACGCCGATGCCATTATCTTTCACATAGATGCGGGTGCCGTGTGGTTTGCTCTCCGCCCAGACTTTAAGCTCTGGCGATTCATTCGGGGAAACAAACTTCAATGCGTTGCCAATAAGATTGCTGAAAATTTGTTCAAGCAAAGTGCTGTTGGCCCAAACTTTCGGCAGCGGGAGTGACGCATCGATCCTGGCGTTCTTTTCCTGGATGATGCATTGGAAATCGCAGATCACTTTCCTGAAGACCGATTCTGAGTCCACCCATCCGAGATGAATCTCGGTGTGCGTCAGTCGCCCGTAGGTCAGGAGATCGTCAATCAACTGGTCCATTCGTTCGATGGAGCCTTCGATACGTTTGCAATATTCTTTTCCAGTGGCATCGAAGGCCTGGTTGTAATCTTCGCAGATAGCCTGGGTGAACCCGCGAACAGCCCGGAGGGGTGCGCGCAGGTCGTGCGCGATGCTGTAGTTGAAACGTTCCATGGAGCGGAGGGCTTCTTCCAGTTTGGCAGTACGGTGTTCCACAAGTTGGCTTAGCTGCAACTCCCGACGTTGCATTTGCCTGATGCGGATTGCATTAATGCCCATCCCGAAAAGTACCGTGGCCAGCACGCACGCCGCGTAGAATCCTTTTGTCTGATAAAAATGCGGCGCGAGAGAAAATGTCGTCGTCAAGGCAGCCTCGTTCCAAACACCGTCATTGTTGCTGGCTTTGACACGGAAACGATATTGGCCCGGGCGCAGGTTGGTGTAGCGGGCGATACGGCGGCTGCCGGCATCCACCCAGTTGGTCTCGAATCCTTCCAAAATATATTGATAATAAACGCGTTCCATCGCCTGGAAACTGAGGGCCGCGTAGTGAAATTCGATTTGGCCTTCGCCAGGTGGTAAGTGGAATTCGGACTGCACCGGAAACGGTTTGCCATCGACAGAGATGTCCTGCATCAGCAGCGGAGGGGGGGCATCGTTGTTAAAAATGGTTTTCGGATCGAACACCACCAATCCATACATGGTAGGGAACCAGATCCGGCCATCATGCGTGTTCCAGCCAGCCGGATTAGCAATGCCATTGCATTGAGCGCGTTTCATTCCATCGCGTCTTCCGTAGGAGACCACCTCCACAGAGGCCTGTTCGCCGGACACAAAGGAGTTTAGCTGTTTCTTGCTGAGGGTAAAGATCCCGTTACGAGTGGAGAGCCACAAATTGCCTGATTGATCCTCCGTGATGTGCAAAATGCGCTCTGTAAGGGAAGGTGGAGAAGGGGAAAATCCTTGATTCGTTTTGCGATGAATGCCGCCGCTCTCGGTTGCGACCCACAAGTAGCCTTCGGAATCTTCGAAAACGGTATTAATAAGATCGCTCGGCAGTCCATTTTTCCGTGTGTAGAGGACGCTTTGATTCTTGCGCAGCGAGGTCAACCCCTGAGTGGAGGCAATCCACAACGTTCCGTCGCGGGCTTCGATTATCTTTTTAATGTTACCGTCCGGATATAATGGCGAGTCTATAATCTGACCGTTGTGCAGGCGGACCATGCCGGAATTGCGACCGAGCCAGAGGGTGCCTTCGCTATCTTCGAAAATCGCCCGAACTGTATTTTCCGACGGCCTTTCCTTTGTGTTCCCGTCTGTATAGGTCGTAAACACACCGTCTTTAATTCGCGTAACGCCTTTTTGGTCTGAGCCAACCCAGATCGCGCCATCTTTAGTCTGCCAAAGCCCAAGGAGGTGATTGTTCGGTAAACCGTGATCTGTCGTAAAGACGGTGATCCGGCCGCTGGCCAATCGGGATAAACCGCCACCGTAGGTGGCGATCCACAAGTTATGGTCGCGATCTTCTAAAACAGAAGTGATAAGATTGTGGGGCAGCCCGTCGTTCTTAGTCAGTGTTTTGATCTTTTGAATTTTGAGACGATTCAATCCCAGGTTGTTTCCGACCCACAGATTTCCCTCATGATCTTCATTCAACGCATAGACGAAAGAGATACCGTCGAAATCTACCGATGTACTGTCAGCGACCCGCACAATTGAAAAGATTCCATTATTGTATTTTTGCAGACCACCCTGGGAACCGATCCAAATATTACCGAAACGATCCTGGAAAATGGCGCGAATGGTGTTGTGCGCCAGCCCCTCGTCAGTCGTGTAATGCATGGGTCTGCCATCCACCAGGCAAGTGAGTCCAACAGTTGTTCCGACCCATAACCGCCCCTGGCGATCTTCGAACAGGCTCAGTACCCCGTCAAAAATAAGGAGGTCGTCCGTGGTGAATGTTTGGAAGAGACCGTCGCGCATCGCGACCAAACCTTTGGCGGTTCCGATCCAGAGATTGCCCTTGCTGTCTTCGGTGATGGCTCGAACGGCTTCCACTACTAAACCGGGTTCATTGGTATAGCTGATAAAACGTCCGTTCTCGAAACGATTCAGGCCAAGTGCGGTTCCCACCCAAAGATTGCTTTTGCTGTCGTGAAAGATGGAAAGGACATAGTTGGTGAGCAGTCCGTGCGACATATCGTAGTGGGAGAGGGTGTCTCCTTGAAAGCGGACGACTCCGCCGTTCAGACTGGAAGCCCAAATGCTCCCGTCATGAGCTTCCGCGAGGCCAGTGAACCATCGATCGGTTCTTTCAGCCGTGGTTTTGATTTCGATTTCCTGGAAGCGAACACCATCAAAACGGACAAAAGACTCATCCGTGCAGAACCACAAATAGCCGGAGCGGCTTTGCAAAATTGCCTTCACCATGGGGGAGCGCAAGCCGTCTTCGGCGCGCCATATCTGGTGCAGATACTCCGCTTCGTCGATGTTCAGAAGATTGCACCCGCTTTCAATGGCGCTGGCCCTGGGAACAAACAGGAATAATAAAAACAGGAATAAAAAACTGCGGAACAACAACCCCATCTGATGTTTCAGAGACATGCCGTATGAAAGAAAATATAGGCAACGCGGAGCAGAGTCGAGTCTTTGGTTTACCGGGTTCCCCGCGGGTCAAACGCGTCCCGCAAACCGTCGCCGACAAAATTGAGGGCGAGCAGGGTGGTGACGAGCATTCCGCCGGGAAAAACGAGCAGCCACCAATAAATGCGGATGGGATTAATCTGTTGCGCTCCTTCGGCAATGAGCGACCCCCAACTGGCCTGCGGCGGCTGAATGCCCAGCCCGAGATAACTCAAGAAAGATTCGTAGAGAATGATCGCGGGGACGGTGAGCGTCAGATAGACAATGATAATCCCATAGACATTCGGCAGAATGTGCTTGAAGAGAACCCGCGCATGGCTGGCGCCAAGGGCTCTGCTGGCTTCCACAAAGTTGCGTCCTCTCAAAGATAAAACCTGTCCGCGAACAATCCGCGCCATGGTCAGCCAGGATACAGCGCCCAGTCCGATAAACAGAAAGAACATCGGCGCTTGTGAACTTAACGGTGTTTCAAACGTGAACTTGAATGTCTCTTCGAGAAAACTTTGAAAGCCGTTGAGCCGTGTTTTCAGCTTTGTCTCAAACACTGTGAAAAGCACGATGACGAAAATGATGGAGGGCAGGGAATAAAGAATATCCACAAACCGCATCATCAGGCTGTCCGTCCGTCCGCCGACATAACCAGCAATCGCTCCCCAAAGAACACCAATGATCAAACTGACGGTCGCTCCGACGGCCCCGACGAGCAAAGAAATGCGCGCTCCATGAAATAAGCGGCTCAACAAATCGCGTCCATGAATATCGGTTCCAAACCAATGGGCGGAACTGGGCGGCTGAAATTGCGCATCGGTGACGGTGCCCTGCCCGTAAGTCATTGCCTCGGGAAGGTGGGAGGCGAGTTTTGGGTTGCTGAACAGCGGCCACACGATTGCCAGAAAAACAACAGCAATGACAATCCAGCCTCCAATGACCGCCGGTTTGTTTTTCTTGAACCGCATCCAGGCGCGTTGGTTCGGGCTCAGGTGTTCCGCCGTCTTCCTGGCAGGAGGATTCGGTAACGTTGATTCTGCCGGCGTGGCGACGCGATCACTCATAGCGCACCCTCCGGTCGAGCAGGCTGTAGCTGAAATCGACCAATAGATTCAGGGCGAGTAGAAGCACTGCGTAGAGAAGAACGAGGCCGACCACCATGGTGTAATCACGATTCAACGTGCTATTCACCATGAACACGCCTATCCCAGGAATGCGGAAAATATTTTCGACTACAAAGGATCCGGTTAGCAGGTCCGCCAGCAATGGGCCGGAATAGGAAACGACCGGCAGCACCGCGATACGAAAAGCGTGTTTCCAAAGAATGGCAGCTTCACTCAACCCCTTTGCGCGAGCCGTGGTGATGAATTCCGAATGCAACGTGTTCGACATTCCTTCACGCATCAGGCGCGCGATGCGTCCGGAGAAATAGAGCCCCAGCGCGACTGTCGGCAAAATGAAATGGAGCGGTGTTTCCCAAAGTGCCACGGGAAAGATTTTCCATTTCATAGAAAAGAACATGATGAGCAGGGGACCAACGACAAACGCCGGGATACAAAACGCGAGCAATGCAAAAAAGCTGCCGATGTAATCTCCCCATTGTCCCCGCCGTATTGCGGTGTAAAAACCGAGCGGAATGCCGACACCCATTGCGAAACAAAATGCGAAACCGCCCAGCATCAACGACACCGGGAGCCCTTGCTTGATGATGTCGTTAACAGAGTGGTTGCGATATTTCAGCGAGGGACCAAGGTCACCTTTTGCCAGGTCGCCAAGGTAGATGAGATATTGTTTCCAGACCGGTTTATCCAGGTGATACTTCGCAGCGAGGTTGCGCTCGATTTCAGGAGAAGCAGGTTTGCGTTCCCTGTCGAATGGACCGCCCGGGGCCATGCGGATGAGTGAAAACGCCAGGAAGCTGATGATCAACAACAGCGGGACCATTCCTAAAATGCGCTTCAGAAAATACATCAGTTCGATCCTCGCTTAACCCTCCGTATCGCCCAGATCGGATGTTCATCCAACAGGTTTGGATAAATACCTGTTAATTCATCGGGACGATAAAAGTTGATTCCAGCATAGAAGTAAATGGGCGCGATGATCGTTTCCTCACGGACGAGGAGTATCTCCGCCTGTTGCAGGATCTTCTCTCGCTCTTGCGGATCGACTTTCAGATTTCCTTCGCGAATCAGATCATCGTATTTCACGCTTTTCCAGCCGGTGCGATTATTCCCGTTGTTGCTCATGAACATGTCGAGAAATGTATTTGGATCGTTGTAATCGCCGATCCAACTGCTGCGACTGACATCGAAATCGAGTTTGCCTTGCGCCGATAAATAGACTTTCCACTCCTTTTGGTTCAGCTCCATGTTGATGCCGAGATGCTCCTTAAACATCGCCTGAATCTCGACGCCGATCTGTTCATCTTGTTTCCCCGTTTTGCTCAGGTATTGAAATGAAGGAAAACCTTTGCCGCCGGGAAAGCCAGCTTCCGCGAGCAGCTTGCGGGCAAGTTCCGGATCATAGCCCAGGCCCGGTGGCGGATCGTAAACCACCATACCTTTGGGGACAAAATGGTCCGCGGGTCTTTCGCCGCCGCGCGTGATGCGCTCCACGATTCGCTTTTTATCAATGACCAGCGCCAGCGCTTTGCGCACCCGTGGATCATCAAAAGGTTTGCGGGTGGTGTTGAACCGCATGAAAAAAGTGCCGAGATAATCGAAACGATGACAATCCTCACGTTTGGAGAGCACATCCATCAGTTCGCTGGGGATCAATGTTTTGTCCCAGAGAATGTCGGCCTGACGGGATTCGTAAAGATTCATCGCGGTCATGGCGGAATCCATCGGCAGAAAATCGACGATCTCGTTTTGAACATTCTTTGCGTCCCAATGCAGCGGGTTTTTGCGAATGCGCACTTTATCCTGAATGCGCCAGGACTCCAACACATGCGTGCTGCTGCTCGGAAGATTTTCAGAGGTCAACCAGCGGTCACCGTATTTTTCGATCGTCCAGCGCGGCACGACGGCGAGGGTCGTGAAAGCGCAAAGATCAAGGAAGAACGGTGTTGGTCCGACCAATTCGACGCGCACAGTTCGCGCATCAACCGCTTTCACACCCACCTGCTCAAAATCTTTCAGCTTTCCGGTATTATATTCCTCGGCATTTTTTACGAAATAAAGCTGCCCTGCATAGTCGGCAGCAGTGGCGGGTTCCAACACCCGCTTCCAGGAATAAACAACATCTTCCGCTGTAATGGGCCTTCCGGTGGACCAGACCGCGTTGCTGCGCAGATGAAAAACGTAAACATTTCCGTCCTCGAGGATGTCCCACTTGTCAGCAATACCAGGAACGGGGCTGGCGTTTTTTGGATCAAGGCGAACAAGGCCTTCGAAGAGGCAACGAACAATGCGGCTTTCCGCCTGGCCGGTGATGATGGCGGGGTCGAGCGATTCGGGTTCCGATCCGTTGACAATCACAAAATCCGCCGGTTCCTCCGGTTGAGCGCAGCCGGAAAAAAACAGGGTGAGACCGAGCGCACAGTAAGAAGCCCAACTGACGCCACGCCGCATGCGGTGCGGCAAAGGCGTGCCTAAAGGAGGACAGGCATCTTGCCTGTCTTCAGTGAACGCCCAGAGATTTTCCGAGAAGGCTTCTGATAAAACTGAACGGCATCTTTAGTTTTGATCGTTCGCTGCTGGTGGCACCGGAGCCGGGGCGCCTTGCGGAGCGGCAGGAATGACTTCGGGAAGAGTTGCTGGAGTCCCCAGGGCATTCGGCTGGGTTGCCGGCGCGGAGGATTCTTGCTTCATTAATTCCTGCACTGCAGATCTCACGTCCTTTTTATCGTGCGAATGCAGCGCCGCGAGGGCGAGTGTCACGACGAAGAAAATGGTCGCGGCATATTTGGTAATCTTGGTCAGGGCGGTTCCTGAACCCGCGCCGAACAAGGCGTCTGTCGCGGCGCCACCGAAGGCGAGGCCTGCGCCAGCGTCCTTTTTTGGCAGTTGCACGAGCACGAGCAACACGAGAAATAAACAATCTATTAACAACACTGCAGTTAGCAGCCAAATGAACACTGTAATCATATTTTCTTTAAATTGAGTTTTTGATTATGTCACCGAAACTACGAATGTCCAGCGAAGCCCCACCCACGAGAGCGCCATCAATATCTTTTTGCCCCATCAGCTCACGCGCATTCTGCGCTTTCACACTTCCGCCATATTGGATCCGAACACGCCGCGCTGTCGTTTCATCAAACATTGAGACGAGTAATTTGCGAATGAAAGCATGAACATCCTGCGCCTGTTGCGAAGTCGCCGTTTTGCCGGTGCCAATCGCCCAAACCGGTTCGTAGGCAAGAACCGATTCTTCCATTTGATCCTTGGTCAACCCAGCGAGACTGCCGCGAACCTGCGTTTCCACGACCTTTTCGGTCTGCCCGGATTCACGTTCATCCAAAGTTTCTCCCACGCAAACAATCGGCTTCAATGAAGCCGCATGCGCCGCCTGGGCCTTTTTGGAAATCAATTCGTCTGATTCCTTTTGATACTGGCGACGCTCGGAATGGCCGAGAATCACGTAGCGGACTGACAGTTCCCTCAGCATTCCAGCGGCGATTTCACCTGTGAACGCGCCGAAATTGTTTTCGCTCATGTTTTGCGCGCCGAGCCGGATGTTGGAATCGAGCATTTCTTTCGAAACCGATTCCAAAGCCGTGAACGGGGGGCAGATAACAACATCCACTTCCTTCACCTCGCGGAGTTCGCGCTTCAATCCCTGCGCGAGAATGAGCGCTTCGGCAACGGTCTTATTCATCTTCCAGTTGCCTGCAATTATTAACTTACGTTCTTTATTCATCTTCAAAAATGGAGTGGTGGAGTAATGGAGTATTGGAACAAGGAAGTTTTCAACACTCCATTACTCCATCACTCCAACATTCCGTTATTTCTCACTCAATGCTGCCACACCCGGCAGGACTGCGCCTTCTAAAAATTCCAAACTTGCACCGCCGCCGGTGCTCATGAAAGTCACTTTATCACCAAGCTTGGCTTTGTTCATCGCTTTTACGCTGTCGCCGCCGCCGATGATCGTCTTCGCGCCGTTCTTTTCAGTCGCTTGCACAACCGCATTCGCCACTGCGAACGTTCCTTCTGCAAAGCGTGGATCTTCGAAAATGCCCATTGGACCATTCCAAAGAACCGTTTTCGCGCTGCTGATCACTTCGGAATATTTTTTAGCAGTATCCGGGCCGATATCCACCCCTTCTTCGTTTTCGGGAATGTTCGGTTCACCGTTCACGCGATGATCGTGCAACTCGATGACCGGCTTGCCTTTTTTGTTCAGGCGGTCTGTTTTGACCGGAGTTGCGACCACGTTATCGCTCGGAAGCAAAAACTGCACATTGCGCTGTTTGGCCTTTTCGAGGGCGGCTTTCGCGGTGTCCACCATGTCCGGTTCCACCAGCGATTTACCCACTTTCAAACCTTGCGCGAGCTTGAATGTATATGCCATCGCTCCACCGATCAAAATGGTATCGGCTTTATCGAGCAGGGTATCGATGACTTTAATTTTGTCTGAAACTTTGGCGCCACCGAGGATCACCACGAATGGACGGGCCGGATTGGAAAGTTCATCGCCGAGATATTTCAATTCGCGTTCCATCAGCAAACCAGCGGCACATTGGCCGCCGCGCTGGGCGACGAGACGAGCAACACCTTCCGTGGAAGCATGGGCACGATGCGCCGCGCCGAAAGCGTCGTTCACATAAATATCAGCGACTTTCGCGAGTTTTTCGGCAAAAGCAGGATCGTTCGCTTCTTCTTCCGCGTAAAAACGGACGTTCTCGAGCAGGAGAATCTCACCATTCTGGAGGGCATTCGCGGCTGCTTCGACCTTTTCACCGATACAATCATCCACAAACTGCACGGGACGGCTGATCATTTCAGAAAGTTTATCTGCCACCGGCTTGAGTGACATGGATGGCTCGCGTTTACCTTTTGGACGGCCAAGGTGGGCGGTGAGAATGATGCGTGCCCCCTTTTTGGTGAGCAACTCAAGGGTGGGCAACGTTGCCGAGATGCGGGTGATGTCATTAATGACCATCTGCCCCTCTTTTTCTTCCATTGGCACGTTGTAATCCACGCGCATGAACACGCGTTTTCCTTTAACATCGAGGTCGTTAACGGTCAGTTTCGCCATAGCAAATAGGGCGCGAAGAATAGCGAAGCTTGCTTTTGAGTCAAAGGGTAAATCCAAGAGGTTTATTTGTGGGGTGTGATTTTTTCCGGGTGAGATTGTAGAATTGGAGCGCGGCGTAACCGCAGAGCCTGATTCGTGCGCAGCATCAGCCGCAGCACGCGAGATTATCAAGCGGGCCTGCAAAATCTGAACGCCGGAATATTGCCGTACCCGCTGCGGCTGACTCTTCGAGCACAGCCGCGCTCCGTCTGCCACCCCCCAAACTGCCGAATTCCGCCCGGAAACCCGTAAAACTCTGTCAATCGGCCACTTACAGCGGAGAAAGTCCCAGAAACAGACCCCTCTCCCCGTGGGGAATGGAAATATTTCGCGTAACAACACCCCTTTCCCACGGGGAAGGGGGTATTGCTAACGGTAACAGCACCCCCCGCCCCGCGGGGAGAGGGGTCTGTTTCCGTAACAAGGGGGTCGCCCCGCGGGGCGAGGGGTATTGCTAACGTTAGCAATACCCCCATCCCCGTGGGAGAGGGATACTGCTAACGGTAACAATACCCCCAACCCACGGGGAGAGGGGTATTGTTACGCGAAATATTTCCATTCCCCACGGGGAGAGGGGTATTGCTAACGGTAACAACACCCCCCGCCCCGCGGGGCGGGGGGTCTGTTTCCGGGAAACATAAGCTCGCCCTGCGGACCGAGGGTGTTGCTACGAAAACATCCCAACTCCCCAAAGGGATAAAGATCCTGCTCCGCGAAACAAGTTCATCGTCCGCCGTACCAGCGGTCGTGCCTTCGGAAATCCCCCTTCGCTACCACATTTGCTTGCGTGACCGACCAATCCTTTGAACAAATAGCAGGTGCCCGTTCGAAGGTTTACAATCTATTGGCTGCCGGTGATCGTCTGGATGACGCTCATCTTCGCTGGGTCCACCGGGGCACTTTCCAGCCAGCAAACATCTCGTTTCATCGGTCCGATCCTGCGCTGGTTCAGTCCGGATGCCAGTGACGAAACCGTTCGCGCAATCCAATACGGCATCCGAAAATCCGGACATCTCACCGAATACGCCATTCTCGCTGCCCTGCTCTGGCGCGCCAGACGCAAACCAAAGCTTCATCCGCACAAACCGTGGCTCCGGTCTGATGCGATTTTTGCCATCGGAATCGCGGCGCTGTATGCCGTCACCGATGAATTGCATCAATCCTTTCAACCCACGCGACAAGGATCGGTTTGGGATGTACTCATAGACACACTTGGCGCCGGGTTGGGGATCCTGGCGATCTGGATGATAGGGCGCTGGCGCAAGCGATGGTAATGAGACGACCGCTCACCATTTTCGCTCTCACTTACGCCGCTGGTGTCATCGCGGCGGAATACCTTCGTTTGCCCTTATCCGCTTTATTCATTTCGAGCTTCGTCCTTCTCGGCGTCTCCCTGGCCGTAAACAGAATTCGCACTCATGCACTTTTCGCGCTCCTGTTCCTCGTCGGATGGACCAATGCCGCGTGGCATTCCGCCATACTTTCGCCGCACGATCTGCGCCTGCATTTTTCCAAGAGGCCGGAACTTGCCACAATCCGCGGCACACTCCTCGAAACACCGCGAAGCAAAGCTCTCGATGAAAACACGGAGGAATCGGTGTCGCGCTCTCTCGCACGCGTCCGCACCAGTGCGTTTCGGAAGAAACATAATTGGGAACCTTCCTTTGGTGAAATCCTGGTCAGCACCTCCGGCCCAATCGACACCAGGTTTCGCAAGGGAGAAGAAGTGGAGATCAGCGGAGTGCTGCAACCGCCACCCAAGCCAATCGCAGAAGGCCTTTTTGATTATCGGAATTTTTTGCGTCGGCAGGAGATCTATTTCCAACTGACCGCGCGTGACGGAGAGGATTGGCAAAGAGTATCCACCGAGGCGCGATCCATGGCGTTTTCAGATCGTTTTATCAAGTGGTCGCAAAGGAGCTTGAAGCGCGGTTTGCCCGAGGAAGATGAATCGTTGCATCTCATCTATGCGATGTCGCTCGGCTGGAAATCGGCGCTGGATACCGAGACTTCGCAACGATTCATGAAATCGGGAACGATGCATATCTTCGCAATTTCCGGACTCCATATCGCGTTGATCGCAGGCATTCTCCTGACGCTGCTCCGGGTGGCGAGAGTTCCGCGGCACTGGTCGGGGCTGGTGGTGATTCCCCTGCTCTGGTTTTACACCATGGCAACGGGCTGGCAGCCATCGGCGGTGCGTTCCAGCATCATGATGTCGGTGGTGATCCTGGGCTGGTCGTTGAAACGTCCCGGCGATCTCTTGAATTCTCTCGGCACGGCGGCGTTGATCATTCTGCTGTGGCAACCGCAACAACTCTTTCAAGCCAGCTTTCAACTTTCGTTTTTTGTTGTGCTGAGCATTGCGTTGCTGATGCCGCCATTTGAAGGCTTGCGTCAACGCGTGTTGAAGCATGACCCGTTTCTCCCGCCAGAACTGCGTCCCAAATGGCAACGTTGGCTCGATCTTCCCATCCGTTTTGTCACAGTCACTTTAATCACTTCCGCGGCTGCATGGCTCGGTTCCCTGCCCTTCGCCGCAAACTATTTTCATCTGTTCACGCCCGTGAGTCTGTTGGCGAACCTTTTTGTTGTCCCCCTGGCTGGCTTCGCCCTGATGAGCACGATCGGAAGTTTAATCACCGCGGTGTTGATTCCTCCGTTGACCGAATACTTCAACCATTCCGCCTGGTTCTTCATGAGGAGCATGGTTTGGGTCAGCGATCATTCGGCTGTGTTACCGGCAGCCTATCTCAATGTCCGCTCTCCTTCATTGCTCGAGTTCATCGCTTACTATGGATTTGTATTCTCCATTTTCACGGGATGGATCTTCAAAACGAAGCACAAGCGTTGGGCTCTCCCCGCACTCGGTGTGGTTTCGCTCCTCTGGGTGATGACGATGTTACGCGAAGCGCAAACGTGGAAGATCACGGTGATGCCTCTCGGCGGTGGCGATTCAATCGTGATCGATGCGCCCGGTCGCAAAAATGATTTGATAATAGACTGCGGCGATGCCCGCACGGCCGATTACGTGGTGAAACCTTTTCTCCAGGCCCAGGGATTTAATCGTCTTTCCAACCTGCTCCTCACGCACGGTGATGTTCGCCATACCGGCGGTGCTACCAACATTATATCAGGGTTCGGAGTGGATCATGTTTTCACCAGCCCGGTTAGTTTTCGGTCCAGTCCTTACCGAACGCTGCTAAAGCAACTCGATGAAACACCCGATCTCAGGAGTGAAGTGGCAGAGGGCGATTCGGTCGTTGGATGGAACGTTCTGTACCCGCGCAAAGGAGATAAATTTTCACAAGCCGATGATGGTCCACTCGCTTTAAAACGAAGCGTTCACGGTGTGACCTTCCTGTTCCTCTCCGACCTCGCGCGCACTGGACAAAGCCTCATCATGGAACGCCACCCTGAATTGAAAGCGGATGTCGTGGTGTCTGGTTTACCACGCGACGGCGAACCGCTGCACGGTTCATTGCTCGAATGCTTGAAACCCAAGCTGATCATCATCACCGACGTCGAACTACCAGCGACTGATCGGGCCTCGGCGCAGTTGCGTAAACGTTTGGAGAACTGTGGAGTTCCAGTCCTGTTCACACGCGATTCCGGCGCGGTGACTTTTGAATTAAAACAAAAGGAAGCGGGTATTCGTATTATGAATGGAGATGGGATTGACCCCGGGCTTCTTCAAAAGATTCGAAACAGCCTGTCACATTAACATCCCCCTATGTCATGTGGGTTGAATCTCCACTTTCAATGCATCTCCACAGCACAGGTTCCGATTCCTTTACGGAAATAGTTAAACTGCACGTTCGGATGATCTGCGAGGAGTGACATCGGCACCGCGGTATCCACGATCTTTTTGGAAATCATGTAAGCAGTGAGCCGTTGACCGAAAGGATTGTCGTGATTGCCAGCGTGCCAGATGGAAACCTTCTCAGCTTTCCAGGTTTCAACCGGGCCGACCGTAATCGCTTGCGTCGGAACCAGCGTCACATTACCACCTCCGGAGGTGCGCGCGTTCTGCGCGATGGTCACCGGATGCAGGTTAACGCCACGGGTTCCAAGCTTGCGATATTCTTCCGGTGACGGCGGCGAATTCTTGTATTTGCCTTTGCGCGGGAGCGGATCATTAAACGCCCAGTGCTTGATGTCGCCCTGTCCGCCTTGCATTACCGCGCAACGAATGCCATCCCAGGTTTTTGAAAATGCACGCGTGTCGGCTTTCGGAAAGTGGAGATTGGAATCCGGCATAACCAACTTCTTCTCAATCCGATTGAAACAAAGTTCGCGGTCCGCCTTCTCAAATGAGAGCGGGTGACTCGGCGGCACTTCTTTATTGTTGATCAACCATTCATCCATGCCCCAGAAGTGGGCTGAATGAAGTTTCAATCCGAGGGCATTCACGAGACGCGCGACGAGCGGAAGTTGTTCGGTCGGCCCGATCGGTCCGCAGATACCCACGGGGTTGTCGTCCGTGGATTGTTTCCATGCCTGGATATATTCAAGTGCTTCCGCGAGGTAGAAATCTTCCAGTGTCTCGTAGTAAACAATCTTGAAACCGGGACGCGAAAGTTTGAGTAATTTTTCCGGCGTCAGCTTTGCGGCTTCTTCGATGATTTCGGTGTCGAGCGTGGTGTAATCCCACCAGTCTGGCGCAAGAGAACTGAGTTTACGTGGCATATTTCAGCGGATTTTGACGAAACCCATTGCGATTGCAACGGACATTTACAATTTAAGCCCGGTAGGGAATGCCGGGAAGTCGGTGGCAGGTTGCCACCGACAACGGGTGGTAGCCCCGTTCCACCCATTTTCAAACAGGCTCTTATGGATTTTGCGGCCTTTCCTTGTCTCTGTGGTGGAACTCCCCTTTCCAGGGGTGTGATTTTTCCGGGTGAGATTGTAGGATCGGAGCGCGGCGTAACCGCGACGCGGTTCGTTGTTTCTATTGTTCTGATTTGTGCGCAGCATCAGCCGCAGCACGTGAGATATCAAGCGGGCCTGCAAAATCTGAACGCCGCAACTATTGCCGTACCCGCTGCGGCTGACTCTTCGAGCACAGCCGCGCTCCGT
The DNA here is from genome assembly GCA_013820875.1 of Verrucomicrobiota bacterium. Lineage (GTDB taxonomy): Bacteria > Verrucomicrobiota > Verrucomicrobiia > Limisphaerales > JACDHS01 > JACDHS01. The sequence goes on along the minus strand of JACDHS010000051.1, from coordinate 4,352 downwards.
TTTTACGCCATCTCACCCGGAAAAAATTGCACCCCCTTTCCATTCCGTTTCCATTTTGCCTTTGCACCGGGCTGCGTCATCCCTATACATGCCCGCATGTCTGCTACCCTCAAAGTCGCGGTGTTGGGAACAGGTTCGCTCGGGAAGGAACATGCGCGCATCTATTCTGAACTCGCCGCTGCCGGAAGAGTCCAATTTGTCGGCGTTTACGATTCCTCCCCGGAAACGGCGCGCAAGATTGCCGAGAAATGCCGGGTGCCCGCCTTTACTTCGGTGGCAGAAGCTGCCGCTGCCGCTGATGCGTTGAACATTGTCACCCCGACGTTCACCCATTTCGATCTCGCGAAACAATTGCTCATGCAAGGCAAACATCTGCTCGTCGAAAAGCCGATGACCGACAATGCCGCCCAGGCCGCAGAACTCGTCCAACTGGCCCAGCAGCATCGCTGCGTTCTCCAGGTCGGCCATGTCGAACGTTTCAATCCCGTCTTCAAATACCTCGAAAGTGTGGCGACAGAACCGCGCTTCATCGAGACGCATCGACTCTCGCCCTACCCGGCCCGCAGCACCGATGTGGGCGTGGTGCTTGACCTGATGATCCATGATCTCGATGTGGTGCTCGCTTTTGTTAAGTCGCCGCTCACCAGCGTAGATGCCGTCGGCATTCCCGTCCTGAGCAAATCCGAAGACATCGCGAATGCCCGATTGCGCTTTGCCAATGGTTGCGTCGCGAACCTGACCGCCAGCCGGATCAGCCCCGAACGGATGCGGAAAATCCGGGTGTTCAGCAGCGGCGAAATGACCAGTTATCTTTCCCTGGATTATCGGGCGCAGGAAGGGTTCATTTATCGTATCGCCCGGGAAGGCGAAGAGGAATCCTCACTGCTCAAGAAACTTTTGCGCGCAAAGGACTCCGCCATAGTCAGTGAGTTCGGTGGAAAACGTATCGTCCGTGAACCCGTGCCAATCGAAAAAGAAGAACCGCTTAAACTGGAACTCGCTCATTTCGTCGAATGCGTTGAACAACAATTGACGCCACGGGTCAGCGGCGAATCCGCCAAGCGCGCCCTGGACCTGGCATTTGAGATCACGCGACAAATTCAGGAATCAAACACTCCAAAATAATGGGCCTGCTTTTCATCATCCCCGTCCTGGCGATTTCCATTTGGATCATCTACAGCTCATATCGCGCGTTGCGTCGTGGCGAAGTTTCACCGGTTTGGCGCAAGCGGTTCAAAGTCATGCTGGTGATCGGGGTTGTTCTCGGCATCTACTGCGCGTTTCTCGTCGAGTATCAGCCGAACCCGGTCGTTGGCATCAAAGGGTTCCCTGTTCCCACGAGCATTCACCGATTCGAAAACGAAGTATGGAAAACCAATCCATTTCCCCTGCCCATTTTCGTCATGGCCAAACTGACGAATTTCCTGTTCGGTATCGCCGTTGCCTTGCTACCTCTGAAGTTTGCCGGAATGCTCAACCAGGTGAAGCCGAAGGACACAGGGCAATTATGAAGTGCGATTCCGTCATGTTCATCGCTGGCGAAGCAAGCGGCGACGCCCTGGCGGCTCAACTGGTGGCGGAATTGCGCAATGGTTTTGCACAATCAGCGGTTCCACAAGCACCAAAGTTCTTTGGGGCGGGTGGTTCTAAAATGGTGGAAGCCGGAGTTACGCTCGCCATTGATATGACGAGCCATGCCGTAATCGGGCTGGCTGATGTTCTCCGCAATTACGGCAAGTTCCGTCGCATCTTCAATGACCTGCTCAAACTTGCTGTTGAAAAGAAACCGGAACTGATCGTCCTCGTCGATTTTTCCGGGTTCAACCGCCGCTTCGCTCACGCCATCCGCGCCTGCATCCGCGACAATCAGGCCGATTGCAAAAACTGGACTCCGAAGATCGTGCAATTCGTTTCTCCGCAGGTCTGGGCGTCGCGTCCGAGTCGGGCCGAAAAGATGGCGCAGGATATTGACCTGCTTCTTTGCATTTTCCCGTTTGAAAAAGATTGGTATGCCAAACGCGTTCCCGATCTCCGGGTGGAATTCGTTGGGCACCCTATTTTCGATCGTTACGCCAGCCACAATTTCTCGACAGCGACCGGCGCACCGACAGATTCCGCGAAGATTCTTCTGCTCCCGGGAAGTCGTCGCGGCGAATTGAAACGGCATTTGCCCGTCATGCTGGAAGCGGCTGCCATCATTCAGAACGAACAGACGACAGCGCAATTCGAAATGGTTCTCCCGACCGAAGAATTGAAAATCTACGCGCAGCAGATTTGTTCCATTCCCGCGGATGTTCACGTGCAGATCGGAAACCTGACGCAGGCGCTGCCCCAGGCCACACTCGCCCTCGCCTCAACCGGGACGGTGCTGATCGAGTGCGCCTATTTTGGCGTCCCGACGATCGCAATGTACAAAACATCCTGGAGCACCTATCAGATCGGCAAACGCATCGTGCAGGTGAAATATCTTTCCATGCCGAACATTTTGGCCGGCAAGGAAGTTTATCCCGAATTCGTGCAAGACAACGCTACCCCGTCGAACATTGCGAATGCTGCTTTGGATCTATTGCGAAATCCTGCCCGCCGACAATCCATGCAAACCGACCTCGCACAAATCGTCTCGACGCTCGGCACAATCGGCGCCAGCCGCCGGGCGGCAGAGGCGATCTTGAACCTGGATGGGTAATCTTAACCTGCTATGGTTCGCCTTCTGACAGCCACTTTCCTCAATCAACGACTCCGGCTTGTCGGAGTCTGGGCCTGGAAACGTCGTTTACTGCGCGGCGCGGCTTCTTCCACCTCGCTCTTCGGCCCGCCGATTGCCCTCGCAAAATAGGCGATCATCTCCGGATCCACTCCCGGCGATGGCAATTGCGGCTCGTCCTCGAGTTCGGGCCATGGTGCGCCTTCCGGAATTTCATTCGAAACAGTTAGTTCCTGGCCATCCTCAGGATGCACTCCTTTCCAGATTTCACCGATGCGCCCATAATCCGCCGTGCTGAAACGGTAAAGAATTCGATGCAACCCCTGCTCTTCGTGTTTGCGCGCTTCAGGATATTTTTTATTGCTCACGTCCGGAATCGGCAACAGTCCGCTGATATCTGTGCCGGTTAGTTTTTCCAACGCGCGTGCATAGGCCAGAATATGGACGCCACCGCGCACGAGGAGGAAACCCACCATGGCACGTGCAGTCGGATCGCTGGTCATTTCGTAAACGCGCATCTTGTTTGCGCGCGCGCCGCATTCCAGGAAAAAGTTGTGCAACAAATCCAGCTTCAAATTGCCGCTCGAAAAAACGTAACTGCCATTCCAGGGAACCCCCATGGAATCCACCGGCAAGGCCGTTTGACCGCCGGCGATGAAGTGATAGCTGTTCCGCCAATTCTGGGCGTCTTCCATGGAAGCCGCGTTCTCCTTTGAACCGTTTGCCTTTTTGCGGTCCGACCTTTTGGTCGTGCCGGAAAGCAACAGGTTGATGGTCGCGGCAACGAGTTCAATATGTGAATATTCCTCAGCCGCGATGTTCGAAACCAGGTCGTAGAACGGCCGCAGCTTCGTGCGTCCGCGAAAGTTAAACGACTGGTAGGTGTAGTTCATCAGTGTGGACATTTCGCCAAACTTGCCTCCGAGCAATTCCTGGACTGCCGCAGCGGCATTTGCGTTTGGAGATTTTGGCCGGGGTAACGCGGTGGCCAACCGATCAATGCGTAGAATCATTTTTTTCTCCTCTGAATATGTGGTCCCTGGTTGTGCCTTGGGTGGAAGTTCCTGCAACCGGGTGCGTCGCACCCATCGCCCGCCTTTGCCAAAGCCTCGCAACATCCGTTTCGCACCGAATGACGTCAATTCAGGGAAACGCCGATTGTTTGCTCTGGCAGAACCGCAGAATGAAAACACGAGGGCACGTCCTCTTAATCCCAATCGGTTTTTCCCTGGAGAGATGAAGCGGCGAACAATTCTCCTGCCGATTTAGAACAACCACATGAAGGCTTTGATGACCGCCGCGATTAACGCAATTGCTCCGGCGAACAATGACAGTGTGCTCATAACGCCGCCCCGAACACTTGGGGACAAAGAGAGAGCCACTCCAATCAACCCGAAAATGATGGCGATAACAGCGAGCACAAAGCCGAAAAAAGCTCCCGTCGTGAAACTTAAAACCGCGGCCACAATCGCGATGATGGAGGGAATACTGAACTTGGCTTGACGTGTTTCAACGGTATTCATGTTGAAATCTACCGCCGGTCTTTCTTAGTTCAACCTGACGGGGCAATGGAGTGATGGAGTGGTGGGGCGATGGAGTATTGGAGTAATGGAGTGCTGGGTTGGGAACTCGGCGCTACGCGCCGACC
>JACDHS010000050.1:31733-34370 GCA_013820875.1 Verrucomicrobiota bacterium | reverse complement strand
GGATTCTCACAAGAGAGGGGTTCCCCTGTGCGGGGAATACTCAGGGGAGGGGTTAATCTTCGGGATTGTTCTCGAAATGGGTTCTCACTTTATTCAGTAAGCACCACCATTTTAGATTTCGTTGATTCGGTCCAACTTCGGTTTGAGAGCAGCAATTTCCGCCTTGAGGCGGTCTGCCTGTCTATCAACGGCAAGACCAGCCTCGGTCTCCCATGTCTCGATCTTCGCCAAAAACTTTTCCTTCCACTCGGCGGCGAGTTCTAAGCTAAGGATTAAGAAGGCGAATTACCGGAAAGACATGTCGCTCGTAAATTTCGGAAGCAACCATGCCGTTAAGCGTACTGTGAGGTGCAAGGGTTGGGGCCGTAGCTGGCGCGCTTCCGAGGGGATGAGACGCTTCACGGAATTTGGGGAGAAATGATAGTTGAGTGTCTCTCCTGCGAAGCTGACGAACAAATGAAACTTTCCCTGTTTGATCAGAGCTGACGAGGCAATTCTGAATTCCAACGTCCAAGACTTCCCGCACACCATTGGATCGGCGGCATTTTGGCATGGCAAAGCTGCCGATGACATCATATCTTTCCCTGCATGAATCAACGTCCAGATTGGGCGAAGAACCAGCACTATGTTCCGAAATTCTTGCTAAAGAATTTCGCCGACGGCGAAGAGCAAATCCACGTTTTCGATAAGCAGGAAAGGAAGGAATTCCGGACGAACGTCCGGAACGTCGCAGCCGAAAACGGGCTCTACGACATCAAGATGCCGGACGGAAGCATAACCACGGGGGAAAAGAACCTTTCAAATCTGGAAACTGCAGCGCGCGAATCCCTGAACAAGCTTGTAACCCAACAAACCCTCGCCTCGCTGACACCAGCGGATAGGGTGACCCTTGCGTTATTCGCCGCAGTCCAAATGCTGCGCGTGAAGCAGCAGATTCTTATACTGACGCAAATGACGGAGATATTTGGTCGAAGATTCGGAACTGTCGAAGGACTGCCTCAAACGGAAAAGGAGCGAACCGAAGATGCTCGCAAAGTCATGATTCAAAGCTTGGCGGATGCTCCCGGTTTTCTGCCGGACTTTTTGAATAAGACATGGTTGCTCGTAAAAGCGGCTAGACAGTCGAAATTCTATATCTCCGACAATCCCATCGCCATGTATAACAAAATCCGAAATCCGCATCGAGCAACGCGCGGACTCCGGGTTCGCGGGATCGAAATCCACATGCCAGTTTCGTCGGAACTCAGCTTGGCCTTCTATTGCAGGACCCATGAAGAGGGGTGGCGGAAAACTAAGGCGGAAGCAGAGATTTGCCAAGCCCTCGGACACTCACTTCCAGCCGAATTCGCCAATCAAGCCCGCCTTCTTGATAACATCGTTCATAGTCTTTCGAGCGGCGATGTGATTGAGCTATCGGAGACAGCAACCAATTTTCAAAACGAAAGACAGATAGCAAACTCGTCGAGGTTCGTTTTCTCGAAGGATGGTGATTTCCGGCTTGCTAAAGAGGCGCTTGAGCAAGTTCCAGAATGGCGAAAGGGTCCGCAGCTTGCAGGTAGTAAGCCGAAATGAATTGAATGCAAATCCCCTTGAGGGAGGTCGGACGAGAAGGGGCGGCATGGGGTATAGCAATTTTTCTAATCGACTCTGCCAACCGGATGTTGTGTCGAAAACGTAGATGAGGCTTGCGATTTTCGGCAGGTGCGTTCAGTTATCCCGCGCACTTCGCATTAACGAATTAATTTTTCAAACACTGCCATGCCCAGCAACGTTCTTGGTCAACCTCTTCAAGCCTGCTGTTACGCGCCGATGACCGGCTTCTATCGCGACGGCTTTTGCCGCACCGGCCCCGATGACAAGGGACTGCACACCGTTTGTATCGTGGCGACCGCCGAGTTCCTCTCCTTCAGTCGCGCGCAGGGCAATGACCTCTCCACACCGCGGCCCGAGTACGATTTTCCAGGGTTGAAGCCCGGCGACCAATGGTGTCTCTGCGTGACGCGCTGGGTGGATGCTTTCAATGCAGGTAAAGCTCCCCTCGTCGTGCTCGAAGCGACGCACCTTCATGCGCTTGAGTTCATTGCGCTTGAAGACCTCCAAACCCACGCAGCGAAATGAACGCCCAAACTGCCATCACGCCGATGACGTCAACAATCGTCCCGCTCACGGGCGGCTGGCGGTTGGAGCACTCCTACGCGCGATTGCCGGCTGGCTTTTTTGCATCCGTGTCGCCGACACCAGTCTCGTCACCGCGACTGGTTCTTCTGAATCGCCCTCTTGCTGAGGAACTCGGACTTGATCCCGCAGTGCTCGCTCAATCCGAAAACGCCGCATGGTTTGCTGGCAACGTCTTGCCGCCTGGCGCATCCCCCATCGCTCAAGCGTACGCGGGACATCAGTATGGAAACTTTGTCAGGCTGGGGGATGGTCGAGCCATCTTACTCGGTGAACAAATCACGCCGCGTGGTGAACGCTTCGATATCCAACTCAAGGGCTCAGGCCCGACGCCTTACTCGCGTCGCGGTGATGGTCGTGCCGCCCTCGGGCCTATGCTGCGCGAATACATCATCAGCGAAGCCATGCATGCGCTGAACATTCCCACTACGCGCAGTTTGGCCGTGGTCGCCACCGGCGAAC
>JACDHS010000050.1:0-31633 GCA_013820875.1 Verrucomicrobiota bacterium | reverse complement strand
TACTCGCGTCGCGGTGATGGTCGTGCCGCCCTCGGGCCTATGCTGCGCGAATACATCATCAGCGAAGCCATGCATGCGCTGAACATTCCCACTACGCGCAGTTTGGCCGTGGTCGCCACCGGCGAACCCGTCTTTCGCGAGACGACGCTGCCTGGTGCCATCCTCACACGCATCGCGGCCAGCCACCTCCGTGTCGGAACGGTCGAATGGGCCGCGTCCACGGGCGAGAATGAGAATTTACGCGCGCTCGTTGATTACACCTTGCAACGCCACTACCCCCTGTTGACGAACATGGAGCAGCCTTACGTCGCATTGCTGGAAGCTGTTTTGGAACGCCAGGCCGCACTGATCGCACGCTGGCAGCACGTCGGCTTCGTGCATGGAGTTATGAATACCGACAACATGGCGCTGTCCGGCGAGACTATCGACTACGGTCCATGCGCGTTCATGGATGCCTATCATCCTGCGACCGCCTTCAGCTCCATAGACCAACACGGCCGTTACGCCTACGCCAACCAGCCGAAAATCGCGCACTGGAATATTTCGCGGCTCGCCTCCGCCATGCTGCCGTTGCTGCACACCAACGAGGAAGAAGCCGTCGCCGTGGCCAACAGCGTTCTGCAAACGTTTCCGGAAATCTTCCGCACGCACTGGCTGGTCGGCCAACGGGCCAAGCTCGGACTCTTCAACGAAGAACCCGGCGATGCCGAACTAGCCGAGAGCCTTCTCGCGGTCATGCAGGAGCTGGGAGCGGATTTCACCAACACCTTCCGCGACCTCTCAGACGAAATAATGACGAACATCGAACTCGCGGCCAACGCGGAATTTCGAGCGTGGCACACCCGCTGGCAGGCACGGCTCGGTCGCCAGCCGCAGACCACGGACGAAGCCCGCGCCCTGATGCGTCAGCACAATCCCGCGTTCATCCCACGCAACCACAAGGTCGAGGAATCCCTCGCCGCCGCAACATTCCACGGCGACCTGAGTGAACTGGAGAAGCTCCTCGACGTCATCGCGCAGCCCTTTGCCTACGACCGGCAGTTGCCAGATTTCAGCACCCCACCCGCGCCCAACGCGCCCGCTTACGAGACCTTCTGCGGCACGTGAGGGTGCGGTGGTGAACCGCCCGCACTCTTATAAGGTAATGGCGAAGTCCAAGCCAATTCAGCGCTTACGCGGAGGGTCGCTTTGCCTGCCAATGCAGACCAATTCAGGCGCGCAGATCGAATGACCGCAATTCCAGTCCGAATGTCTCACCACGCGCGCGAGTGCTGTCGCCCATGCATCGCTAACGCTCGCACCGCAGCGGGCCATTGCAGTCCGGATGTCGCGGTCGCCCGCTGCTTGGGCTACACTCGCGCGCGCGTTGGACGTCTCACCAGTCCGGATGTTCCCATTCCAATTCACCCGTGCTGGTTTGCCACGTGCACGGCGCGCGCGAGTGTCAGCACAGTGTAACCTCGCCACTAACGTGGCTCGTCTTATCGCGCTCCGCGCCTCCAAAAAAGTCGGTGGGGCGGAGTTGTGTCTCCGCCCTAATTTTTGCCTTCTCCATACGCTCCCCTCATTTCAGTGCGGCAGTTCATCGGCTATCACCATCGGTTCATTGTTCCCCCACTTCACAAAAGCCGGGCCTGCGTCCCGGCCCATGTTCCGCCCCGTTAGCACCATCGCTACACAACCCTACGGGTTGATTCCGCTCAGGTGCCTGGGGATAGCAAGACAGCGCCGCCCAGCAAAGCCCAAGAAAACATTCCCCTTTTCCAAGAGTCACGCTATCGCTCTTTGTCGCTCCATGCTTCCGCTCCGCCGTGCCTGGTAGCTCTCCACAGCGGAGAGCGGCACCGCGACAATCGTGACCCTTGGAACCTTCCCCCGAAGGGACGACTACAGATCTTTTTGTTCCTGCGCTCCATTCCACTACGGCTACACTACGCAAGCTCCGTTCCGCCCCGTTCCATTTCGCTCCGATCACCAAAAAATCTGAGACGTCCCGAACCCCGGCTCGGTAAGAGTCTTGGATTTGCTCCGGAAACGCTTCTCAGGTGTGGACAAATTGAGGACCCTGCGAGGCTGGCCTTCACAAATCCGGCGACACTTACTCTCGCCCCCAATGCCAGTCTGACATCCGCACATCTGCGCTCCGCAACCGGGGCTTACCTTGCCTCCCCGTTTCCCCAGGCAAGCGCCCCAGCCGCTCCACACAGAAAGCAGAAGTCAGAAAGACCGCGACCCCGCGCCCCATTTGAATTCCCCCTCGGCAAAAGTGAGGCTCGGCACGGTTCTCGCGAAGTTTTCTAGTCAGACGCTGCGAGCCTGAGCCTCGGACAAACCTCACCCTTGCTCTCGCCCCGATATTTGTCTGACCAGTGTTGAGAACACCCAAACTCGGAAGAAGACCGGGCCGAGTTTCTGCATTCTCCACACACGTCAGAGAATCGCGCCCCCCGCGAACCCATTTGAACGAACCGCGAGTGCGTCCGGAAAATCGCCGTCCGCAAGGACCTCCGTTTAGGTGGGTGGCATGAAGGACCGTCCGGCGCTACGCTTCTCACTACGTTCCGAGGCTGGGCGTCGGACTTGCTTCCCGGATCAGACACAAGGGCCATTATATTCAATTGCCGCCCCACACTTGCCGCAGGCGCAACACAAGTGCGGGTCCCCGGCTTCCGTAAACTACAGCCCCGGCATTCGAATATAACAGCGTCTTGTGTCCAATCTCGGTTGAATGACTGTCACGCTCACTGCTGATCCAGACCCCGCCTCGTCTGGGCAGTGCGCGCGCCAGCCGTTCAATCGCATCCTTCACGCCACCCACTTTCACTTCGCAGTTTTCAGTCAGGCGGTTCGCGGGGGATCAGCTTCAACATCATTCGCTCCGCTCATTACGGGCAATGCTTCGCACTGCCAGCGTTTGGGAAAAGGAACCGCTTCGCGACGCTTTGTTCTTCAGGACGGTTGTTTGTTTTCAGGTCATTTGATCTGGCTGGTTCTTCTTCAGTCTTCGCCCTTACCGGTGCGCTTAATCATCAGGGGGCAACTCATGGCGGTGCCCTCTGAAGACTACTCCCGCCAGCCGCCCTCATGCGCGCACTTGTTTCGGTGAAGGGCGATAGACCGAAGACGAACAGCTCAGTTCAAAAAAAAGACCATGAAAACAAAGCAAACATCCATTCAGAACAAACAAGTTAAAAACAGTTCAGAGCTCCAGAGCCGATCCGAACAGCTTAGCTCAGACAAGGCATCCGGCGAAAAGCTCCCGCGTTTAGATTACGACCTCCGTCGTCAAAATCGGACACTCCCAACAGATAAGGTGTTGAGTCTCTTACAGGAAGAAGCACCCCGTTTCTTTGAGTTGGCCGAGGTAGTCGGCAACTGGGTTTGGATCCAGTTCGGGCAGAAGCAGCCGCGCACCGTCACTGCCGTTCTCTCCCAGCTTGGTTTCCATTGGAACAACAAGCGCCAGGCATGGCAGCACCCCTGCGGTCAGCCGACCAAGACGCCAGCCTCCTACGATCCGCGCGAGCGCTACGGCTCCAAATTTCCCGCTGACATGCGAGCCGCATAACAAACCATCGGTGGGGTGGAGGTGCCCCTCCACCCTGACTTTTGCCTTCTTTATGAAACCTACACATACCACCGAGCCCCGCACTTTCCGCATTGTGCGGTTCTATCACCCGAGCGTTAGCCGACGCCCGCGCACCATCAAGACCGGCCTCACCGAAGCCGAGGCACAAGCCCATTGCGGGCGCGAAGACACCCGCCGCAAGGGCCTTTATTTCGACGGTTACGACAACATGAAAGGAACAAAACCATGAACGACAAAAACCAAAACGAATCGCCCTTTGGCGAAATCATATACAGCTACACCCGCAAGCAAGCCGTCGCCGACGGCGTGCAAATCGAAGTCACCAAGACCGCTCAGGAAGCCGGTATCAAGTTTCCGGTTTTCATCACCAGAGCAGTCTTCGACACCTACGTTGCTATTCCGGAAGGTGTGACCGGCCAGGACGAAGTCGGCCGTTTGTGGGACATAATCTGGATGCTCCGCTACGCCATCCAGAACAGCCGAGAAGGTGCAGAACGCATCGGCGTTCCGCTCTATGTCTGGAACGACAACATCCGCGCTCGCTTGGTGAAGCTGATCGCCGTTTGCAGCGCACTCGACATCGACGACCCACAGCCCGCCATCACCGTGATGCTCCCTGACGAAGACTAGACAAAAAGCCGATGGGGCGGAGTTCCACCTCCGCCCCTTACTTCCGCCTTCAATCAAATGAAACTCCAATTCCTACTGCCCCTGGAACACACCGTCACCCGCGAGCGCTGTTGCTCATTCGTTGACATTCCCGATCGCTCCACCGCCGAATACGAACTGGAGAAGCTAAAGCGCCGCTTCAAAGCCGAACTCATCACCGCCAAAATCCGCAAGAATCGCCCAGGGCCATCCAGCACCTACACCATCAACTACAAAGTCCGAGAAACCGAAACCGTCCGGCTCTTTTGAACATCAGCGGCTCGCGCCAGGCCTGCCTCGCAAAAAAAACCGTGGCTTCGCCGCTAACGCAGCTCAGCCTGGAACTTGCATCTTCATCACCTTTGGGCAATGATCAAAACAAGCCTACTATGAACAGAGTTACATTTGCATGTTTATGCCTCCTTCTGGGCTGCCGCGAAGCTCCTCCCCAACCACCCGCGGAGACGAAGAACGCCCTTGTGCAGGGTAGCATCTCAATAGTACCACCATTGGAAGTTACGGGAGAGTATATCCCTACGACGGGGGCACACAACAAATTGCATTTCGGGACGCAACGGGCAAAAGCTTCGATGTTTGGATAGATCGTCGCATTGGCACCACGACCTACGAAGGTCTTTACCTAAACGGTTACCCAGGCACTTCGAATAGTGTGTTAATCATTGAGCGAGACCGGTTCAGGAAGATGCTAGGTACTTCCAAGGCACACTAATAAACGCATTCGCTGTGCGCACGACCTGTTCAACCTAGACTCCCCTCAATTTCCTCTGCACCACGCTCCGCGTCTTCGTCGCCACCAAGTATCTAAACGCATCCGCCGCGTCATCGCCGCCGACGCCTTCTTCGTCGGCGTCGACTTTCAGCACATCCTCCGGCCTGTTAGGATCATGCTGCAAGGACGGCAACGATTCGAGCAATCGCGCACAACGCCGATGAATGAACAGCTTTGGCTGAATCCCGGCATCGACATCCCCGAATCGCTGCAGAATCTCCGCCCACCCATTCACCCGATCCGTATTCGCGCATCGCAATACAATCCCATGCTTCCCATAATTCGCAGCGACGGTAGTTCCATCACTCTGCCTGGAGAAGACATCCGCCCCCGCCACAAACCGTTTCAAATCTGAAATCTCCAATGCCCGCGCCCCCTGGCTATTGGCTATCGCCAATCGGCTATGCGGAACCCGCCTCCGTGAAACCATCGCCTTGATCGCCTCCGCATGCCGCTGCGGCAACCAGAGCCGCTCCGCATGTTCATCAACGATAAACATGTTCCCATCAGCATCCGTACAACCGAGCAGGCACACCGTGTAATGCGTAAAACCATAGTCCAACGCCGCAAACCATTCCCGCGCCCGCAAGTCATCGAAATCATCCACCACATGCACATCACGCCGAAACGTCGTGAAAAACTGCCCCGCCGCAATATCCCAATCCCCATCAAACCAAGCCCGCTTCTGCCAGCCGGTCAGGTTCGCTAAAACTTTCGTATACTCCGGATTGTTGAACTGATTATCCCCAACCTTCGCCGGAATGAACACGGCATCGCGGCGCGGCATCTTCTCCCTCGCCCCCTGGGAGAGGGCTGGGGTGAGGGCACGCTGTTTCTCAAATTCCAAGTAAGGCAAAATAAACTTCGTCCGATACCACGCATGCCCAATCCCACCCGGATTCGTGGTCGAGTAAATCCGAGGCCTCCAATTCGGCTTCGAAGTGCGACAACAAGTCGTAATATCCTGATGCTTCCGCGAAGAAAGGGTCGTTGCCTCCTCAATCCCAATCACGTCATATTCCAGCCCCAGATAAGCATCGATATCCTTCTCCGACTGGAAATGCCCCGCAATAATCCGCGACCCATTAGCAAAAGACAAAACCCCGCGATACGCCGAAAACTCATGTTTCAGATTCCCAAACAACCGCCGCCGCAGATCCTCAAAATTCTCCATGTTCGCCTTCCCCACCTTCCGCAGGAGCAAACACTTGAGACCCGAAACCCGTTGACAATCATCCGCCCCCATCTGCGCGAGTAACCAATGCGACTTCCCCCCGCCCCGCGCGCCGCCGTATCCGACTGCCGTCGGTCCATCCGCGAAATCGCACGAACGCGCCGACGCGCTCGCTGCGAGTTGTCGCGGCTGGAGAACGACACCAGCCCGCAGGAAATGTTCCATTTGGTCCTTCGGACACCCCGCTTCGCGGCCTGCCGCCAGGTATCGTTCCACGGCGTCGCTCAAGCCTTCCCTCCTTGGTTATCGGCTATCGCCAATCGGCTATTCCCACCCGGTTCGACGGCAACATCCACCACCTCCCCATAAATCTTGTTGAGTGCCACTGCCAGATCCACCCGGATCGGCCCACCATCTTCGCCAGTGACCTCCGTCTTCTCCGTAGCCATCCCCGACGCCAACCGCCCCATTTTGCTGGCCACTTCGACGATCCGCGCAATGTCGCCCAACGTCGCAAAAACCTTTTCCCGTTCCATGAACACGCCCAGCGCCCGCTCCGCTGCCGCCATGCACTTTTCGTGCAAAGCCCATTCCCGTTCGCGCAGACATTGCTGCCGTGTGAGCCATTCCGCCGCTTTCCCACGTGCCAACGCCTCCGTCGCCTCCCGCTCCACGATGGCCAGGTGCGCCCCATGCGCCTGCACCCGTTCCGGCCAGCCATAACGGCTCGACCACCTCTCCATCAGCCCCACACTCTTCCCCAACTTCCGCCCCACCGCCGACAGCGACCGTTCCGCCCCAAGGTTCAGGTAAACAGAAAACGCCTCAAACGCTTTCGCACTCTCTTTTGGTTGTTGCTCAAATAATTGTCCCATAATTCAAAATTCATTTCCGCAGCAACCCGCAGCAACACCTGTAAACTTCTAGAAAATACCCCCGTTTTCTAGAATCTATACCCCCTTGCTGCGGTTGCTGCGTTACTGCGGAATATGCCGTCATATCTTGGTTACTGTGTAAGTTTTGGATTTATAACTGCCCCCTGTAGACGAATTATCCCGCGCTACAAATGTCTCTTCGCGCACCATCGCGAATCCCTCGACCTCAACCCTCGGTTGATCTCGAAAGAGTTTGCTCATCAACGTGCCAATGACTCTTTTTCCTTTATCTTCGTCAGCACCATGGCCCAACCCCGGTATTTCAATCAGTGCACTCCCGCAAAGCTCATGCAGTTCAGAAGCAATCAATGGTTTCCCAAGCTCATCAGTCTCATTCACCGCCAGGACGAGTTTCCGCAACCACACCAACGCCGGATTACTGACCCGCTCCTGCGCTTGTTGATGCCCGTCCATCACCGGGGCGGTCCCAAGAAGATTTTGGGAAATCCAATCCACCACCTGCACCCATTCGCGAAAATCGTGCCGCGTCTCTGCCGTTCGCGGTTTCTGTTTCCGATGCCATTCACGAATCAAAGCGAAGATGCAGCCTAAATAATAAGCCTGCTTTTGTTTCACCAGGGACAACAGATCGCCCTCAGCAAACTGACGGAATTGGAATCCCGCAGGCTTTTTACGAATCCGGATAATGTTGCTCCGATTGGCCAAATCCCGTGTGGTATCCACCCCGTTGGACGTGAGGAATATAAAATAGTTTTCCGGTGAAACCGTTATTTCACCTCGATAAGGAACCCGGCAGGAAAAGGACTTTTCTGCCGTCAAAAACGCTTCCAGGTGCGCACTATCGAATTTGCCGCGAAAGTTATCGAACTGGATGAATGGCCGACCCGCCACCAGTTGCTGGTTCAAACTTTCATCCACCGATCCCACCCCTCCTTCTCGACTGCTGATCAACGACAGGCCCTCATTATACAAGGCAGCGATGAGCTTTTGCCGGTACGTTTTTCCTGATTGCGATTGATCCGCCTCCGCCACGTCCGCCGGCACACGCCCTTTCAAAAGACCTCCCAGCTTCAACGCCGGTGTAAGAAGGCTGGCCAGGGCTCGCGCTTTATCTCCTTCACTTTGAAAGTCGAAATCTAATAACAAGCCGAGCAATTCATTCACCGCTTCGGGCAATGGCACTTCCGGCGGCATCTTCCCGCCCGTCACAAATAGCCCAATCGTGTCATCGTAGCCCGGTCCTGCCACCTGCAATTCTCCGTTTACCTCATGAATAACGGGACAATTGATCAGCCCTTGCACCCTCGGCAGGCAATCCCGCGCTTCTGCACTTTGCAATAATGCATCCGCCATCTCATGCGGACAGGTCACCGGCTTCAATACCTGTTCGTTATTGGCTCCGGTTCGCCACGCCACCAACCGACCATATTTTTCAAAGCACGACCGCGCAGCGGCCGGCTTCAGAATCTCGAGCGCCATCAATCCATCGTCCCGCTGCGACAAGGTCATCACCGCACCGCTTCGCACAAAAAGCTTTTTTGTGGGGGCAATCAGGCCGAACAACTGCGCGGCACAATCGGTGATGGTCACTGAACCACTCGGGAGCGTGATGCTCGGCAGACCAATTGCCTGGCTCTCTTGCGCCCACTTTTCAAACTCCGACATTTCCCCTTCGCTCACAGCAATCCTTTCTCGTTTTGACCAATGATCGGTCTGCCATCACTCGCCGGATTCAAATACAGCAACCGCTGCAAACGATCGCCACGCTTCGCTTGCGGCAACCGCGTCAAACGCACCGCAGACAGCGCTCCGGGATCCGCCCCCAACGTCACCAGCGCCGGTTTCATCACTGCCACTTTCGCGTCCCAATCCGCTTTGCTCGTAGCATCCAGCCTCACCAGCGCATGAATCGATCTTCCGCCCGATTCGCAAATGCAGGCAATCCGCAGTGGCATCTGCACCAGGCACCGCAGCCAATCCCCCGCATCCGCTTTGTCACTTTCCAAAACCATGTAACGCCACGCCGTGACCGCCTCTTCCGACCGCCGCGACAATTTTCCGTCCATTCGCGGATTCGGCAGGAACTCACCCGTCACCGGCTGAGGCAAAAACCAGACTCCATCCACCCCTGCCGGAAAGCGCCGGGCCGGAACCGTCTCCGAAAAATCCGATTCCCAAAGAAGTTGTCCCTGCGATCTCATCTCCGAAAAAATCAGCACCTTTTCACCCGATCCGCGTGGATAAAGCCGCCGAAGAATGCTGGCAGACGTTTCGCCCTCCACCGGCACCGGAGAACGCTCCCCGAGAAACGCGACCACATCACCAATCCCTTTGGCCCTCGCCGCCAACCGCGCCAGAACCATCGGAAAGAATTTCGGTTTCGCCGGCATCACGAAATCCGCGCGATGTTTCCTTCCCTTCTCCGCTCTGGGGAGAAGGTGGCTGGAAGCCGGATGAGGTGTTCCATTTGTTTTGTCACCAAGCAAATACCCCCGCGCCTCCAAATGCTGCGCATTCACCGCCGACCGAATCTTATGCCCAAGGTCCGCTTCGCTCCAGGGCGGCTGACATCCCCTATTCCATTCCCGGAGCAACTGCATGGCATCGCCATCCCAAAGCGCAAACCCATGAACCAACACCGCCGCCACATGAAACGTGGCATTGTGCCCCCCCTGCCCGCTAATCGCAGCGGGACATTTAGCGACATATTTGCGAGCGCGTTCTGTTGCGGTAAGCATGGTTGATTCTCCTTTTTTCACGCATCACTACTTTCTTTTCAGGCCGATGGAACCCCCTCCGATGTCGCGCTCTCATCGTTTATAACCTCCGCCAACTCGGCACGTTGCCGCCAGATGCGCTTCGATCTCGCTCCACTTGAACGACACGGAACGCCCAATTTTGTAATAAGGAATCCAGCGACGTCTCATGTAGTTGTCCACCGTCCGGAGGGTTTTGTTGAGACGTCTCGCGACTTCCTGTTTCTCGATGAACTCTTCACGTTGCGTTCCGCTTGTTTCTGCTTGGTTTGTCATTTGATTTCCTTTCAGCAGTCGAACAATTCAAACGTTGGCTTTTGCAGCACCTCAGCAATGCGGCCCTTCATTTCTGCTTTCACCTGGGAACGCCCGGTCTCGATTCTCGAAACCTCAATCTCCTTAAGCCCCACCTTCTCGGCTAATTGCAGTTGAGTCAGCCCACTGAGCACCCGCGCTGCCTTCAATCTCTTGTTCGATGCCATTTTGGTTTGTGATGGTGGCGAACCATTCGCCCCTTCAAACCCTGTAGGCGGAATTTTCGTGTCCTCGCGCGGACAAATCGTGTCCGGACAAAAAAATCGCGAAGGTGGCTACCTTCGCGTGCTTCTCAGTTAAACCGACGTTCAATCCTTCCAGATCACGTCCTGCGGTCTTTCGTAGATATAACAACCACCACTCCCTATTGTTCCTTTCCTCCCGTTGCCCCCCATCGAAGGAAACCAGATGTATTTATCGAGATGCTCGCCGAATGCCTTAAGGATTTCGTTCGGAACACCTATTCTGAGTTCAGCCTTCTTAAACTCATCGATTTTACGGCGCATCGCCTTCCTTACCCGTTCTGCCGCCAGGCTCGCTTGACCCGAGACCTTGCCGCCCTTTTGATAGCTCGCGACCAAGCACTGCAATTCTGCTTCGGCCGCCTCTCTTTCCTCCAATGGAAGCGTCTCATCGTTTTGAATTTCCCGCAGTTCTGCCATCTTTGTCCGCAAGATCGAATTTTGCCCATTGAGCCTCCTACCGCTGGCTTCAGAAAGCACTCCCTTATCCCCTGCACTAACGACGCCGCTTCCATCAGCCGTCAATAGAGCGAACGCTTCACTGACAGGCGCTCCGTCAACGCGAGATTCCAAAACCACAGCGTGAATAGGCTCCTCTGGCGGATTTTTAAGCAACTCATCGATCAGGCACATTCCTCGATCATCCTGCACGATTTCCCGTTTGCCCTCAAAGATCAGCTCCCACCATTTGTTTCCCCGTCTCAATGCGTAGCCATTGGGGCTCTCTTTCTGCTCTTCCCATCGCTTCTCCTGTTTTTCGTGCGCCTTCGTCGGCAATTCTACCTCGTAAGGCAAACCAGGGCCTGAGTCATAAGCCAACCTCAACAAACAATCATTTTCTAACGTACCATCAGCAATCGCCTCTTTATGTCGCGCCACCATATCTGCGAGCACAGTTTTTACCTCTTTCCCATGTCTTTGGTGCATTTCCAACATCTTGTCTGCACCGGCCATTGGCGCTTCACCGAGATATTTCAATGCGCGGAGCGCTTCTGGATACTTTGTGATAAGCTCCGCCGCTGACTTTATGTTCGCGACTGTCTTTGCCCTCTCCACATAAAGTGCTACCATCATTCTATCTTCGGTCTTGGGACGTTTTCCAATAAACACGTCGCTTTCATAACCCTCACTGGGGTCAAATTTCTCGGCATTCGCTGCCAGCACTCCGAAGCGTCGATCAATACACTGCGAGCAGGTTCCACAGTGCGGATGTTCGTTAGAGAAAGTGAAGGTATGCGCACAGCTGATAGACTTGGCGATCAATTCGCTACATCCGGCTCTCACGATCTTTTCGATTACCTCCCCTTTGGTATTCCAGATGAATGGATTATCTACGGTAAAATCATGGCCTGATACGAGCTTCAAAAGATTCTCATACCCCTTCAGCACCCGAGGATGTGTCGTTCGTGTCGCGCGAGATCCCACAACCTGGGCAGTCACCGGGAGGTTCAGGCTAACGATGCCATTCTCGTAAAATCGCACACTCTTCTGTCCCACCATTTCGGCAGCTACCCCGGCGATTGCCATGTATAGAAACGATCGTGCACGTTGCAAATAACTCTTGTTCAGCTCCCTGTTCTTGTTGATTCGAACATACACATGCATCGGGGCATATCGCCGTGATTTCTCTGCCAGAGCACTCTTGAGTCTCTGATGAACATTGTTCAATTTCGGGGTAGGCCGGTGGTTCACCAGCAGCACTCTTCTTTTATCTCCGATCGCTTCGGTCACAGCACCTGCGAGAGAATCCAACCCTCCAGAGAACAAAATCACCTGCGAAGGCATGTCTTTTAGCTCAAAATGAGCAAGGTGCTCGAAGTAGTGCTGTATTGGTGGAGCATTGGACGCGGCAACAAAAGTAAACTCGTAGTTGTCATCGGAAAGAAAGCTAACCGTGTCGATCAAGGTTTGCTTCACCACTTGGCTGTTCCAGAAGTCTGGCTCCCGGACTGGAATGTGAAATCGAAAACTCCGTCGCCAGGTTTTGCCAAAAGTTTCTGCTTCGTGCTTCCCACGCTCAGTCGCTTGGTCGGCGCAATAAACATAGGTTGCTATGTCCAACAGATCTCGAAATTTTTCCGGAGCAACTTTCAAGAACTGCTCATGCAGATCGCTGATCTTCAGCCCCACATGGCCGGGTGTTCTTGTGGGAGACCAAGCGTTCAATTGCAAAACCTGCCGACCGGCAGCCCCTTTGACTGTTTCCCCACCGCATAATATTAGGTGCTCGTTATCCATCCTTTCGCGCCCGTGCTTCCAACTCCGTTTGTATTTTCTTCATCGCGTACCAACCAAACTTTTCAGCGGTTTCGCGCGGAATCTTCCCCCCACCCTCGTAACGATTTTTGGAAAGCCATTCCCCACTGAACTTTTCAACGATTTCGGAAGCTTCCCAGCAATGAGTCTCCAGGGCGCGTCCAAACTGTCCGACTTCAGTTGCTGTCCGAAACCTACGTGAGTCGCCGATCTGTGCGGGTGTCGCCTGGGTCAAAAAGAACTGCAAGCATTCATGCGTTAACTGCTTAAAGAATTTCCGTGAAAACTCGCCAAATTCTTTGACCTTTCCCAATCGCCGAACTGCACCTTTCAGGTCATCGGCTGACGGCATAAAGGATTGTTGCCGGTCATGAAGGTGCTCGGTGACAACGGAAAGAAGTGCACGCTGCGCCAGTTCCGTTAACGCGGAACGTTTCGGATACAGGCTCACTCTTTCTTCGATCGCAGTGGAGAGTGCTACAGCGAAATCGATCCCCGATTCGCAGTTGGAAACATCCAATCCAGCCGAGTCAAGATACCCGAGTGGATTTTGTTGCCCCCCAGCTACCCCCATTTGTGTCATCCACCAGACAGCTTCCCGGAAACCTCCATCATCTTGTACTTTGGCGAACGCCTGCCGCCACGCGTCAATGGTGGCCTCTGCAATCCTGGCCGCACTCGCACCCTCAGCGATCAAATCGATCACTTGCTTCCATTTGCGCGTCGCCGGCAGCGTGCCTAGTCGAGTGTGTCCCATGTCATTTCAACATTTTTACCAGGTGAAATCTTGCCGAATCAGAGCACAAACCACCCTTTGCGCCAACTCTTACTTTCATTCCAGCAAATTTATCTGACCTCTGGATCTTAACCTGCAATTGAGGAGTGGTAATCGCCACTAATGCAAAGTTGCATCTACCTGACCCTTTTTTAATGCAACCTTCTGAATTTCTGCTCATTATCACCTCGACCATGGCCCCAACAATCACAGCAAGCGCACCAAAACGGTCAGCGGACAACGACGCTGCATCTATCCGGCGTAAGGGATGAATCTAAGATGTCCAACCCGTTCTTTGACCATCCCATTCTAAATTCTCCCTACGCGTGTCCCCCCAGGCATTGGGAACTGGACCAGCACGGGCAACCGACGCAACAAATCATCGAGCGCCGTCGCCGGGCAGAATTCATCACTCCAATTCCGAAACCCAGGAAACGCAAAGCAGCAGACAAACAGGAAGAGATTATTTTCGACGAAGGAAAAGGTCTTTCAACGCAAGACCAACAATACGACGCGACATCGATCATCAACGAGTTGCGCCAGTATGTAGATCAATGGCGGCTCCTTCCGAATCCAAGCCAGTGGCAGGTGACTCCTGAAACAGCACGCCTCTTGCAGCACTGGCGGCATCACAAATTTAGCGGTGTTCGCCCGTTCTTCTGTCAGGTCGAAGCCGCCGAAACCGCCATCTGGCTAACGGAGGTCGCCCCGCAGTCCAAGGCTGGCAAACGACTACTCGAACATCTCGCCAGTGCAAATAAGGACGCCAATCCCGAACTGATGCGTCTCGCCTTAAAATTGGCAACTGGCGCTGGCAAAACAACTGTCATGGCGATGCTCATTGCTTGGCAAACGATCAATGCAGTTCGTCGCCCGAACAGCAAAACTTTCAGTCGCGGGTTCCTTGTCGTCGCACCGGGACTGACTATCAAAGACCGATTGCGGGTCCTGCAACCGAATGACCCGGACAGTTACTACGCCAATCGCGAGTTGGTCCCAGGCGACATGCTCGATGATGTAAACCGAGCGAAAATTGTCATCACCAATTATCACGCCTTCAAAATGCGGGAGCGGATTGAACTTTCGTCCGGTGGCCGATCGCTTCTCCAGGGTCGCGGCGAAGAGTTGAACACGCTGGAAACGGAAGGCCAAATGCTTCAGCGCGTTATGCCCGATCTGATGGGTATGAAAGGCATACTTGTCCTCAACGATGAGGCGCATCATTGTTACCGGGCGAAACCCAAGGATCCGGCAGACGAAGATCTGAAGGGCGATGAACGAAAAGAAGCAGAGAAAAACAATGAAGCTGCACGCCTTTGGATCTCCGGCCTGGAAGCGGTAAATCGTAAGCTGGGCATCAATCGTGTCATCGACTTGTCTGCGACTCCATTTTTTCTTCGCGGCTCCGGTTACGCAGAGGGAACGCTATTCCCCTGGACCATGAGCGACTTCTCTCTCATGGATGCCATCGAGTGCGGCATCGTGAAGTTGCCGCGCGTTCCCGTTGCCGAGAATATTCCGGGCAATGAAATGCCCGTTTACCGCAACCTTTGGGAAAACATCCGCAAGGACATGCCAAAAAAGGGGCGAGGCAAAGCGGAGGAACTTGACCCTCTCAAGCTACCTACCCGGCTCCAGACCGCCCTTCAGGCGCTTTACGGACACTACGAAAAAACGTTTGAACTTTGGGAGAAAGAAGGAATTAAGGTTCCACCTTGCTTCATCATTGTTTGTAACAACACTTCCACTTCGAAACTTGTTTACGACTTCATTTCTGGTTTCCACCGGAAGAATGAAGACGGCACTTCAACGTTGGAAAACGGGCGCCTCGCTCTCTTCCGCAATTTTGACGAACAAACCGGCAACGCCCTTCCTCGACCGAACACGCTTCTCATCGACAGCGAGCAACTTGAAGCCGGTGATGCCCTCGATGATAACTTCCGCGCAATGGCTTCCGATGAAATCGAGCGGTTCCGTCGGGAGATTACCGAGCGCACTGGCGACCAGAAAAAAGCGGAGAGCATCACTGATCAGGAACTACTCCGCGAAGTCATGAATACCGTTGGCAAACCCGGCCAACTAGGCGGTGCAATTCGTTGCGTCGTTTCCGTGTCCATGCTCACCGAGGGATGGGATGCCAACACTGTTACCCATGTTCTTGGCATTCGCGCATTTGGCACTCAACTTTTGTGCGAACAGGTCATCGGTCGCGCGCTCCGCCGCCAATCTTACGACCTTAACGAGGAAGGGCTTTTCAACGTGGAATACGCCGATATCTTCGGCATCCCTTTTGATTTCACCGCAAAACCGGTCATCGCTCCACCCCAACCCCCTCGCGAAACAATTCAAGTGAAGGCTGTTCGCCCCGAACGCGACGCTCTCGAAATCAAGTTCCCGCGTGTCGAAGGTTATCGTGTCGAACTCCCGGATGAGCGTTTGGTTGCGCAGTTCAACGACGATTCAACGCTAATTCTGAGCCCCGATCTCGTCGGCCCCTCCATTACACGTAATTCCGGCATCATCGGCGAAGGCGTGGACATGAGTCTTGAACATCTTGAGGACATGCGTCCCTCGACCCTTCTTTTTCACGTCACCCAACGTCTGCTCTACACGAAATGGCGCGATCCAGGCGAGGAGCCGAAGCTCCATCTTTTCGGCCAACTAAAACGCGTTACCAAGCAATGGCTCGATACCTGTCTCGTTTGCAAAGGTGATACGTATCCAGCGTTGCTCATGTACCAGGAACTAGCGGACATGGCTTGCAACAAAATCACGGCCGGGATAACCCGTCATTTTGAAGGGCAACGTCCCATCAAAGCATTGCTTGATCCTTACAATCCAGCAGGCTCAAGCGCTCACGTCCGCTTCAATACTTCCAGGACCGATCGTTGGGAAACCGACGCCCGCCGCTCCCAGGTCAACTGGGTTGTGCTCGACAGCGATTGGGAAGCGGAACTTTGCCGCGTTGCCGAATCCCATCCAAAGGTGCGATCCTACGTGAAGAATCATAATCTCGGCCTCGAAGTGCCTTACCGCTATGGTTCAGAGACGCGCAAATATCTCCCGGATTTTATCGTCCTCGTGGATGACGGACACGGCGAGAACGACCTGCTGCATCTGATCGTCGAAATTAAAGGTTACCGGCGCGAAGACGCCAAAGAAAAGAAATCCACCATGGACACCTATTGGGTGCCTGGCGTGAATAATCTGGGAAAATATGGCCGCTGGGCTTTCGCTGAGTTCACGGATGTTTACCAGATCGACACCGATTTCGCCACAAAGGTTGAAAGCGAGTTTAACAAGATGATTGAGTGCGCAATCGTAACGACAAACCACGCAACTCTGTGACAAACCCTTCCAAATTTCCCCTTGCAACGTCACTCAGGATGATGCATCTATATTTTATCCGCTCCATGAGAGTAGGACCGCTCGTAGATCTTGAGCGTGCGCCGAAATCTTGGGGCTTTTTCTTTTCCGGGAGGCTTTTCCCATGAGAATACGCCGAATTGCTATTCTCATCGACGGCGGATTCTTTATCAAACGCCTCTCCAAATTGGTTCCGCCACACCAATGCAATTCCGCTGCCGCTGTTGCCAATTCTGCCCGTATGCTTTGCAAACGGCATGTTCAACGCTTGACCGGCAAGCGTTTTAACACCGATCAAAGTCGCTGGCTTGATCACGTTTATCGCCTCTTTTACTACGACGCGCATCCGTTCGATGAAATCGCGCATCATCCCATTTCAAACCTCCAGATTCAGTTTGCTAAAACGCCCGAAGCCATCTTTCGCAATGAATTGTTCGCCGAACTGCGCAAGGCGCGAAAATTTGCGCTCCGCCTCGGCAAAGTCACCCGGGAAGACGGCTGGCATATCAAAGATTCTCAAGTAACCAAAAAACTGCTTCGCACCCGCGAATGGATTTCTGTATTGGATGCCGCCGTTGTCCAAGCGCGAACCGGCCGAGCAGCGCCCGCGCTGACCACAACGCAAGCAGATCAATTGGCAAAAATTGCCGACGCATGGCGCAACCTCACTGTGGATGACGTCCGTCTCGGTCTGCGTCAAAAAGGGGTCGATATGCGCATCGGCCTCGACATCTCCACTCTCACTCTCAAAAAACAGGTCGATACCATCATTTTGGTCACCGGCGACAGTGACTTTGTCCCAGCCGCCAAACTGGCCCGCCGCGAAGGCATCGAATTTATTCTGGATCCTCTCTGGCAATCCGTGAAAGACGATTTGCACGAACATGTCGATGGCGTCATTTCAGCCTTTAAACAACCGACTGCAGCCGGACCAGCGGAAGAACCGGACGAAGCCCCACCGGCCGCTGCACACTAAATCATTTCATCATGCCCAAAAAACCCTCCACCCCAAAATCCGTCGAAACGCTCAATCACGGTGAGGATAAGCGGAAGAATATCCCCACCGCCGAGTTTCAATCGGTCATCGAGAAAAATCAGCAGGCTCCCAAGACGATTAAATATCCGCGTAACACAGACCTCGACCCCCAACTCGTCTGGCGCGGGAAGGATGAACAGGATTGGAGCGACCTCGTTGTCCACGCGCCGCCGCTTTACATCCAGGAAAAAGTTCACCCGAAAGTGTTGATTGATGATTTGCTCCGCACCACCAAGGAGAACCTGCACGAAACCGGCCAACTGACCGCCGATCTCTTCGCCGATTTCAACGGCATCCCCAAGGGCGCGGACAAGACCGAGTTCTACCAGCACGACCAGAACTGGAGCAACCGCATGATCCTCGGCGACTCCCTGCAAGTCATGGCCAGCCTGGCCGAGCGCGAGGGATTGCGCGGCAAGGTGCAGTGCATTTACTTCGACCCGCCCTACGGCATCAAGTTCAACAGCAACTTCCAGTGGTCCACCACCAGCCGCGACGTGAAGGACGGCAAGGCCGATCACATCACGCGCGAGCCGGAGCAGGTCAAAGCCTTCCGCGACACATGGCGCGACGGCATCCACAGCTACCTCACCTATCTGCGCGACCGCCTCACCGTCGCCCGCGACCTGCTCACTGACTCCGGTTCCATCTTCGTGCAAATCGGCGATGAAAATGTCCATCGCGTCCGCGCGGTGATGGATGAGGTGTTTGGGGATGAAAATTTTATCGCAGTGATAGTTCTGAAGAAAACCAGCGCACCTACCGACAAATTCGTCCCGACGGTTTCAGACTTCATTGTCTGGTATGCCAAATCCAAAGTGAATGCCAAGTATCGGCAAATCAATCTGCCCAAGAGTGTCGGAGAAATAGGCGGCAGCCAGTATGTCTGGTTTGAAGATGATTTTGGCATTGAGCGAAAACTCACGAAAGAGGAACGACTGACGCCAAACATCATACCTTCTGACGGAAAGGTGTTTGCAGCGAGCGATGCAAGTTCAAGCCACGAGTATAGCTTGGGTAAGGTGCCTGTGGAGTTTCGTGGAAGTAGCTTCACCCCCAGAAACCGTTATTGGTCAACCAGTCCTGATGGAATGGCACGCGCAAGAAAATCAGGTCGATTGATAGTTTCGGGCACTACACTCTTTTATAAGAGATACCTTATCGACTTCCCCGTTCTCGCGCTTTCGAATATCTGGACAGATACCAGTAGTAGTTTTGGCGAGAGAACATATGTGGTTCAAACCACGGAGAAAACGATTGAGCGCTGCATCCTCATGGCAACCGACCCCGGCGACCTCGTGCTCGACCCGACCTGCGGTTCGGGCACCACCGCCACCGTCGCCGAGCAATGGGGACGCCGTTGGATCACGATAGACACCTCGCGCGTGGCGCTGGCGCTGGCGCGTGCCCGCATCATGGGCGCGCGTTATCCGTTCTACCTGCTGGCCGATTCCCGCGAAGGCCAGATCAAGGAAGCCGAAGTCGCTCGCATCGCTCCTAGTTCGCAGCCCGTGCGCGGGAACATCCGCCACGGCTTCGTCTATGAGCGCGTGCCGCACGTCACCCTCAAATCCATCGCCAACAACGCGGAGATCGATGTCATCTGGGACAAGTGGCAGAAAGTGCTCGAACCCTTGCGCGAAAAACTGAACACCGCCCTCGGCACAACCTGGCAGGAGTGGGAAATCCCGCGCGAGCTTCCCCCGTTTGGAGTCCCGCCTTCAGGCGGTGGGGCGCACGCAAACAAGGCGACGACGGGAATTTCCAGCGCGCTCCCCAAGAAGGACGCCTCACCGGCTGAAGCCGGGACTCCCAACCAACTCCACGCCGAGTGGTGGTCCGCCCGCATCGCCCGGCAGACGGAAATCGACAAGTCCATCGCCGCCAAAGCCGAGTTTGAATTTCTCTACGACAAACCTTACGACAACAAAAAGTGCGTCCGCGTCGCCGGTCCCTTCACCGTCGAAAGCCTCAGCCCGCATCGCATGTTGGGCGTGGATGAAAACGATGAGTTGATAGATTCATTGAACGAGAACAGCCCTGAATACGGCGCGAAGAAATCGTTTCCGGAAATGATTCTGGAAAACCTAAAAACCTCAGGTGTTCAACAGGCGCACAAGGAAGACCGAATCACGTTCACCGCCTTATGCCCGTGGCCCGGCGACTTGGTTTGCGCCGAAGGACGTTACATGGAAGGCGGCGCGTCCTCGTTTGGAGTCCCGCCTTCAGGCGGTTCCCCGGACCGCGTAAACGCGGAACTCCAAACCAAAGAACGCCGCGCCGCCATTTTCATCGGCCCTGAATTCGGCACCGTCCAACGCCTTGACCTCGTGCAAGCCGCCCGCGAAGCCGCCGATGCGAATTTCGATGTCTTGATTGCCTGCGCCTTCAATTACGAAGCGCACACCACAGAATTCAGCAAACTCGGCAAGTTGCCCGTTCTGAAAGCGCGCATGAACGCCGACCTTCACATGTCGGATGATTTGAAAAACACCGGCAAAGGAAATCTCTTCGTCATCTTCGGCGAGCCAGACATCGACTTGCTTTCCGAAAAAGACGGGAAATTCCGCGTAAAAGTAAACGGCGTCGATGTATTCCGCCCACAGACCGGCGAAGTCATCAGCGACGGTGCGGACGGCATCGCCTGCTGGTTTATCGACACCGATTACAACGAAGAAAGTTTCTTCGTCCGCCACGCCTATTTCCTTGGTGCCAACGATCCTTACAGCTCCCTGAAAACCACGCTGAAAGCTGAAATCAACGCCGAAGCCTGGTCCACCCTGCACAGCGACACCTCACGGCCATTCGAAAAACCCAGATCCGGCCGCATAGCCGTCAAAGTCATCAACCATCTCGGTGACGAAGTGATGAAAGTGTTCAGAACCTAATTCCCGAAAAGTATCATTATGATCATAACTCCAAAATCTCTAAGCATCACTCAACTGTTAAGTGCAGAGGGCGAGCAATACGTTGTACCAGCATATCAGCGGCGTTACTCTTGGCATGACAAACAACTGGGCGAGCTCCTGGATGACGTAAGCCTTCTCGAAGGATCGGACACACATCTTTTGGGCAGCATCGTCTGCTTGACGGGTTATCATAAAGCAGGGATCAATGAGTTGGAACTGGTCGATGGTCAACAACGCCTCACCACTATCTGCATACTTCTCCATTGCATTGCTGACCGCCTCAAAAAAGATGGAGAAACCAGCGCGGCACACGATGTCTATCAGTTACTCCACGCGAGAGCACTTGGTGAGGCACCGGTTAAGAAAATTCTCCTCGATTCGTTGGATGCGGACCAGTTCGACGAACATCTGTGCGGGAAGATTCCAGTCCAGCCGGACAATCAGAACTTGGCCCTCGCGTTCTCCACCTTTAGAAAATGGATTAATGACCAAAAGCTGACCGACTTGGCCTCGTTCCTCTACCGGCTGAAGAATCAATGTATCGTTATTCGTCTCGACGTGAGCGATGCAAAGGATGCTTTTAAGCTGTTTGAAACTATCAACAATCGCGGACTTAAACTAAGCCCAACAGACATCATCAAAAACTTCATTCTCGGAAATGCCGCACGATTTGGTCCGGGGCCACTGGCTCTAGCTCGTAAGAAATGGGCTGAACTGCTTCGGCATCTCGACGGAATCGGGATAGAATCGTTTTTCCGCAACTTTCTTTGTGCCCGCCTCAAACGGCGAATTACCATTTCCTACGTCATACCAAATTTCAAAATGGTCTTCATGCGGCAGGTAACAGAAGCTAGCCAGCTTTCTGATCGTCACTGGTATTTCGATGAGCCAATTGCAGATGAAGCGGAGGAATCAACCGACGAAATCATTCATAACGGGGATGAACCGAAAACGGCTGTCCCCGAAAATATGCCTCAACTCTCTTTTGCAGATTTTCTGGAGCAGTTGGTTATCGGTGCTAAAACTTACGGCGAAATAGTAAAAGCTAAAACCGGGCTTCCTGCAGTTGATCGGCACTTGCGGAATCTTCGGATGATAAAGTCGCTTCAGACTTATGGGTTTCTCATGGCACTTCGGGTTGGAGGCTGTAGCGATGAGGATTTTGCTCAGGTGTTGAAGCTCACTGAAGCCTTTTTGATTCGCCGTCACGTCTGCCGCGAGCGGTCGAACGAGAATGAAACTCTTTTTGCGCGTTTGTGTAGTGTAGATGCGCTCGATCCACTGAAGGAAGTTACTGAAGAGTTTCGCCGCATGTCGCCCACAGATGAACGTTTCCGCCATGAGTTTGCTGCGTTTGATTTCAGCGCAGGGCTGATTGACCGCGCACGCTATTGTCTTGAGCAATTTGAACTCAGCAAGCAGGGCAACTACTCTGAATTGCTAATCGCCGGCCCGGACGCGGTTCATATTGAACACATCATTCCGCAAAAAATTAAAACGAAAAAGGCCAAAGACGAATTTGGTGATTGGGTTTCCTACTTGGGAAACAATTCAGAGACTAAGCATTCACATTTTGTCTCGCGGATTGGCAATTTGACGCTGTTTGCAGGCACCTTGAATCAAGGTGCGTCGAACAATCCTTTTGGTCGAAAGAAATCAGCCTATCTGAATTCTGCAATCAAACTGACGAATTTGCTTCCTTCGGAATTTCCTGAATTCCGATTCGATCAAGTTGAAGAGCGGTCCGCTGATTTTGCAGAAAAGGCTGTTGAAATCTGGCCAATTCCTTGAAATGAACTTCCTCATTGCTGACACCTTCACCGACAGCCTCGCCCGGCTGACTGGCGAGGAACAGAAAGCAGTGAAGACGACCGCCTTCGACTTGCAAGTCAACCCTGCCAGTCCGGGTTTGAAGTTCCATAAACTCGACAAAGCGAAAGACAAAAACTTCTGGTCCGTTCGCGTCGGTCGTGACATTCGCCTGATTGTTCACAAAACGGATGGCAGCTTGTTGCTCTGCTACACGAACCACCATGATAAAGCTTATGAATGGGCTGAACGCCGGAGGTTGGAGACGCATCCCAAAACGGGCGCGGCGCAATTAGTTGAAATCCGGGAAACCATCCAGAAAGTCTTGGTTCCAATCTATGTCCAGTCCGAGACTCCTAAACCGGCACGGACGCAGAAAACACTTTTCAGCAACATTCCCGAAGAGGAACTCCTCAGCTATGGAGTACCTCCTGAATGGGTTGGAGATGTCCTCAATGCTACTGAAGATAATTTGCTGATACTTGCGGACCGATTGCCCTCCGAAGCGTCCGAAGCGCTTCTGGAACTCGCGACGGGCGGCAAACCACGTATCACTCAAGCTTCAGCCGCAACCACTCCTTTCGACCACCCCGACGCTCAACGCCGTTTTCGCGTCATGACAAATTTGGAGGAGTTGGAGCGGGCACTCGAATTTCCTTGGGACAAGTGGTCGGTTTTTCTCCACCCCGAACAGCGGCATTTCGTGGAGCGAAATTACGCAGGCCCAGCGCGCGTTTCCGGTTCTGCTGGCACCGGGAAAACCATTGTGGCACTCCACCGTGCAGTATCTTTGGCCCGCGCGAATCCCAACACACGAGTCCTGCTCACCACCTTTTCCCACATTCTCGCAAATGCCCTGCGCACGAAGCTCCGCAGGTTGATTAGCAACGAGCCGCGCTTGGCGGAACGCCTGGAAGTTCATTCCATCAATGCGATTGGTGGACGCCTTTATAAAAGTCACTTTGGCCAGGCTGCCAACCTCGCGCCGCGGGAGGTAATTCTTGAACTTCTCACAGCCGCAGCGAAGGAAATCGGCAATCACAAATTCAGCCAACAGTTTCTATTCACAGAATGGGAGCACGTCGTTGATGCGTGGCAATTGGCAACCTGGGAATCCTACCGCGATGTTGCCAGGTTGGGCAGAAAAACGAGACTGCCAGAACCGCAGCGCATCATCCTTTGGTCGATATTTGAGCGAGTGAGGGCTGGCCTGACATCGAGGAAGATGATCACACCTTCCGAGATGTTCACCAAACTCGCTACCACTATCGCGAAAAGCAAAGCTTCCACCTTCGACTTCGCAGTAGTCGACGAAGCCCAGGACATCAGCGTTGCTCACCTCCGCTTTCTCGCTGCACTTGGCACCCATCGTCCAGATGCCCTCTTTTTCGCGGGTGACCTTGGACAACGAATCTTCCAACAGCCGTTTTCGTGGCTGTCATTAGGCGTCGATATTCGTGGACGCTCCCGCAGCCTTCGCGTCAACTACCGAACCTCACATCAGATCCGAATGCAGGCAGATCGTTTGCTCGGGCCGGAAGTCTCTGATGTAGATGGAAATGTCGAGCAGCGTGGCGATACCGTTTCAGTCTTCAATGGACCAGCACCTGAGATTCAAACATTCAAAAAACAAGAGCAGGAAATTGGCGCTGTTGCTAAATGGATTTCCTCTCGATTGAAAGAAGGTTTGGCCGCTCACGAGTTTGGCATCTTCGTCCGTTCTCCAGCAGAATTGGAGCGTGCTTGTTGTGCCGTAAAACAATCAGGACTCGAATTCAAAATCCTCGATGAAAACGTCGAACCGACTACTCACCAGCTTGCGATCTGCACGATGCATCTGGCAAAAGGACTAGAGTTTCGCGCGGTGGTTGTGATGGCTTGTGACGACGAAATCATTCCCCTGCAGGAACGTATTGAATCCGTCGGAGACGATGCCGATTTGCAGGAAGTCTATGACACCGAGCGTCACCTGCTTTACGTCGCCTGCACCCGAGCTCGCGATCATTTACTCGTCACCAGCGTAGAACCCGCCTCAGAATTCCTCGACGATATGCGGACCTGAATTCACGACAACTTCATGCAAACGCAATAGCCTCAAAGAGGATTGGGATGGAAACAACTGATTTCAAATGAGATTCATATCTTCTGTACCCCCCTATTGCATTGCGGTTCCCACACGATTTGACCGGATCTAGAGTGAGACCCAACCTATGAGCAGCTAGCATCAAAATCATTGCGCTAACTTCGGATATGTGAAAGTTTCTGCCGCCTTGAACGAACACCAGCTGAGATTAGATCCCTGGCGATACCGAAAATGGGATATAAGCAGTCTTAGCTTCGACCCTTATTCCGACTCAGCACTAATCCCATAGCCAACGATGTGAACAAACCATTACGTTCTAAGTCAAACAGGCTCCGAAAGAAGCCGTTCACCGAGTTCCATTAATATGAGTGATCAAGCCGAAACGCTAAAAGCCACAAAGCCAACGCTCACGATCATCAATATGGTTTTGTTGGCTCAATCGCATAATCCAAGTATTCTTACTCCTGACTGGTTCAAGGACCACTGCAACATTCAGGAAAAGGTCGAAAATTTCCTCTGTACGCCTGAGCTTTCGGTCCTTAAAACGGAAGAGTTACAAATCGTTTGCGATAATAACCGGTTTCAGATTCTCCCAACAAAGCAATCTGCGATCACTAGGACAGTTGACATCGTGAAGAGGTATGTTTCAACATTGTCGCACATCCCATTAACAGCACTCGGTTTTAACTTTACATGGAACGCACCAAAAAGCTGCGACATTGCCATCGAAGTAAATAAAAGACATTTGCCGGGACAGCTCAATTCAATGGAGCTATCTTACGGCGCAATAATTTATGGCAAATCAGAAGATTGGAAAATGAAGTTAGCAGTTGAGACGGGTGATGCTAATGAACAAGTTTTTAACTTCAATTTCCACTTTGACCTTAAAGATAAGACCGATAAACTTGGAGAATTCATCGAATCTTTCCAGTCTCAGTTAATATCTTCAGAAAAAATTGTCACATCTATTTTCCTTTCCTAAAATGAGCGAGACTTGGCAACCATTTCAAGCGATAGAGACCACGGAGTTACCCAGGCTGGGGGGCGTTCTCCGGCAAACAGCACTTGCCAGTTTGAGCAAAGCTCGCGCTTTGGCGACCAACAAAATCCTTTGGCATCCTTCTTCCGAAGATCGTGTAAAAGGCTTCGTCTCTGATGGGACGGAATGTTGTCACGTTCGTCACGAGGGCAGCCAGGCCTTCCAGACAGGGTTGAACGCAGAACGGCATCATCAAACGATACTGCAGGGCACCGGAAGCTTTTGTTTCGATGTATACTCCTATTCCAAAGGAGCCAGCCAAAAAACTGTTGCGAACAAGCCTGCTTGCCGATTTGAAATAATGGCTGCCAGAGTGCTTGAAGATTTGAGTCCGTTGATTGATCCACAACCACGCGCGACGGTCTGCTACAGTTATGGCATTCTGCGTTTAGACAAGACTCCCCAAATTTTGATGAAGGCAGCGGAAGTAGACGTCAAAATCACCGACCCCGAATCAATCTTAGAATTCATTCGAGAAGACCAACAACTTGAAGCTGTCTTAATCACTATTCTGGAAAGGGCTGCTGAAAGCTTCGATGATTCTACTCTCTTTTTGGAAGTGTTCAAAGATCGAGAATCCCAAGACCGCTTTCCGGTTTTGCAAATTCGGCAGACCAACTACGATAAATCGTTAATGGCGAGAATTCGGAAGTTTCGAGACGAAATGGGAGACATTCTTAACGAGTGCGACACTTGGGTCCATGTAACAACTGACTTTCAATCCTGCTAAATGTTTCAGTGGCGAACGTACCTCGATTTAGCAAGGGTTCTCCACGATTCACCTCCTGATGGCGTGGACCCTGAGGCCGTCGTTCGTGCCGCAATCAGCCGGATGTACTACGCAGGTTTTTGCTGCTCAAGAAACTACGCAGTTCGGCAACTCGGATTCCATCCCAGTGGCAGTGGTGATGATCATTCGGGACTTCGTCGACATCTTCGTGAAAGGAATAAACGTCCGCTGGCCGGTCATTTAGCTGACCTGCAGGGATGGCGATCGCAGTCCGATTATGACGACGAAGTAGAGAATTTAGAAATTTTGATCGTTCAAGCTCGTGAGACAACAGAGACGATCATGCGGATCCTTGGAAACCAAGCAAACCAACCTGCGGCCCCGGGAGCTTAAGTATACCTAAACCGCCCAGCACACTCCAACCTTTTCTCTTTTTCTTTTCGTTTCAGCAACCGCTCCGATCGCCCAAACTGATACCCGCAACCGGCGCGCCGATAAATCGTCCCTTTAAACCCGCATCCCAAATTTCTCACGTGCAACTCATCTGCAACCTCCCGCCCTGAGACATCTTCCAACGGCACCACCTGAACATGCGAATGCCGGATCTTCTTCACCAGCTTGCGACAAAATTCCGATCTCTCCCCGAAGCAGAGCTCAGAAGGCGAATCGAACACATAAAAACCAATCTCAAACAAATCCTCCGTCGGCTCTTTGCGCAGCAAACTCAGCGCCTGGGCGATCCGCTCAAACGGCCAGCCATGCCGATACAACTCGCCATCCAGCACCGCCCCGGAAGGCACCACCTCACGCAGCCGCCCTGTGATATGCGCAAAAACTTTCGCATCCCAACGATGCCCGTTGCGCGAGTGAAGATATCCGTCCCGATAATACGCCCGGAACCCGTCCAGCTTCGGCTGAATAAAGCAAGGATACCGCACCAACGTCTCTCGATACGGCACGGCAAGCATTGGACTGAACTCCCCTCTTGGCAGCATAGACCGCCTATTTTCGCACGCTACCGTCGGTTGGCAAATAAGGACTAAGATTCGACGGCGCTCCGCCGGCGAGTTGGGCCAGCCGTCCCGCCGACGAACATACCTAAAGGAGACATTTAAAAGAACGCAACGACGGTCGGCCCACCCGTTAGCCCCGATTGAACCAGGCAATATCCGAATGCATGTTCTATGTATGGGCAAAAGCATTCGCTTTTCAGAACTGGTCAAAACTTCGGGTAAGCCTCAAGTGACAACCTTGTGGTCTGATCCGAAGGACGATCCAGGATTTGCAAAGGCAATGGAGGAGAACCGGATTCTTACCGTAGCCCAGGAAACAGTGGGAAATAAAAAGGACTTTGGTCAGATTGGTTTCAAGCGCGACAAAAACGTTTCCTATCTAATCTTTCCCAAACCCCTGCCCGAAACTTCAGATGCTCGCGTGATCGGGATAAAATATGACCTGACCGAACAACCGATTGTTGCGGATCCCATTTCAAAATCGAAACGAGCCACAAGCAAAAGCGAAAAGAAAGCTGTCGCCCGACGACCAATTCCAGCTCAGCAACTTGAAAAGAAATACACCGCCACGGTCAGAAAAACCGCTGTATGGGAATTGACGATTACTGTTACAGCAAAAACAAAGGCTGAAGCCGAACGCATCGCTGAATCGACCGTTCAGAAACAATCAATACCGACCTCTGAAGCGGTCCTGAAAACAGAAGTGCGGTCTATAGAAGAATCCGATTAGCCACACCTTCAAAAAATCAGTGTCAAACATCTCACAACGAGTTGCTTTATGCCGCAACCGAGCCCGCATTGTGGACCGCCACATCCTTTGACACTTCTGCCGGTTTCAAATAGATCAGGTCGCTTTCCTCACCTGGTGCAATCGAAAACCATTTCTTTGCTTCCGCATCAGTCACCAGCTCCCGGTAATGTTTAAAAATCATCTGCGGTGAATTACCCGCTTCCAAAGCCACTTGTGCCGCGCTCTTCACCTCAGCCAGTCGATAACTGCAGAACGAGTGACGAAGCGCGTTGTGCCGCCATTGCACTGCCGGAGCAAGGCGCTTGCTTGGATCTTGCGGATCGACTGGACCAGTTGCCTTCACCATCCGCCCGACCGCATTGCTGAGATTTGGAATTTCCACAACCGGCCCCGAAGCCTTCGCGTACTTCATCAGCCACAATTTCAAATTCGGTGCGATTGGAACCAATCGCCGCGAATTTGTTTTAGCAATGCTGGCATCCACTGTGATGTATCCCGTCACCAGATTAACCTTTCTCCAATCCAACCGCTCAATCTCGGCGCTCCGCAACCCAGCGAATGCCCCAATCACCAGAAATGGAACCAGCTTACTTTCCGCCACACCCAGCAACGTGCTGAATTCCTCCGCCGTGAAAATCTCGACCTCTTCCTCTTTGTTTTTCCAGAGCGGAACCGCCTCCATCTCGTTCCAATTTTTTGCCAGATACTTTTGCGCTTTTGCATAAGCAAAAAGCGTTTGCACCGCCAACCTAAAATTATTCCGCGTGCGATTAGAAATCGGCTCAGCAACTTTCCGTTCACCGTTCGTTCCCTTGGATTTAATTTCCTGCCGCTTCAAACCCTGAAGCCAGGCTTTGATCTCAGAACCGGAAATCGCCGCAATCTGCACTTGAAAATCGCCTGCGAACTTACCGAGGCGGGCTTTTAAATCTTCCAAATACCGTTCACTCAATCCCTCTGCGCGTTTGGTGGCGAGCATTTCCTCGTACACCTCCGTGACCGTTTTGCGTGGGATTTCCTGCAGACGATTTGCCGCATAGTAACGAGCCGCTTCCAGGAGAGAACCGCCGCGCAGCAGTCGTTTAGCATCTCGATATTCAATTGCGGCGGAATCCAGTGCGATCCCGAATTCGGCCACAGCATCCTTACCGCGAACATAGGCGAGAAGCTCTGCCCCGCTCAGTCGGACGATCTTGGCTTCGCCTTGGGACAAATTGTTGACCATGGCGTTGGCATGCTGCTCAGCGGCTTCGAGGTCGGCGAACATCTTACGTTTCCTCGCAGAGCCTTCATACCAAGCAACTGTAAACGCTTCAGAACCGTTGGAAGGAGTTTTGTAGATAGTGGCGCGAGTTTGTCCGATGCGCACCACTTTGGGAAAAGCCTTCTTCTTTTTGCTCACGCCCCTAATCTGTCAGGAATCCGTCAGGAAATCAACAGAATACCGCAAAACACCATAAAAGAGTGGTAGCGCGTACGGGAATCGAACCCGTCCCTGAGCCTTGAGAGGGCCCTGTCCTAACCGATAGACGAACGCGCTGGCAGACGATTGATTCTAGGGGGCTTCCGCGAAGAGTCAAACCAGAGAAACAAAAAAGCCGCTCTTGCGAGCGGCTTTTCCGAAAACCTCAAGTCAGTGATTAGACTTTGCGGCGGCGAACCATCAACAGAGCACCGAGGCCGAGGGCACCGAGTGCGAAGGTGGAAGGTTCTGGAACCATGGTGAAACCAGGAACAGTTGCGGAAAGAGAAACTGCCGCACTCGGAGGTTCTCCAGCACCACCAGTAGCACTGGTGAAGAGAGCGGATGAACCATAATACACTCCAGATGCCAGAGCCTGGTCCCATGTAGA
This sequence comes from Verrucomicrobiota bacterium, assembly GCA_013820875.1. Taxonomy (GTDB): domain Bacteria; phylum Verrucomicrobiota; class Verrucomicrobiia; order Limisphaerales; family JACDHS01; genus JACDHS01. The sequence goes on along the minus strand of JACDHS010000050.1, from coordinate 1,603 downwards.
ACCACCCGACGTTTCCCATGCTCTAACTTGGAACACAGCATTTGCTCCAGGTGCAGTTCCCACACCAGTTGTGCGGGTGCCAGCACTGTAACGACCCGGCGTTGGGTTCACAAGTCCTGTTGCACCAATTTGTACCAATGCACTGGCATCAGTCGTACCAGCCACACCCCAGTAAAGTGCTACAGTAAATGCACCACCCGCTGCGGCGCCGACTCCGGTCCGCGGATCGATGATCAAACTCGACGCACTATTGTTGAAGTTTACAGTCCCTTGCGCAAAGGCGCTAACACTTAGAAGAGATGCAAATGCGATGATCAAGAATTTTTTCATATTATTTTAGTAGATAAAGTAAGATTAGTTGTTCGGATTGAAACTTCTATTCCAAGTCGTTGAAGCGAGTTTTGCGGAGAAGAATGCCTCACCAGGATTAACTGTAGGCTCAGCAGCCTCGCCATTTTGGGCCCAACCGAAACCGTCAAAATATTCGTAGGCATCGGCATATTGTTGAGTCAGAGCGTTGAAGAGATAGACCAAATCACCCTCAGCGGCCGGGAATCCCAACGCAGTCAAATTCCCACTTTGCGGCACTTGTGATGCTTCAATAGAAAATCCACCAGGAACAGGATTACTAAGCGCACCAGTAGGAACCTCACCTACGAACGTCAACGTTGCTGCAGAAGGAGTGTAGAAAAATGCACCCTCACCTGGGTTCAAAACCGTTGTGGTCGCCTCACCATTCTGAGCCCAACCAAAGCCATCAAAGTACTCATTGGCATCTTCAAACGTTGTATTGAACTTATACAACAGCATACCTTCACTAGCTGTAGGTATAATTGTGTTAAGGCCATTATTAGCCCCATTCAGCGGATTAGCGATCATCGAAAAACCAGCAGGCACCGTGACATTCACGTAACCAACTACGTTTTGCGAGTAAACTTGAGCCATTGCCCCTGCACCACTCGCGAGAGCGATCAGGGCCGTTAGGATTGAGGTTTTCGTTTTCATTTAACTTTTTTTATTCCGTGTGAGTTCGATTGTTACAGAACTGAAATCGCAGTGTCAAATTTTTTAAACTGTTTTTTGTCTGCGAATTCTGTCCCAAACACACCTTCTATTTACCAGAGTTTGTTCATCGATGTAAAGACGCTAATTGGTGTGCTGCACCATCGGAATTTGCCTGATACAGAAGATGGGACTGGTTGCGTTGTGGAACCGGTGAATGGTGCTTTGCGGAAGGGGCGTGGGAAGGGAGATTGCAAATTGAAAAATGTTAAATGCAATTGCAAATTGACGCGGCGCGTTGGGTGTTCGAACGACCTCGTTCAGCAACGCCTGCCGTGTCGGAACCGGTGCCAACGCGATGCAACACGATTCAAATTGCAATTTGCAATTTGCATTTCTCAATTTTCAATTCCCCTTTTGTTTTAAGCGTCAAAATTAAAATTGAGACGCCCGGTTGTCATAGTCTCACTCTTTAATAGGGGTAGGGATGACGCATTGGATTGCATCACCCCTCCCTCCGAACCGGACGGGCGGTTTTCCCGCATCCGGCTCTCCAGTTAGAAGGCCATGTTCTGGATTGGCAGTTTCAATTGCGGGTCTG
>JACDHS010000049.1 GCA_013820875.1 Verrucomicrobiota bacterium | reverse complement strand
GTAGTAGACCGATATTCGCCGTAAAACGCCTTACGACAGCCTGTAGTAGACCGATATTCGCCGTAAATCGCCTTACGACAGCCTGTAGTAGACCGATATTCGCCGTAAAACGTCTCGCGACAGCCTGACGTAGACCGATTCAGAGACTCAGTAACTCGACTCAGCAAACGATTTACTTGAGAATGACAGTTCCCTTGGTCGCTCCGCCGTTCCAGCGGTCATATTTCGGGTCGGCGTACTTGGCGAAGAAAGTTTCCAGCTTCTTTTTCAATTGGTTCTTCGCGGCACTATGTTGACCGACATAGATGAGGTTCTCCTTTTCACCGGGATCATTTTCCATGTCGTAAAGATCATCCGGCCCGTGCGGGTAGCGAATGGTCAGTTTCCATTTTGGCGTGCGAATCATGCGGGTGTTTTCGAAATCATGATAAATCACGTTTTCCCATTCCACCTTTTCCCCACGCAAGACCGGAGCAAAACTTTTGCCGGGTAATTGTGGTGACCCAGGTGTCATTTCTTTCAAACCGACATGATCAAGGACCGTCGGCAGAAAATCATGGTTATGCACCATGAGATCGGAAGTCTTGCCGGAGGCGACCGCCTGCGGATGCCGGAAAATGAGAGGAATCCGAACGGTGGAATCAAGGGTATTGATCGGGCGCGAATGATCACCCATGCCCCAATAGCCATTATGTCCGGCGTTCAATCCCTGGTCGGCGCTGAACACCACAAGCGTGTTTTTATCGAAGCCCAACTCCTTTAATTTTTCCATGACCCGCCCGACACCGTCATCCACGCCGCTGACTGCGGCGGCATAGGTGCGCATGCTTTGCACGTTATTGACAGCAGCGCGATTCGACTTCAGCCACGGACTGACCCCCTCCGCGCGGGGATACGAATTCATCTCTTTATCGGCGTAATATGCGGTGTGGCGGTTGCGATGCTCTTCCATTACGACTTTGCCAAGTCCGTAAGGACCATTGTAGGCGAGGTAAAGGAAGAAGGGTTTATCACTCTTTTGTTGTACAAGAAATTCCACGGCATGATCGGTAATCGCTTCCGTGGTGTATTTTGGCTCTTTATAAACTTTGTTCTTCCAGATCATCGAATCGTTATAGAACGTTGTGGTATGGCCACCTTCCTTCGTGAACCAATAGGTGAACCCCTCCTGCGGATTTAAATTGTCGCCGAGGTGCCATTTGCCCGAGAGACCGCAAACGTATCCCGCTTCCGATAAAATCTTCGGCAGTGTGCGGAATTCTGCGATGGTGGAATAGGCTTCCGGCCCAGTCTGGGCAGCCTGCGGAATGTAGGCATGCACCCCATGCTGCGACGGAATCAAACCGGTTAAAAACGTGGCCCGACTCGGAGAGCAAACTGAGTTATTGCAGAAAGCACGGGTGAAAAGAGTTCCCTCGGCCGCAAGTTTATCAATGTTCGGAGTGCGGATTTCTTTATTGCCGTAACAGCCAAGCGTCCAGGCACCGTGATTATCGGTCAGAATGAAAATGACATTGGGCGCAGGCTTGGCGGCAGCAACGCCGAGCGACAAAAATGTCAGGGCAAGAATGAGCAGAGTTCGCATCCATCGGCAGACGCCACGCCCTACTAAAAAGTTGCAGTTTTCGAAAAAAATTCCGGAGTTCTTGATAAATCACTTCATCAGAACTCAATTGCTCTTCTCAGATAGAAATGACACGTTAGAAAGGCGCATGAAAACACTTACTCCCACCAAGGCAAAACAGAATCTTGGCGCATTGCTGGCACGCGCTGCAAAAGGTGAAGACATCGGCATTCTTCACCTCCCGAGCGGGAAAATTATAGCCCTTCGCCCTGTCGAAGTTTACAGCGAGGATTATGCTTTTACTGAATATGGCGCCACACCTAACGAAATGAAACGTGTGGAAAAGAATCTACTCTCCCAGGTCAGGAAAGAGCGAAAAGAGGGTAAGCTCAAAACCTGGAAGGCATGAACATCCTCAGCCGCCCTTCGTATCGGCGCGCTATAAAGTAATTTCCAACACAACACGTGGTGGAAATTAATGCGGCGATCTCGCGCCTTCCTGAGGCTATCGGTAAGCCTCACCGGCATTCTGGATTGAGCATACGCCGTTTGAGGCCATCCATTTTCGAGCTTCGCGTCGGGTTGGATACTCGAGTGATGTTTATGCTGGAAAGCGGCGACGCGATTTTACTCACAGTAGGCGATCACGACACTATCAGGAAGTTCTTGAAGGAAAACTTTTAGGCTATCGCTGTCTTCTGTCCCCGGTTCACAAGTGCAAATGCTGCCAGAGATCGGCAGGGTGCAGGCGCAGGTTGATATAGAAGGGACCGAATTCACCATAGCGCGCGCTCACGTCGTCGAAGCGCATTTCATAAACGATTTCTTTCATCGCATCCACCTGGTGCGCCACCAACGTGACACCCCATTCCCAGTCGTCCAGACCGGTCGAGCCAGTGATTAACTGGGAAATGCGTCCGGCATATTTTCGGCCGACGCGAGCGTGACCGCCCATCAGCTTTTTGCGCGTGGCGAGATCGAGCACATACCAGTTATCATTGCCGGACCGACGTTTGCTCATGGGATAGAACCCCATCACTTCCCAATCCGGCAACTCCGGATAAAGCCGGTAATGCTCGTAATCAGCCATCCGCTTGCGCAATTCACCCAACCGCTTCTCATGCTCTTCACTTCCGGGCACAAGCTTCTCCTGCTCGAGCATTTTCAAATGATCCTCTTCCGTCGGCGTGTACTCGCTGAGTTCCGTCACGCTGAGGTAATTGTAAACCGGGATCAAGGTTCCTGCGGGAAAACAGGCTTCGAGATCGCGATGAATTTGCCCGGCCTGGCCTAGTTCCTGTGCCAGGATGAAAAAGGCGAGATCCGCTTTGCCGCCGACATTCGCATAGGTGCGCAGGCTCGGGCTGGAGGCATTCGCGTTGGCAGCGCACAAGGCTTCCAATTTTTCGCGGGTTTTCTGCGATTCTTCGGGGGACAATTGCGACCAGCGCACGCGGTCAATGCGATAAAACAGGTGAATTGCGTGGATGCCGTGGGTCAGTTTAACAGTCGGTAAAGCCATAATCGAAAATGTAATTGGAATCGAAAACTCTGGAACTTAATCAAGGTGCAACGCTTGCTCAAGCAGTTGCGGAAGCTGATCGAGAATCACTGTGTCACTGGCCACCAGCGTTGCACCGGCTTCTCGGGCAGCAGTTTGCAATTCCACATTCTTCTGAGAAGTAAACGCGAGCACCGGAACATGCTGGGTCGCTGGGTTCTCCTTCAATTTCTTGATCGCCGCACAAACGTCCGTTTTGCGAGACGTTAAATCCGCGATCACAACGAGTGGTTTCTCACGTTCGGCCTGGTCTTCAATCAGGTAGCTGTCGTGAAAGCTGAGGACACGATAATTCAAATCAGTCAGACGGTTAATAATCTGGCTGCCGGGGAGTAGGTTTTCGTAAAAAACGAGCGCGAGCGGCTTCGTCATGCGGGCGCATTGAAAGGCACTGGCGACCAAAATGCAAAAAATTTCACCGCAAATTCCGTTTACCTTAAAAACACCATTCTTCTTGCCTCGCCCCAACTGCGTCGCATACTCGGGCGCGAATATGAATTCTACACCAATTCGCGTTGCAGTGACCGGCGCCGCCGGCGCCATCGGTTACTCACTTTTGTTCCGCATCATCTCCGGCGAAGTCTTCGGCCCAGACCAGCCGGTCATCGTCAACCTCGTTGATATCGAACCCGCATTGCCCGTTCTCCAGGGTGTGATGATGGAACTCGACGATTGCGCTTCGCCCCTGCTCAAGGGATTAAACGCGACGGCTAATCTCGAAGAAGGTTTCAAGGATGTGAACTTTGCATTGCTCGTCGGTTCAGTTTCGCGCAAACCGGGCATGGAACGAAAAGATCTTTTGAAGATCAACGGCAACATCTTCGTCGGCCAGGCGCAAGCCATCCAAAAGAATGCCGCAAAAGATATTCGCATCCTCGTCGTCGGCAATCCGTGTAATACCAATTGCCTGATCGGCATGCACAATTCTCCGGAGATTCCGAAGGAACGCTGGATGGCCATGACGCGTCTCGACGAAAACCGCGCCAAGACTCAGCTCTCCAAAAAGGCGGGTGTCGGCATCGAAGAAATCTCCAATCTCGCCATCTGGGGAAATCACAGCCCGACCATGTTCCCTGACTTCTACAATGCGAAGATCGGCGGCAAACCGGCGACAGAAGTCATTACGGATCAAAACTGGTTGCAAAACGATTTCGTCACCACCGTCGCAAAGCGCGGAACAGCCGTCCTGAACGCCCGTGGCGCAGGCAGCGCAGCGAGTGCCGCCAATGCCGTGATCGACAGCGTTAAATCAATCATCAATCCAACCAAGGCTGGAGATTGGAACAGCGTCTGTGTGCTGTCCGATGGCAGCTACGGAATCGAGCCTGGAATCATTTGTGGATTCCCCACCCGTAGCGACGGCCAGAAATTGGAGATTGTGCAAGGATTGCAGATCAACGACTTCAGCCAGTCCAGGATCGACGTCACGGTCAATGAATTGAAAGAAGAAGCCGCCATGGCGCGCGAACTCGGTTTGATCAAGTAATATTTCCAAACGGAAGACAAAGGCCGCTCATTTCATAGGGCGGCCTTTTTCATTTAACCACAACTGGAAAACCACCCTCACAACAGCGCGGTTTTTAGGATCAAACGTTTACGCGCTGTTCATCAAGACGTTCGCGCACCGTTTTAACTAATTTCCGTGGATGATAAGGCTTTTGGAGAAAATTCCATCCTTCCCGAAGTTCACTTTCAAAACTTTCGAGCGCCATGCTATAGCCACTCGTGTAAATGATTTTCAAATCCGCGCGTTTGCTTTGAAGCTGCCTGGCCAGTTCGCGCCCGTTAACACCGTCAGGCATCACCATGTCCGTGAGGAGCAAATCAACCTCCGAGCCGTGCTGTTCCCAAACTGTAAGCGCCTTCAGGCCTGATTCGGCCTCCAACACACGATACCCCTTGCGTTGAAGAATCTGGCGAGCAAGCGCGCGGAGGGCAGATTCGTCCTCCACCAGCAGAATGGTTTCTGAACCACCATTGATTTCAGGTTCTTCGGGTTTCATTTTAGTTGCCTTTCTTTGTGTGACGCTGACAGGGAGGAACACCTTGAACGTCGTGCCAAATTCGACTTCGCTGGCAACTTCCACCCAGCCTTTGTGCTGTTTTATGATCCCATAAACCGTTGTCAACCCAAGACCTGTTCCTGAACGGCCTTTCGTGGTAAAAAACGGTTCGAAGATGCGGCTGATCGTCTCGGTCGGCATGCCTGCGCCGTTGTCCCGCACCAACAGGCAGATGAAATCGCCAGCCCGCGCCTCGGCATTTTTATGCGTGTAACTGGCGGGTATCTCCACCAGTTCCGTTCGGATCGAAAGTTCACCGCCTTTGGGCATCGCATCACGCGCATTCACCGCAAGATTCAATAGCAGTTGCTCCATCATTCCGACATCTGCGTGGATGGGCGGCAGCCCGGCAACATGTGGCGATTCCAAGCGAATATCTTCCCCGATAATTCGTTTCAAAATCTTGCTCATGTTCATCACCACGTCGCTCAGATTGATGAACTCTCCGCGCATTTCCTTTTTGCGGCTGAGCGTCAGAAGCTGACGCGTAAGATTGGTCGCTTTGTCTGCGGCGGACTGAATTTCACGCAATTGATCGTGACTTTCCACATCAAGCTGCTCGTTGCTCAACAGAAGATTGCTGTATCCACTAATCACTGTAAGCAGGTTGTTAAAATCATGGGCAACTCCGCCAGCAAGCTGGCCAAAGGCCTCCATCTTTTGGGACTGACGGAATTGATCCTCGAGTTGCATTCGTTCCGTGACATCACGCACCAGCGCGAGGAAGAGTTTGTCGCTTTTGAAATGAAATAAACCCGCGCGAATTTCCACCGGGAAAGTGGAGCCATCCTTTCGCTGGTGGGTTGAATTGAAGCTGACCGGCTCACCTGCCAGCATCATTCCCCAATCATCGCTCTCTTTCATTTTGGCGAAATTGATGTCCACATTCGAAATCTGGAGCGCCAACAACTCCTGGTGCGTGTAACCCAGGCTTCGGCAGGCCCGCTGATTCACGTCAACAATACGGCCTGATTCATTCACCACCAAAATGGCATCTGCCGCCTGCTCCACCAGCATCCGAAAGCGCTCCTCGCTTTCATGATGAGCCGCCTCAATCCGCAAACGCTCCAAAACGCCACCGCAAAAATCAGCCAGCGCCTGAAACGTATTCAGATCTTCCGAGTCGTAGGCATTAGCGCTGTAACTTTGGAGTGAAATTAACCCGACCACTTCGCTTCCATTCCGCATCGGCACAAACATGAGCGAAGCTGAAGGTCGTTTCGAACCGAACAGAATCAGGTTCGATTTTTCATCCGGAGTGTTACGCAGAACGAGTTCAGCGCCGTTTTTTAGAATCCGGTCGGCAGTCGGACTGGGAGGCGCTGGCGAATTGAATTTGATCGCAGTTTTGCGGCCATCGATAGTGTCCATCGCGACCAGGCGCAACATTATGTTGTCACTCCGGGAATGAAGGAAAACATACCCGGAATCCCATCCGAATAGCTTTTCAGCCTCATTGAGAATGTTGTGGGCAGCTTCTTCCGGTGTTCGGCTGAAGTTCAGCTTTTGCGCCAGATTGAAAAAGGTTTGATTACGAAGTTCGGCCCGTTTTGCGTCCGTAATGTCGCTACAGGTGGCGACCCATTCACGTATATTTCCTCTCCTGTCAAACACCGGCGCTCCACGAACTGCAAAATGACGGTAGTTCCCATCAGCGGCACGCACCCGAAACTCGGTTTGGAGAATCGACTTTTCTGCGAGCGCCTTTTTCCAAAGTTCCAGCGTGCGATCAATTTCTCGCGGATGCAGCCCAAGAATCCAACCCCAACCCTTATATTCCTCCCAGGTTTGCCCGGTGTACCCGCGCCAGGTCGGCGAATCTTCCACCACCTGGCCATCAGCAGCGGTCATCCAGACCATCTGTGAAGTCGCCGCCACCAGGGAGCGATAACGCTCTTCACTTTTGCGCAACGTCTCTTCGGTGCGAAGTCGCTCCAGCGCGCCGCCGCAAAAGTCAGCCATCGCTTGCAACGTCTGCACTGCTTCAGAATTGTAGGCATGCGCCGTGTAGCTGTGCACCGACAAGAATCCAACCACGTCCTCCCCATTGCGGATTGGAATGCTGATTATCGAAGCCGACGCTTTTCCAATATCGCCAAACGGGACCGAGTCGGATGGTATGGTAAAAGGCGGTTCTCGCAGAATGAGTTGAGCTCCTTCGACCATTTCTTTCCTTTGCCTCGCCGTCGGTCGCGTCGCGGAAAACTCACGAAACACAGGAACACGCCTGCCGTTAATTGTGTCAACATCCAGCACCCGCTCAACAGAGTCGGTCACGGACGAATAAGTCTCGAAACTGAATGCGTCCCAGCCAAACAATTTGTCTGCGACTTTTGCAATAATCTCCGCCGCATCCTGTGGAACCCTGGCAAGACTGAGCCTCTGCCCGAGTAAGGAAAATGAAGCGTTTCGATGATCCGCCTGCCGCTTTTGTTGACGCGCTATCCGCTGTTTCAGAGCTTCGTCAATGGTGGCCCCCAACTTGTCGAAACGCTCCTTAAGAATCCAGTCGAACGCACCGCCCTGAATGGCCTTAACGGAACGATCTTCGTTGTAGGCATTGGAGATGACGATGAACGGAATGTCCCAGCCACTTTCCCTTAAACGGCGGAGCGCATCCTCTTGAGAAAACTTCGGGAGATGATAATCACAAAGAATGATGTCGATCTCTGGCGAAAGATTGGCGAGATACGTCTTCTCGTCGTTGGCGTGGACATCACTCACATCGAAACCAGCGCGCCCCAACTCGCGAAGCATCAGAAGCACATCAGCTTCATTATCTTCCACAAACAGAACTCGCAATGAACTCGCCATGTATCCTTTTGTTACAACTGAACCATCTTCAAGACAGTTTACCTTCGCAAAACAACAAGAAGTAAGGTCTTCCTCGACTGGGGCAAATCAGGTGCCAAGCACTTAATTCTAAGCATAATAAAAACTGCCGTTCTTCCAATGACGGGCATTCCACCATCTGCCTTTCAGTCACGTTCCCATTTAGACTCACTGAAAACCAAAGGTAAGTTCCTGTGTTGAACACCTGGAGTTTCCGATGAATAAAAAAATTCGTGTCGCCATTATAGGAGTCGGGAATTGCGCCTCCTCGCTTGTCCAGGGAATTGAGTATTACAAGAACGCGAACGAAACAGAGCGGGTGCCCGGATTGATGCATGTGAACCTGGGCGGTTATCATATACGTGATATCGAGTTCACCGCAGCCTTCGATGTCAACCGCACAAAAGTCGGCAAAGACTTGAGCGAAGCCATTTTCGCCGAACCGAACAACACCTACAAATTCTCCGCAGTGCCAAAGCTTGGAGCAAAAGTTTATCGCGGCATGACACACGATGGATTAGGCAAATATCTTAAACAGGTTATCACCAAAACAAACGGCCCCACCGATGACATTGTCGGCATCCTGCAAGGGACACGGACCGATGTCGTTATTTCTTATCTTCCCGTCGGCTCCGAAATGGCGACCAAGTGGTATGCCGAACAAGTGCTTGAAGCGGGTTGCGGGTTCATCAACTGCATTCCTGTGTTCATCGCCTCATCCAGGTATTGGCAAAAGCGTTTCGAGGAACGCGGTCTGCCGATTATCGGCGATGACATTAAATCCCAGGTGGGCGCCACGATTACTCATCGTGTCCTCGCCAACCTTTTCAAGGATCGTGGTGTCCGTCTCGATCGCACTTACCAACTCAATTTCGGCGGCAACACCGATTTCATGAACATGCTGGAACGGGAGCGACTCGAGTCGAAGAAAGTTTCCAAGACCCAGGCAGTGACGAGTCAACTCGACTATGAACTACCACCCGGAGCGACACATGTTGGCCCCAGCGATTACGTTCCCTGGCTGCACGACCGCAAGTGGTGCTACATCCGCATGGAAGGCACGACCTTCGGAAATGTGCCGCTCAACTGCGAACTGAAGCTTGAAGTCTGGGACTCCCCCAACTCCGCCGGTGTTGTCATTGATGCAATCCGATGCGCAAAGCTCGCGCTGGATCGCCGAATCGGCGGCGCCTTGATTGCGCCTTCCAGTTACTTCATGAAATCGCCACCGGTACAGTTCACAGACCATGCAGCGCATGCCAAGCTTGCAGCGTTCATTGCCGGAGACGAAAACGAAGCCACCACGTCGGAAAAAGCGTTGCCCCGTGCTGCGGAAAGACCTCCCAGAAAACCGCGCGTTCGGAAAACTGTTGCAGTGGAGATTGATGGCGCAGTCCGCAGCAAACGCATGGCCCGCATCACCAGGCTCCGCGATTAAGCATGACGCAGTTCCTGCTGATCCGACATGCAACGAACGATCTCGTGGACAAAGCGATTGCGGGACGCGCAAGCGGAGTGCATTTGAATGACGAAGGCCGCCGCCAGGCATCCCGACTCGCAGACGCATTGGCCGATGAACACATCAATCGAATCATCAGTAGTCCATTGGAACGAGCCTTCGAAACAGCGGAATTTCTTGCGAAACCACGAGGATTGAATATCCAGGTTTCCGACGCACTGCACGAGGTGAGCTTCGGCGATTGGACGGGCAAGACGCTGGAAGAACTTGCACCGCTGCCAGGGTGGAAAACGTGGAACACCTTTCGTAGTGCCTGCCAGATTCCAAACGGCGAGATCATCAGCGGCGTTCAAGCGCGAATGGTTCGATTGATTCTTGAGCTTGCCACTCAATGCGAAGGAGAAACAATCGCGCTATGCGGCCACGGCGATCCAATAAAAACAGCGCTGTTCCACTTCCTGGGAGCGCCCCTGGATTTCCTGCATCGGCTGGAGATCAGTCCTGCCTCGGTCAGCACTCTGGAAATGTTTGATGATGCGGTTCGGGTGGCGAGCATCAACCAAACGTTTTATTGAACCCCTTTTCTCCGTTCTTCTATCTGGCTCAACACTGCGCAAAGATTTTTCAAACGTGGAGTGGGGACATTGGCAGATTCCGCCTGCCGCAGCGGTTCAAAGAACAAGCTGTTCAACTCAAGTGGTTGGCCACGCTCGCAATCAATTAACGTGGAGGCTTTGTAAGCGCCCATTTCTCGTGTGCGACTTATTTGCTGTTCGGCGGCGTTTTCCGGAACCTTGATACCCAGGCCATGCGCCGCTGCGATTGTTTCCAGCATCAATTCCCGCACGAGTTGTTCCCAGTTCGGATCCGTCAGGAGAATATCTGTCGTGAGACACGCCCCTAACAGGACGCCATTTTTTAATTTCCCTGAAGCCACGGCGTCATAACCCGCCGCACCTGCAACGCCCAATCCATTGAAAGGAATGTTCCAAACCAATTTTTCCCAGTGTGCGAGGGCAAGGTTGTCGGTAACGTCACAAGGAATTCCAGAATGTTGAATCACTGCGGCGATGTCATGCGTGCGCGGTTCCGGCCAACCGGCAAATTCGCCCATCACAATTCTGCCATGCGCGATGTGCTGTATCTTTCCGGGCGCAATCCGGTTCAGGCAGACGAAGCAAAGTCCGCCGAGCACTTTATGTTTGCCAAACAATTCCGCCAACTGCTCTTCGTTGCCCAACCCGTTTTGCAGCGTGAGGATGGCTGTGTTCTTGCCGACGAGCGGCGGCAGCAATTTCGGATACTGCTCGTTCGCCGTGGTTTTCAATCCAATGATGACGAGGTCGCACGCGCCAATCTCTTCCGGAGTCCTGGCGCACTTCGGGCGCACATTGAAGTTCCCTTCGCCACTGATGATGTCCACCCCGCGATGCTTCACGATATCGTAATCCGAGCGCAGCAGAAACCAGACTTCCTGCCCATCTTTGCATAACTTTGCGCCATAGTAACTGCCCAGCGCGCCACAACCGACGATGCCGATTTTCATTGGAGTGTTGGATTAACGGAGTATTGACGTTTTGCAATTAAGAAATTCTCCAGCATTGGATGACCAATAACACGAAAGTGTTATTTTGCGGCTGAAACGGGAAATTTTTCTCACGAAATAACACGGTCGGGTAATTGTAACGTGCTTCTCGGTTTTCCTAATCTCTTCCTTAGCAGCCTACGAAAAAATCCACCTTCCAACAAACCCTCCAATCCCAAACCTATCTGTCGAATACGACGCGTTACTATCGGGTGCGGTCGGAATAACTTGAAACATACTCGTTGAACCTCAATAACATCTGTCCCAACTCTCATTAGCTGACATGAAATATTTCAATATTGGAAAACCATTACTGCTCGCCCTGACTATCTGCGCCACCCTGAGCTCATTTGCTGCCGCCCCAGTTCGTCCACCCGGGCCAGGCGCGTCCTTCAACGGTTTGACCCAAAGCGTCACTGTTAAAAAAGATCAGTTCCAACAACCCAAGATGTTTTCCGTGGCGGCATGGGTAAGATTGAACGGACATGACGAACCGCAGGTTTTTATTAATCGCGGGGAGCGGGGCCATTTATTCACCCTCTACCTGTATGAAGGGCGGGTCCGAATGCTGGTGGAATATGCGGAGGGTCGCTATGCCTATGCCTTCGCCCCACGGCCTGGTCTCGAAACATGGACCCACTACCTGGGAACGTACGATGGCGAAACGATTCAATTGTATGTGAATGGCGAACTGGCCGGGACGGCCAAGGCGAAAGGTGCGATTCCGACCCGGAACGATCCCCTGATCATTGGCGCCCGTGCGCCCACTGAGAACGTTTTGATTGGCCGGATGGAGGATGTTCGCATTTACAGTGCGGCGCTCTCGGCGGATGACGCCCGACAACTATTCACTGGCGGGAATCCCTTTTCAAACTCTCTCGTCCTTCGTCTAACGGGACAGGAATTGGAAAAGCAGATCGTGGAATCGGAATTCTTAGGCGGGGAAACAATGCAAGCGGTCGCCAGGGGAACGCTTCCGACGACCGATGGTTTTCGGGGGATCTGGTATGCGAATCAACGTTCCTCCGATGAGTATGTTTACAAGTATTCCGGCGGGCTTGGCACTTACCCGCAGCAACACCATCCCATCGCCATCCATGTCCCAGAAGTGCAAAAGACGTTTTTCACTTATGGCGGAACGCGCAAGGATAGAAACCGCCTTCTCCATATGGTCAGCGTCTATGATCATCAGACAGGAAAAGTCGCCCGCCCAAGAATCCTGTTGGACAAACAGACCACCGATGCTCATGACAACCCGACCATCTCGATTGATGGTGAAGGTTATATCTGGATTTTTTCCAACGCTCATGGCACGGGGCGTCCGGCCTACATTCATCGCTCGGACAAACCTTACTCGATCGATTCGTTTCACCTGAAACTCACGACCAATTTTTCCTATTCACAACCCTGGCACCTCAAAGAGCATGGCTTTGTCTTCCTTCACACCCGCTATGCGAGCGGGAGAATGCTTCACGTCTGGCGTAGCGAGGACGGCGATAAATGGAACGAGCCGACAGGCCTGGCCAGCATTGCCCAGGGGCATTACCAGATCTCGTGGCCCTACCGGTCGCGCCTCGGCACCGCATTCAACTACCATCCCAAAGGCAAAGGGCTTAACCACCGCACCAACCTTTACTATACCCAGTCGGAAGACGGCGGCAAAACATGGACAACCGTTGATGGCCAGCCACTGAAAGACCTTCCCCTGACAGAAGTCAACAATCCCGCCCTCATCGCGGAATACGAATCCAAAGACCTGGTTATTTACATGAAAGATTTAACCTACACTGAGGAAGGTCATCCCGTGATCCTTTATATGACCACCGGCGGATGGCAGTCCGGTCCCGAGAACGATCCCAGAATCTTTACCACCGCCCGGTGGACGGGCAAGAAATGGGACATCCACGAAGTCACGCGGGGCGACAATAATTATGATTTCGCATCGCTCTATATCGAAGCGGATGGGCTTTGGCGTCTCATCGGTTCCACTGAACCCGGCCCGCAGCGTTACAACACCGGTGGTGAAATCGCGATGTGGACTTCTCGCGATCAAGGCCGGTCCTGGTCTCTTCTTCATAAGCTCACGCAAGATTCAGAGTATAATCATACCTACCCGCGCCGGCCGCTGAATGCGCATCCTGGATTTTACGCGTTTTGGGCGGACGGACATGGCAGGGAACAGTCTTCATCGCGGTTCTACTTTGCCACGCGCGAAGGCTCTGTATTCAGGCTGCCCGAAACGATTACCGGTGACGCGCAATGGATTGAACCGGAGCGCATCAGGTAGAGGGCTAACGTTTCGTTACGCGCCGCGCGAGGGGTGAGGGAGAGTCTCAGGGGGGTGAAAAAGGATAATTCCACTGAAAACCGCGTCAGCGGGGCGTCTCCCAGCCCCAGCGGGGCGGCATGTTCGCCTTTGTAATTCCCACCGTCCGTACCAGTGCAAAGGCTGAACATCACTTATGCCGCTCCTATGGAGCTTGGTTCCATGCGGGACTGTTTCTATGTCGCTCCTCTGGAGCTGTTTGACCTACTCGTCCTCCCTTATCTCAATGGGGGTGTGATTCTTAATGGGTGAGACAGCTCCAACATAAGGAGCGGGGAGAATATAGACACGCCAAAATACGGAACGTTTTTTCCGTGGTACACGTTGGCGACTTCGTTTACGGAACGTTTTTTCCGCGGTACGGTCTCGAACGGAAGCGGTGGTGAAATATCTGAGGAAATGAACGGCACGGTATCAGGGCATTGATCTTCCAATATCCAAACACTCCATCGCTGCAACAAAAAAGGCGCTTCGAAGATTCGAAGCGCCTGTTTTGGAAAACCGGAATTATTTGCCGCCGAGGATCGCGTCTTTCGCGGCTTTGGCGACGCGGAATTTCACCACGCGCTTGGCAGGAATGTTAATGGTGGCGCCAGTGGCAGGATTGCGGCCCTGGCGGGCTTTGCGATTGACGAGAACCAATTTACCCAGGCCTGGAAGGGTGAAAGTGTTCTTGGCGTTTTTGTAAGCGAGCTGCGCGAGACTATCCAAAACATCAGTCGCCTGCTTTTTGGTGATGCCGTGTTGTTCCGACAGAGTTGCTGCGATTTGTGATTTTGTCAGTGCTTTAGCCATAGTGTGTTTGTTGTTGATCTGTTGGTCTAACAAGTTGTTGGACTTAAGCGCTATTAAATCGTTTCATCTCAGTGGTGCAAGGATAAAAAGCATTGGTTTCATAGGGGTAAAACGTAGTTTACCTCATTCGTGCTGCCGTCATCTTGCCGACAGAAAAAGCCTGCTTCCTGTTTTCAACGGATTCTCTCATCCTAAAAACCGCAGTTTGAACCGCTAATCTTCGCTGATGGTCGCTAATAGGAGACATGATTACGTGAGACAATGAAAATCGACCGAAAAACTTCACTGGACACGCTGTCCGGTCTCGTTTGTACGCCAAAAACGCCTCTGGACACGCTGTCCGGCCTCGTTTGTATGCCAAAAACGTCTCCGGACACACTGTCCAGTCTCGTTTATACGCCAAAAACGTCTCCGGACACACTGTCCAGTCTCGTTTATACGCCAAAAACGCCTCTGGACACGCTGTCCGGCCTCGTTTGTACGCCAAAAACGTCTCCGGACACACTGTCCGGTCTCGTCTGTACGGGAAAAACGCCTCCTGACATCTCACTTTCTTGCAGGACATCTCAGGTTGTGGGGCGGAACTGGCACCGGGACGGTACCATAACTGGCAGGCGGGGACGCCTGCCCTACGTAGCGTAGCCGTCCTCGGCTGCGAGTTCATCGGGCGTCCCGCCTGGTGTTCAGGAAATTAAGACGCACTGCAAGAAATACAAATGCGGCCAATCACACCGCAAGCAAGCCTAAGCTTGACTTGAATTTGCATTTTCTCAACATCATCGACATGGCTGGCTTGTTCACTATCCAAAGCGAATTCCGTTACGAAATCGTTCGCAAAATCTTCGAAGGTGGCATGGGCGTGGTTTATGAGGCCGAACAACACGGCACCCGCGAGTTCGTCAAACGCGTGGCTCTCAAAGTCATTCGACAAAATTACGCTAACCAAAAGAGTTTCATCGAAAATTTTGTCGGTGAAGCAAAGCTCGTTGCGGACTTAATCCACACCAACATCGTCCAAACCTATCAACTGGGTGAAACCCGCGGGATCTATTTCATTGCGATGGAACTCATCCGCGGCGTCAACCTGGAACAGTTCCACACCCAACTCCTGGAAAAGGAACGTGAGTTGCCGGTGGAACTGTGCGTTTTCATCGCCAGCCGCATCGCCCGCGGACTCGCTTACGCGCATGCCAAAACGGATCGGGACGGTCGCTCACTCGGAATCGTTCATCGTGATGTCAGTTTGAAAAACATCATGATTGCCTTTGAAGGCGACGTGAAGCTGACAGACTTCGGCATCGCAAAAGCAACCGGCTTCCTCGAAGACAAAGAAGGCGAAGTGGTCGCCGGCAAAGCCGATTACATGAGCCCTGAACAGGCCGACTTCCAGATCACTGACAAACGTTCGGATGTATTTTCCACCGGGGTCGTTCTCGCCCACCTGCTCCTCAGTCACAATATCTTCAAAGGTAACAGTCCAGAAGAGTCGCGTAATCGCATCATGACTTTGCCGATTCCCGATTTCCGCACGTTGAACCCGAACATCAACGATCGTCTCAACGAAATTCTTCAGCGCACACTCGTCCGGGAACTTGACAAGCGTTACAGCTCGGCGGACGAGTTGTTGTATGAACTGGAGCACTTTATTTATCACAAAGGCTACGGCCCAACGAACGAGACAATGGGACGCTTCATCCGCGATTTGTTTGGTCAAACGTCGCAGCTTCACGCCACCGATTCCCGTGGTGAAACCATCATAATTGATCGTCCGCCGTCACCGCCCCGCTTATGAAACGTTCGAAGGTTGTTAACCTTGGGTTGATCCAGACCCACGCCACCGGCAAGCCCGCTGAAAATCTTAAGAGAACCATCGCCCTGGTGGAAAAAGCAGCCAAACAAGGCGCGCAAATCATCTGCACCCAGGAACTGTTTGCCTCCTATTACTTCTGCCAGATCGAAGATCATAAGTATTTCGAACTCGCCGAAACAATTCCTGGACCGAGCACCGATGCCTTTCAAAAAATCGCGAAGAAGCACAAAGTGGTCATCATTGCCTCTCTTTTCGAGAAGCGGACCGCCGGGCTTTATCACAACACCGCAGTCGTCATTGATGCCGATGGCACTCTCATGGGTAAGTATCGCAAAATGCACATCCCGGATGACCCATCGTTCTATGAAAAGTTTTATTTCACCCCGGGCGATCTCGGTTTCAAAGCATGGGATACAAAGCACGGCAAGATCGGTGTCTGCGTTTGCTGGGATCAATGGTATCCCGAAGCCGCCCGCCTCACCGCCATGCAAGGCGCGCAGATTCTTTTCTACCCGACCGCCATTGGTTGGCATCCCAGCGAAAAAACCGAATACGGCGAGCGTCAACATGGCGCCTGGGAACTCATCCAGCGCAGTCACGCCGTGGCGAACGGTTGTTATGTCGCTGCGATCAACCGCATTGGACACGAAGCCCCGGACGGCGGTGATGGCCTGGAATTCTGGGGACAAAGTTTCGTGGCCGGCACCTCCGGCGAAATCGTTGCCAAGGCATCCCAGGATAAAGAAGAGATCATGATCGTCCCGGTGGATCTTGAAAAAGTGGACACCACCCGCACCCATTGGCCCTTCCTCCGCGACCGCCGAATCGACGCCTACAGCGACCTGACCAGGCGGTTGATCGATTAATGGTAGCAACCGACGTGGCTCACTGACCTCGCGCGCGAAAAAAAGTCAGAGCCTCCGCACGTCGGCTGCTACCGTTGTTGGTCGGTCGCCCACTCCATTTACCGCAGGCGTGCCTTCCCGGTTTTTTCACGGAACAGGTCGTCTTTTCCATCCACGCTCTTTTCAGGATGACAATCGCCTTGTTCCCTATGTCGGCATTCATATCGAAGATAGGGATTTGGTTCGACAATCCTTCGGCAACAACGAGACTTTATAATATGGCTGTCATTCGAATCCTCGTAGATGGATACAGCTTGCTGCATCAATGGACGGAAATTGCCCCCGGCAAGCCGCGCTTCTCGGCTGCGGCCCGCGATGAATTGATTCGGCGCCTGACCCTTTACCGCGACAGCATCGGGACACCGATCACAATTGTCTTTGATGGCGCAGGGCAGACGGTGGAAACTTCGCAGTTCCCATCCACGCCGGAACTCGAGATTGTTTACTCCCGTTCCGGTCAGACTGCGGACCAGGTGATCGAACGGGTGGCAGCCCTGATGCAACCTTTCGGCGAGGTGTTGGCGGTGACCGATGATAACGCCGAGCGTGACACTGTGCTCTCCCTGGGTGGAATGGCTTCCAGTTGCCTCAATTTCATCAACGAAGTGGAAAACACCCTCGCAGACTTCCAGCGGGATATGAAAAAATATAATCGAACCGAGAAGGATCGTTTTAAGCAGAGAAAATAACGAGGGACGCTTTCACTCTCCGACAACGGATGCGGCAAAGCTTTGACTTACAGAGCTGAAACTGGCATTTAAACCTCGATTCATGTCAGAGGAAAAGCCACGCGAAGAGTTTAAATATTGGGCATTCATCTGCTACAGCCACACCGATGAAAAATGGGCGGATTGGCTGCATAAACGTTTGGAGACTTACAGCATCCCCAAACACCTCGTGGGCAAGCGCACCCGTGAAGGCATTCTTCCGAAACGCATTTTTCCCGTTTTTCGTGATCGCGAGGAATTGCCGGGGTCGGCGAAACTGGGGGAAGAGATTGAAGCTGCTCTCCGCAAATCCCGCTACCTGATCGTCATTTGTTCCCCGCGCGCGGTGGCCTCGAAGTGGGTTGACCAGGAAATACGCATCTTCAAGGCACTCGGCCGCGAAGATCGCGTTCTCTGCCTGGTGGTTGAGGGCGAACCGCACGCCACCACCCGTCCGGAAATTCGCGGCCCGGAATGTTTGCCGGAATCGGTCCGGTTCTGGGTCGATTCGGAAAGGAATATTACCCAGGTTCCAACAGAGCCGATTGCCGCTGACATTCGCAAGGGTAAGGATGGGAAGAAAAATGCCGTCCTCAAATTACTGTCCGGCATTCTGGGAGTTGAATACGACGCGCTGAAACAACGCGATGAAGAACGTCGACAGAAACAACAACACCTGATCCTCGCCGGCGCGGTCACTCTCCTGATCGTTTTTTCTCTTTTGGTCGCGGAATTTTACGATCAAAAAATCGAGGCGTTCAAAGCAAAGCGGATTGCGGAAGAGCAACAAAGCGTCGCTGTAAAAGCGAGTGAACAGGCTCGCCTGAGCGAGGTGAAAGCCCTTGAAGCCCGCGAGGCAGCGTTGTTGAGCGAAAACAATGCCCGGAAGAGCCTTGAACTTGCGCAAGACGAAGAACGAAAAGCCCGCGAATCCGCGAAGGCAGCGGAAAATTCAGCAGCAGCAGAACGCCTGGCAAACCAGGCCAAGAGCGAAGCACTCAGCGAAGCAGAAGACGCCCGCAAACTTGCCGAGCAGAGGGAACAAAGGATGCGGCGCACGCTGGCAATCTCCGACTTCACCACTGCTGCGCGCCTGGTGGAAGAAGGTAACGAGCCAAAAGCCCTCGCTTACCTGTCACGCGCAATCCGTTACGACCCGGAAAACGCCGCAGTGGTCAGTCGCGTGATTTCGCTGCTTTCCCACAAGACGTGGGGCCTGCCCGTCATTGAATCGCTGAGGCATGATGCGGAAGTCCGCAATGTCCTGTTCAGCCAGGACGGCAAGTTCATCATCACACTTTCCGGGAAGGCCGTTCGCGTCTGGGATAAAGCCAGTGCGAAACTTGTTTACGCACCCCTGGAACATGCCCAGCAGGTTAATGCGATGGAGCTAAGTCCCGATGGCAAACTTCTCATCACGGCATCACGGGATCGCACCGCTCAACTTTGGGATCTCCAGACCGGCAGCAAGGTTGGAACTCCATTGTCTCATGATGATTGGATCCTCCATGCGAATTTCAGTCCGAATGGAAAACAGGTTGCCACCGGCAGTCAGGACAAGACAGCCCGCGTCTGGGACATCGCCAGCAGCAAAGTGATATACACCCTGCACCACAGCGGCCCCGTTCGCGGTGTTCAATTCACACCGGATACGCGTTCTCTCGTAACCATTGCCAGCAATTCCGCGCGCCGATGGGACTTGGCTACAGGCCACGCCATTGGATTGCCCATGACCCACGAAGGCGGCGTACACGCACTCAGCATCAGTCCCAATGGAACATGGATTGCCACCGGTTCCGGCGACCGCACGGCTCGCGTTTGGAGTGCGATCACCGGCGAACCGATTACTGCGCCACTCCAACATCATAACTGGGTGGTCGGCCTGCAATTCACTCCTGATGAGCGACAATTGCTCACTGCTTCCAGCGATCGAACGGCGCGGCTTTGGAATATTCCATCGGGCAACCTCGCCATTCCCGTCATGCAACATGACAATGAAGTTGTCGCGGCAAGATTCAGTCCGAACGCCCGTTGGATCGTGACTGCGGGGATGGATGGAAACGCTCGCATCTGGAATGCCACGACAGGCCAACAGGTTGTGGAAGCGTTGAACCATTCCTTCGCCTTGCACGATGCGCAATTCAGCCCGGACGGAAAATACGTGGCGACCAGCTCTGTGGATCGGACTGTGAAACTCTGGGAAATCACCAGTGGCAAACCGGCCGTTGAAGCGCTTCGGCACGAGCAACAAGTCAACTCGGCTTGCTTCAGCCCGGATGGATCTTTGCTCGCCACCGTTTCGAACGATCGTTCCGCGCGCATCTGGGACGTTATTTCTTCGCAGCCGATCACGGAACCTCTCCGGCACAAAGGCGCTGTCGTTTCAGCGGCATTCAGTCCGGATGGCCAATTCCTTGCGACCGGTTCCGAAGATGGCACCGCCCAAATCTGGGAGGTAAAAACCGGCAACCAAACTTTCTCCGATGCGTTGCCGCATGGTAGCTGGGTGAACAGCGTGAGCTTCAGCCCGGATGGAAAATGGCTTGTGACCGCGTCGGAAGACCGGCGCGCCCGTGTGTGGGATATCGCGACTGGCTCGCTGGTTTACGAACCGCTCCGGCACGAAGGCATCGTCAAGTCAGCAACGTTCAGCCCGGACGGCAAATGGATCATCACCGCTTCCTACGACAAGAATGTCCGTGTCTGGAATGCTTCCACACGCGAAGCGGTATCGCCCACGATGGAGCACAATGGAGAAGTTCGCGCGGCCGTTCTCAGCCCCGATGGCAAATGGGTCATCACCGGTTCCGAAGACAAAACGGCGCGCATCTGGGATCCTGTCACCGGCAAGCTGCTGATTGATCCCCTGCCCCACGATGGCCCGGTGAGTCTCGTCGAATTCACCCCGGCTAAAGTGTGGGCGGAAAAGAAATGGGTTCTAACAGTCTGCGGTAAAGTGGCACGCATCTGGGATGCTGCGACCGGCAAAGCCATCACCGAACCGCTCAAGCACGACGAACCGATTCGGACCGCGAGCTTCGGACCGCACGGGAATCTCCTCGTCACCGCTTCCGGAAAAAATGTTTACATCTGGGAGACCAGCAGTGGACGTCTTGTGACGGAGCCGCTCGTGCATGAAAAAGTGGTTCGCTCCGTGCTATTCAGCCCGGATGGCAATTTCATTGTCACAACCTCCACCGATCAGGCCGCACGCATCTGGCTGGCGACCCTGCGGGGAACAGCTCCCGCCTGGTTTAGCGAATTGGCCGATGCAGTCGGCGGTTACAAGCTCGACGACCATGGCGCGGCAGAAATTTTTTCCGGTTCATGGAAGAATTTCGTGACGATCCGCAAAGAAATTTCTCAAGCGCCTGCTGACGATGCATTCGCAATCTGGACACGATGGTTTCTGACAGATCGCACGAGCCGGACTATTTCAGCTTTTTCCACCACAATGCTGGACAACTATGTGCATGGCAGCATCGCCCGGGGTGAGATTGAGGCGGTCAACGAAGCGCTCGATTTTCAGCCGAACAACAGTATGGCTCTGTTGAAGGCGGCCAAGCTCAGCAAAGACCCTTTCCAGCGAGATTTTCTTTCCCGCCTTGCTGAACAATACGAACCGCTGAACCCTGATGTACTCTGGCTGCGCGCCCAGATTCTTCAGCAACTTAATTTTCCCATCCAGGCCCTGGCTGTCATGGAACGAGCTATTGAGCTTGATCCAGGGAATATCCGCACTTTCGGTCCCAATGGGGTGGAGTTTTCTTCGTCACATCCGGCGCAAACAGGTGCGAGTGGCTGGTTGCCGCTCGGGTGGCGGGATTTCAGCGATTCCAAAATCTCCTATTCGAAAATTCTTGATACGCCGCACCCCGGTTTGACGGCGTTGGAGATGGCGATGGGAACAGAGCGCGGTCGCGGCGAATTGCGTGGTCCCCGTTTCGTCTGCAAACGCAATGCAAAATTCGTGGTGGAAGGTTGGGTGCGCAGCACAACCAGAACAGACCTGAACGTGGTGCTCAACCAGTTCGTGGAGCCTTATCAGAAATACAAGGAACAGGTGGTGCGAACCACAGCCCAATGGAAGCCGTTCAAAATCCAGTTTTCATCCAGCCACGACGTCGCCGCTGAACTCCGCCTGCTCCCATCCACCAGCGGCGCCGTCCAACTCGCCGGGGTGATCGTTCGGCAGGAGTAAAGTGGAACTAACGTCTCGCCTGTTTGTATTCTTCTCGTGTGCTTCGCGGGAAAATCTTTTCTCCCTCTACTTCTCGTAAACTACTTTCCCATCAAGAAGCGTCAGCACCACTTTCGCATTCTCGATTTCCACTGGATCAATTTCGAATATGTTCTTATCAAGGATCACGATGTCAGCCAGTTTGCCAGGAGCGATCGTCCCTTTCACGTTTTCGGCGAACTCCGCGTAGGCTGAATTGACCGTGTAACAACGCACCGCTTCTTCCACCGTAATCTTTTCTTCTGGAACCCAGCCATCAGGATGTTTGCCATCCAACGTGCGACGCGTCACGGCGGCATAAACGGAAATCATTGGGTCGAGAGGGGCCACTGTCCAATCCGTGCCGAAGGCGAGAATCGCGCCGGAATCGAGCAGTGAACGAAATGGGTAAGTGCCTTTGCTACGTTCTGCGCCAATCCGCCGATCGCACCAGCGGCCGTCGTCAATCGCGTGGTACGGTTGCATGCTGGGAACCACCTTTTGGGAACCGAACCGGACAATTTCACTGGGGCGCAGATGCTGTGCGTGTTCGATGCGGAATCGGCGTTTTCGTTCGCCATTCAATTCGGCAGCCTGTTTAAAAATATCGAGAACCTGTTTATTCGCTTCATCACCGATGGCATGAATCATCACCTGCAAACCCACTTTATCCGCGCCAAGCGTGCGCTTCAACATGATGCCCTCAGGTTGCATTTGGTCACCCAGCAAACCGCGAGTAGTCGGTTCATCGTTGTAAGGTTCAAAAAATAGCGCCGTCGTCGAACCCAGGCTGCCATCGGCAAAACCTTTCAATCCGCCGATGCGCAACATGTCGTTACCAAATGGCGCGCGCACTCCGGTCCGTTGCAAGGTTTCCCAGGAGAGAATGGAACGCACCGCGTAGATGCGGGTCTTCAATTCGCCACGTTCCAGAAGATATTGGTAAACACTCAGATCGGTCCCTGCCGACATGTCCTGCACACTGGTCACACCGAGCGAGGCTGCGTATTGGCTCCCGGCACGGGCTGCTTCCACTTTTTCTTCGAAAGATTTCGCCGGGATCACTTTCCAGATTGGATCCATGGCGGCATCCTTGAAAACACCGGTTGGCTCCCCCTTCGCATCCCTCACAATCGAACCTCCCGGCGGATCTTTCATTTCGCTGGAAATCCCGGCGAGTTTCATCGCGAGACTGTTGGCCAGCGCCATATGGCCGTCGGTGCGATTCACGAATACCGGATGATCGGGTGTGACAGCATCAATCATCTCTTTGGTCGGCAGCGGTGTGCCCGGCCATTTCTCGTGATCCCAGCCCCCTTCCACAATCCAGCGTCCCTTCGGCTGCTTCCTGGCAAAATCGCCGATTCGTTTTGCAAATTCTTCAGGTGTCTTCGCATCGCGCAAGTCCACATTGGAAAGCGAAAAGCCGCCATCCATGAAATGAACATGCGAATCGTTGAAGCCAGGAAGAACGAGTTTCTTTTGCGCATCGATCTTGCGGGTATTCGCTCCCGCCATCCGCAGAATCGTTGGATTATCGCCGACACTGACGATCTTATTCCCGTAGATGGCAATGGCCTGCGCATGCGGCTGTTTCGGATCCATGGTCCGAACGGTCGCATTGAACACGATCACATCCGGTGTGATGGCGGCAAAGGAACTGATTCCGGAAGAGATAACAACGAGGGCGGCAACAAACCATTTTCGCATGGAGGAGTTGTAAGCGCATCGCCGAAACTTGTCACGCTGGGTTTTGATTTCGATGCAGAGGCTTCGGAGCAGCCAATAAGGAATTAAAAGTTTTAGCGAGGGCAACAACTGCCATCTACATCAGGGCTCAAGTAAGGAATTCCCAGGGCGAGACCGCGCACGATGAGAAGCAGAGCAACAAAAACGAGACAAATTGGAATCAGCTTCTCGAAACGGAAACGGAGCGTGAACTGCAATTTTTTCCCAGCCAGGCCAACAGCCAGCATCATCGGAACGGTTCCAAGACCGAATGCGAACATGTAATTCATCCCCTGCACTGCCGATCCCGAAGCGGCCGCCCCGGCGCAAGCGGCGTAAACAAGTCCGCATGGCAACAGGCCATTGAGATTCCCAAGGAGGAACGTGGCGCCAAACCCGGTGCGTCGCAGGAGCTTTCCCAGATGCGACTTCAAGAGGGCAACCCCTCTGGAAATGTGGACATTGGCGCGATGCCGCCATGAGGCTAAAAGGACGACCAAAATGGCAATCCCAGCAATAAGCGAAACCCATCGTTGAAAGCCGAATAATGCGAAACTGCTCCCAATCACGCCAAACAACGCACCGAGCACGACGTAAGTCATCACGCGTCCGCCATTATAGGCAGCCCGGCCTGCCACAAATGCGGCCGTGGTGTTTCCTGTGACCGGCTGCGCAATTGCGATCGGACCGCACATCCCGGCGCAGTGCAGACTGCCGACAAGCCCGAGAAGAAATGCTGTCCAGAGTTCCATCGTTTAACCTTTATTTTTCATTACAGAGACACAGGCGCCGAACACGCGACGAACGGAGCGCGGCGTAACCGCAAACGGTTTCGGAAATCTGAACGATGCAATCACAGCCGTACCCGCTGCGGCTGATGCTCCGCACACAGCCGCGCTCCGATTTTCGGCTTCGCCGCCTTGCGCCTTATTTATGATTCTCATGCGCCCTTCCCACTGATCAGGATGGAGTCATCAAAATAAAATTCTTCATCGTTCAACGTCCAAAACAGGCGCACTTTCCACAGGCCTGCCTCGAGTTGTGTGACGTCGAGGTGTTGCGCTCCGTCCGATGCGAGTTCCAGTTTGATGTTCTTATCCAGTTTCGCATCGGACGGACGATAGAAATGAATCACCCCGGTTGTTATCCGGCCAATATGTTCCTGCGGCACAGCCACAGTGACTTGTTGTTGATCCATGTCGTAAGCAATGGTGGCCTGGCCGTTTAATTCCCGGGTGCGCTGCACACGATCGAGCTGATCCTGATGGCGCAGTTCCTCGGCATAATAATCGGGTCGTACCAGGTCGTTGTTCTGGCGCAGCACCCAGGCGAGGAAGAATGCGATGCAGATGATGACCACTGAGAAGTATCCGATAATGACTTTGGGCCAAAGACTGGTGCGGCGAGCTTTTCCTGACATATCAATTCTCCGGTGCGGTGTTTCTTGGACCGATGAAAACAGTATTCACGGTCTCGAGTCGTTTACCGTTCGAGTAAACGCCGATTTGTAATTTCGTTTTTGATCCGGTGAGCGTAATGGGATCCAGGTCAATTAAAACAGATGTTTGCGCGAGTTGTTCTTTCATTACAACCAGGGCGCCACTCATCAGTTTCAACGAACCTTCCGTATTCTCGATCTTGAGCTGGAGAGGAATGTCGCGAGAAGTTTTGTTCGCGACTTTCAAAGTGTAGAGATTTCGGAACTTTCCATCTTCTGTGGTTTGATAAAGAGCGCCGGGAGCGCGCAGCAAAGTTGCTTCGACATCCGCGCGAGTGGCAACCAGAACGACAAACAAGGTGGCGAGCGCCGCGTAAACAACGCTATACCACGCCATGCGTGAGGTAAATTTGAAGCGTTCCCCCCGCTCAATGCTGTTCGAAGATGCGTAACGAATCAGACCGCGAGGCCGGCCAATCTTGTCCATGATGTTGTCACAGGCATCAATGCAGGCGGTGCAACTGACGCACTCCATTTGAGTGCCGTTGCGGATATCAATACCGGTCGGACACACCGAAACACAGGCGCGACAATTCACGCAATCGCCGAACCCTTCGGCCTGACGCAACTCGATTGGCTTGCCGCGCTGGAGAGGGCGGCGGTTTTCACCACGTTTGTAGTCGTAAGCGATTACCATGCTGTTTTCATCCACGACGGCAGATTGAAATCGGCCGTAAGGACAAATGAAGGTGCAGGCCTGTTCACGGAACCGGGCGAACAGGCCGTAGAACCCTAGCGTGAAAAGGATCATGAAGCTGAGCCCGGAAAGATGCAGGCGCGGATCATCTGTGACGATCTGGAATAGTTTATCGCTCCCGATGATGTAGCTCAGCAGCGTGTTCCCAATCAAAAAGGAGAGAACCAGGAACACCGCATGTTTAACTGCCTTTTTCCTGATCTTATCAAATGTCCAGGGCGCGGCATCCAACCGCCGTTGCGCTGTAGAATCCCCTTCGATGGCATATTCTATTTTCCGGAACACCATCTCCATGAGCAGCGTCTGGGGACAAGTCCAACCGCACCAGAGACGTCCGAAGGCAGTGGTAAAGACAATGATGCTCATAAGAAACAACAGCATCGCCACCGCAAAAATCGCCATGTCCTGCGGCCAAAAGATTTTGCCCAGGATGGAAAAACGGCCTTCGACGATATTCATCATCAGGAGCGGATTGCCATTGATGCGGACGAATGGCCCCACAAACATGATTGCCAGCAGCAACCAACTCACCCAGGTGCGCCAACGATGAAAGCGACCGCTTGGTTTCTTCGCGTAAATCCAGCGCCGGTAGCCATCCTTGTCAGCCGTGGACAGATGTTCCCGAAAATCTTCCTTGTTCGCCTCCCGCACCGGTGTCGCGTCGCCAGTTTGTTTTTGGACCTTTTTTGTATGGCAAACGGACATGGCATTTCTGGATCGGAAATTATTCGAACTCGCTGGGGCCGGCCGCAACCGGGGCCAGATTTTCTGGCGGCTTGGGGTTGACTGGGGTCGAACCGCGCATCGTGTAAATGTAACTGGCCACGGAATGGATTTCTTCCGGCTTCAAAACACCTTTCCACATCACCATCCCCTTCTCCGGAACGCCGTTCCAGATGACGCGGAGTGAATCGGCGAAGCTATCGCCGTGCATCCAGAAATCATCCGTCAAGTTTGGTCCCACAAGGCCACCACCATCGGCGCGATGGCATGGAGCACAACTCGTCGTGTAAATCTCCTGCCCACGAAAGAGAGCGGCTTCGTCCTTCGAAGGCTCAAGAGAATCCAGTGACGATTCAAAGCGGCCCACCGCAGCCATCTTGATTTCATCACCCACCTTCATTTCCTTTTCATACTCGGCAATCTGCAGGTCACCCGCTTTCAACACGTGATAATAGCCAAAATATGCAACTGAGAAGGCGATGCTGATATAAAACAGCCACACCCACCAACGGGGCAGCAGGTTGTCGAGTTCCTGGATGCCGTCGGCATCGTGGTCCAGGAGCATCGGTTCATTTGGATCGTTTGATTCGGGATTATCGCTATTCATTTGGAGTCTCTCCTTTCTGCGCAACCGGCACTTCCCCATCGTGCAACGGCAATGCGCTCATCGTTTTGCAGAAGTCTTTTTTCTGGATCGCCGTCCATACCAGGGCGCCGATAAAGACCAGGAAGAACAGGCAGATTGAAATGATCCCGTAAACTTCCACCCCGCCAATCGCGCTTAAAACATTTCGCATCATAGGTTGTTAATTCTTTGCTTCTGAAGGGTTCGTGGCCCCCGCGGTCTTGTTCTCTTCCTGGGGCGCGGATTTGATGTCCGTGCCGAGTCGTTGCATATAGGCAATCAAAGCGATGATTTCCTTATCTGGCGCGCTCTTGATCGAACCCACTTCGAGGTTGGCTACAATTCCCCGCGCCTGCTCCTGCATGTCCGCTATGGCTTGATGCTCGTAACCCGCCGGATACGGCACTCCCACTCTGCGTAATGCTTTAATCCGCGATGGAACGGAGTTGCTATCGATCTTCCGCGTCAGGAGCCATGGATAGCGCGGCATGATTGAACCGGGCGACGTGGAGGTCGGATCGTCCATGTGATTGTAGTGCCATGCGTCTGGGTACTTGCCGCCGAGGCGATGCAGGTCAGGACCGGTTCGCTTCGAGCCCCAGAGGAACGGATGATCGTAAACGTATTCGCCGGATTTTGAATATTCGCCGTAGCGTTCTGTTTCTGATCGGAACGGACGGACCATCTGGGAATGGCAACCAACACACCCTTCGCGGATGTAAATGTCACGTCCGACTACTTCGAGCGGCGTGTATGGCTTTACGCTGGAGATCGTCGGGACATTTTCCTTTATCAAATACATCGGTACGATTTCCACGAGACCGCCGATCAGGACCGCGATTAAGGCGAGGCCGGTCAAAAGCATGGGGCGACCTTCGAGCCAGCGATGCTTCCACGGATCCTGGTTGCCGGTGATCTTCTCGTGCTTGTTAATAGCTGGCGCCTGCACTTCCACTTCAGGAACAAACTTGCCGGCACGAGCCGTTTTCCAAAGGTTGTAGGCCATGATGAATGTGCCCGCGATGTAAAGTGCCCCGCCAATGGCACGGAGTCGATACATCGGAAGGATTTGCACGACCGTTTCGAGGAAGTTGGGGTATTGAAGGAATCCATCCTTGGTGAATTGCTTCCACATCACACCTTGCACGACACCGCTCCAATACATCGGCACCACGTAAAACATCATGCCCAGCAGCGAAATCCAGAAGTGCCAGTTGGCGAGCTTCAGTGAATAAAGTTTCGTGTCGTAGAGGCGTGGGAACAGCCAGTAAAGCACTGCAAAGGTGAGGAACCCATTCCAACCAAGCGCGCCGGTGTGAACGTGGGCAACCGTCCAATCCGTATAATGCGAAAGTGCGTTAACACTCTTGATGGCGAGCAGCGGACCCTCGAGGGTCGCCATGCCATATGCCGTCAATGCGACCACCATGAATTTCAACATCGGTTCGGTGCGCAACTTGTCCCAGGCGCCGCGAAGTGTAAGCAAACCGTTCAGCATCCCACCCCAGCTTGGGGCAATGAGCATAATCGAGAACACCATTCCCAGTGACTGCACCCAATCCGGAAGGGCGGTATAAAGCAAATGGTGCGGCCCGGCCCAGATATAGATGAAGATCAATGCCCAAAAATGGATGATCGAAAGGCGATACGAAAACACCGGACGACCCGCCGCCTTCGGCAAAAAGTAATACATCAAACCGAGGTAAGGCGTGGTGAGAAAGAACGCGACGGCGTTGTGCCCGTACCACCATTGCACCAGCGCATCCTGCACGCCCGCGTAGATGGGATAGCTTTTGAACAAACTGGCTGGCACTGCGAGTGAGTTGACGATGTGCAGCACGGCCACAGTGAGTGCGGTGGCAATATAGAACCATAACGCCACGTACATATGCTTCTCGCGCCGTTTCAGAATGGTGCCGAGCAAATTAACTGTGAACGCCACCCAGACCACAGTGATGGCGATGTCGATCGGCCATTCGAGTTCTGCGTATTCTTTGCTCGTGGTAAGTCCCAGCGGTAATGTGATGACCGCTGCAAGAATGATTCCGTTCCAACCCCAGAAATTGATCCAGCTTAGTTTGTCACTGAACACCCGCGCCTTGCAGAGACGTTGCATGGAATAATAAATTCCCATGAACATGCCGTTCCCAACGAAGGCAAAGATGACGGCATTCGTGTGCAGCGGGCGGAGTCGGCCGAAAGTGACCAGGTCCAGATTAAAATTTGCGGCGGGATAGAACAATTGAATCGCCGCAAGGAGTCCCGCGCTCATGCCAACAATGCCCGAAATAATCGTGGCAATGGCGAAAGCGCGAACGATCCGATTATCGTATCGGAAAGTCTCCACCCCCAGGGATTTACTCTGATAATCAACAGATGCTGTAGCTGTGCTCATGGTTGTTTTACTTTGTCTTTGTCAGAAATCTTTGCGCGTTCGGCGCGGGACTCGTCGTCCATCAATAAACGCATGGATGGCGTGCAGGTATCTTCGTATTGGCCGGAACGAACTGCCCAGATGAATGCAGTCAAAAAGCCGGCAGCGATCAGCACGCTCAATGGTATGAGAAGGATAATAACAATCATGCCGCCTCCTTCGCGGCCCCGATTGGCAGGTCGCTTTGGCGCCGTTCCCGATTCCCGGGATTGGAAATTCGCATCGGTGCAAATGTCGGAACCTGCGCGACATCAAAGATTCGCCGCCCCATCCACGCAGTTGCACCGGAAGCAAAAGCAATCACGGTGACAGAACTCAATGGCATCAAAATCGCGCAGACCACAGGAGCCAGCATCCCGGAAGCTGCGATTCCAATTCCCACCACGTTGTAAACCGTTGAAATGATGAAACTCCATCGCACAACCCGCACCGTGGCTTTTGAAAATTCTAGAATCTGATCCAGGCGCGGCACCATGCTGGCGTTCATGATCACATCACTGGCGGGTGAAAAGGCACTGATGTTCTCCACGACCGCCACACCCACATCGCTTTGCTTGAGAGCACCAGCATCGTTTAGCCCATCACCAACCATCATGACGGTCTTTTTCGAGTCGCGCAGATCCCCCACGAAATCGAACTTCTTTTGCGGTGACTGGTTGAAGTGAAGTTGTTCCGGGTTCGCAAACAGTTGATTGAATTGCGCGCGCTGCAGTTCGTTGTCACCGCTCAACAATGCCAATTCATAACGTGCCGAGAGCTGTTTCAATAGCTGGCCCGTCTCAGGTCGCAATGCACTCGTGAGCGTGAAGCAACCGCGGTAAACTCCGTCCACCGCCAGATGAACCACACTGCCATTGTTTCCCACATCAGGAATAATCACCCCCCGCGATCCAAGCCATGCGGCCGAACCCATCCACATCTCACGGCCACTTACGAGGCCTTCAATCCCGCAACCAGTCTTCTCGGCAAACGACCGCACCGGATCGGAGACCTGGTGAGACATCGTCTCGCTAATGCGCACGGAATGCGGGTGCGTTGACTGACGGGTTAGAGAAAAGATTGTGCATTCCTCCTCATTAGTGAGCGGCGCCCCCTGAAAGCTGACCAATCCTGCTCCGACTGCGGTCAACGTCCCGGTTTTGTCGAACACAATAGTGTTCACGTTGGCCAACGTTTCGATAATGCCTGGGTTCTTTAGAAAAACATTGCGCCGTGCCAGGAAACGATGCGCCGCACCCAGCGAGAACGGAGCCGCAAGGGCCAGCGCACAAGGACACGCTACAATCAACACAGAGATAAACGCCTTTAGCGCGATGCTGCTGTCAGAAAACATCCAGAACACCGCAGCAGCCGTTGCGATCAGGAAAACCAGCCTGGTGAATCGGTAACTGAAAACATTGATCAATGTGTGAAGCGATTCCTTCTTCTCTTTCTGGAACGCTTCCTGGTTCCACAACGACGTCAGATAACTTTGCGAAACCGCCTTGACCGTCTCCACCTCGATCGACTCCCCGACCTGGCGCCCGCCGGCATAAAGATGTTCTCCAGACTTTTTGGCTGAAGGTTCCGCTTCGCCGGTAACAAAACTGTAATCAATCAACGCTGCTCCGCTGAGGAGCTTCGCATCAGCAGGAATCAGTTCGCCATTGCGGATGACAAGACGATCACCCACCTGCAACCGGGAGAGTGAAACGCTTTGTTCGCCTGTCCCCTCTTTGCGCATGACAGAGAGCGGAAAGAACGATTTATAATCGCGATCGAAGACAAGACGTTCGTATGTCTTGTGCTGAAACAAACGGCCGCAATTGAGGAAAAACAAAAGTCCGGCAAGTGAATCGAAGTAACCTTCCCCGGTTCCGGTAAACACCTCGTAAGTGCTTTGTCCAAAAATGGCGACAATGCCTGCCGCAATCGGCACTTCAATCGTAAGTAATTTCCGACGTAAACCAATCCAGGCGGCTTTCCAGTAATCCGCTGCGCTGTAAAAAACCACCGGCAACGCGAGCACAAAACTGAGATATCCAAAAAGTGTCTGGAACTGCTCGGTATCAAGTCCGAGATAGTTCGAGATGCTGAAGAGCATGATGTTGCCAAAGGCAAATCCAGCCACACCCAACTGCAACCAAAGCCGCCGCGAAACCCGGTTATCTTTTGGACTCTCCAGGTCCGACAGTTTCAAGTCCGGCTCATATCCCAACGACGCCAGCAACGCGACCACCTCGCTCAGCTTCACCGCATCATCTTCAAACGAGATGCTGATCTCTTTAAGTGGAAAGTTGACTTGCGACTGCCCGATGCCCGGCTTGAGGCGAAACAGGTTTTCCAGCAACCAGACGCATGCAATGCAGTGGATGGCAGGTATCCGGAAGCTCACACGGGTAATCTTGCCGTTTGAGAAATTCACCAACCGCTCACGGACAGTCGGTTCATCCAAAAAGAGAAATTGATCCTGTTTGGTCGAAGCTTTGACCCTTACTCCCGCGTTATCGGCAAGTTGATAGAAATCGGTCAAGCCGTTTTCTGTAAGCAGTTCAAAGACAGTCAAACAACCGTTGCAGCAAAACGCTTTGTTTTCTTTGCGAAAAGAAGCATTCCGAGCTGGAGTCCCACAATGAAAGCATTGCTGTTCCCCAGACGAACTGGGGCTTCCAGGTCGAAATATGGACTCAGGCGCAAGTGTGCCCCCGGTCTCAGTGTGACTGGACACATTTTCTGGTAAACTTCTCTGCATTAAGCGGGAGCAATTTAGGCTTACCGCCCTCCCCCCGCTTTCCATTCCTTGCTATTCGCTAATCGTTTTTAGCTAACCCGAGGCTATTCATCCGAAACTTTTCAAAATCGTCGTCCGCGACACGTTTCACTGAATAATCAATCGAGAATCGACCGCGGTTTTGTGTTTCATGGAGTTCCTACTTCGGAATCGGCATTCGTTCTGTGTTTCACGGAATATCCACCCCTAAAACGGCAGTTAATAGCCGCGAAAAAACGCAAAAAGACGCAAAAAGGATAAAGTAACTTTTTTGCGTTCACCCGTGAGTGAAAGTAAAAGTGCATTCGTTTTAGCCATAGGTTCAACCTTCCCTTGGCGCGCTATCCTGTGGTTTTAGGATCATCCGGACGTGGGCTGGAGACCATCCAGGCCGTTTCGGGATGATCCGGAAGTGGGCTTGAGACCATCCAGGCGGTTTCCGGATGATCCAGAAGTGGCCTTGAGACCATCCAGGCGGTTTCCGGATGATCCAGAAGTGGCCTTGAGACCATCCAGACGGTTTCCGGATGATCCGGAAGTGGCCTTGAGACCATCCAGGCGGTTTTCGGATGATCTGGAAGTGGGCTTGAGACCATCCAGACGGTTTCCGGATGATCCGGAAGTGGGCTTGAGACCATCCAGACGGTTTCCGGATGATCTGGAAATGGACTTGAGACTCTCAAGACCACGTTCTGGGCGTCTCTAAGCAGAAAACCCCTTATTTTTCGATAGTGTAGTTTTTTGACCACCTGCGATTGGCTGGTTTAACTAACTGCCGTTTTTAGGTCCACTCACGAGTCGTCTGTTCTGAGTATTACGGCATCTCCGCAAACTCCTGATCGGAATTCTGGTTCACGCCTTTCCGCAGATTGTAGGCTAAACTGCTGTTTTTAGGATCAACACAAAATACGGAAAGCAAATGCCAATCTCCAAGTAGTCAGCCCCCGCCCTTCCTGTTTAGGTCAGAACGCGAAAGTTAATCCCTAAAAAATGAAAATCTCCCTACTACTAACCTGCATCACAGCAGCACTCATTCTTCCATCTGCCCAGGCGCAGAGCGATAGCTGGAAGACCCGCGCTATTTCACCCGTGACCAACCCGCTCTTCTTCGAAGATCCCCAGATCAACAGCGAGATTCGACCGATCTTCCTTTGGCACAACATTGATAAGAGCTTCCCCACTGAAGGCGGGGATGTGCAGGTTTACGCGGCGCAACTGCGCTGGGCGGTGACGGAACGTTTTGCCATCATTGCAACAAAAGATGGCTACATCGATTTCAATCCGAAGAGCGGCCTCTCACATCAATCCGGCTTTGCTGATCTTGCTTTGGGTGTGAAGTACGCCGTTATCGACAACGAAGAAGCCAATTTCATTTTAACTCCCGGTCTCAAGCTGGAGATTCCGACAGGAAATCGAGATGTATTCCAGGGGCGCGGTTCCGGGGAATGGGATCTTTTCGTATCTGCCGCCAAAGGTTGGAACAATCTTCACGTCGTCGGAAACATCGGCGCGCGCATCCCAAATGATTGGGATAAAAAGACAGCCCAACTGCACTACAGCCTGCAACTGGATTATTACACCTGCCGTTGGTTCATCCCGTTCGTCGCGGCAAATGCCTTCACCGTGCTGAACGATGCGGAGCAAATCGGACTGAACGTCGAAGGCTTCGACCTGATCAACTTCGGCTCGAACAACGCCAGCGGCAGAACACAAGTGGCGCTTGGAACAGGCTTTCGTTCCCGCCTGCTCGACAACCTCGATCTCGGCTTTGCATACGAGATCGGAGTAACTAAACCAAAAGGCCTCTTCGACGACCGTTTCACCGTGGACTTGATCTATCGGTTCTAACGATTACCCTAAGAATACTTAAAGCGCAGTCGGCCAAAAGCTGACTGCGCTTTTTTTCTGAATAGTGATTAGCCGTTTTTTTCGCGGCTATAACGGTTCTCAAAAATCATTTCCGGATCCGTTGTGATTGGAAGCTTTGTTAAGCTCGCCCTGGCCCCCACCACGTCAGTGGTTTATCGACTAATTTGTTCCCTCTGTCTGGTTCCTTCTCCTTGGGGGAGAAGCCCACACCGCCGTTTAGTTAAGGCACAACCCAGCATGCTGAGGCGGAGGTGGAGCGGAAGCTCCTAGCCAAAAAAGGTGGGGCAAACCTGCCAGCCCGAAGTTCGGGCCGTGACTCTCGAGTTCTGACTGTTTGCCCTGACTT
Source organism: Verrucomicrobiota bacterium (assembly GCA_013820875.1). Classification (GTDB taxonomy): domain Bacteria; phylum Verrucomicrobiota; class Verrucomicrobiia; order Limisphaerales; family JACDHS01; genus JACDHS01. The sequence continues at coordinate 36 of JACDHS010000049.1, read as the reverse complement.
CTGCCTTTGCCGCCGATCTTAGATTCAGATTCGATA
>JACDHS010000193.1 GCA_013820875.1 Verrucomicrobiota bacterium | reverse complement strand
CAAAGACTTCACCCGGTAAGTGGTTTATTTGCCAGGCTGTTTTCCCCGCAAATTCTTGGATTAGCGTTGGTTAGCGCAGATTAGCGGTTAAGTAACTGCCGGATTTAGGTTCATCGCTGCCAGATCAACCTGCTTTCCCCTGGTGCTTTCCTACCAACCGCTCAAACAGGGGCGAGGCCATCAACGTCGTCACAACTGCCATAATGACGAGTATTGCAAACAAGGCAGGAGAAATGATGCCTCGCTGCAATCCGATGTTAATGATGATTAGTTCCATCAATCCGCGCGCATTCATTAGAGTCCCAATTCCGAGCGCTTCCCGGTTTGGCACCCCGGTTGCCCGAGCCGCCAGCCAGCAAGCTACGCCTTTGCCGCCGACCGCCGCAATCATCACCAACCCAGTCATCAGCCAAAGATTTGCCGAGTCTAGCAAACCGATCTGCGTGTTCAATCCTGAGTAGGTGAAGAAAAGCGGCAGCAGTAACGCGACCGTCAACGGCTGGATGCGCTCAATCAACGCTCGAGCTACTAATCCACGCGGCATCGCTGCTCCCATTACAAATGCGCCAAAAACGGCATGCAGCCCAATTGCGTCCGTGAACCAGGCACCAATCGACAAGAGGATCAGGCATACCACAAATTCGTGGTCCGCCAATTGTCCGCGCTTTTCTATCCCGCGAGCCCACCGGGCCAGGAGCGGACGAATGATCAGCAACGCAATCGTCACATAGCCGATTCCACCAAGAATGTTTCTTATCGCATAGCCCACATTCTCGTCAAAACTCGCCAGCACGACCGCCAGTAAACACCAGGCCGCTGCGTCGTCGATTGCTCCCGCGCCAAGCGCAATGGTGCCCATCGCAGTCCCTGCCAGCTTTTTGAAATGAATGATTCGCGCCAGCATCGGAAACGCCGTGATGCACATCGACGCACCAAGGAAAATCACTGCCTCGGTCAAAGAAGTTTTTTCCGGGAAGAGATCAGTGTGATGGAAGAACAACCAACCGAGCCCCGCGCCGAGCAGAAAGGGTGCAATCATGCCGGCCAGCGATACGGCAATTGCGCTCCTGGCTCGTTCCCTGATAATGTCTATCCGGAACTCAAGCCCAACCACAAACATGTAAATCGCCAACCCCAGTTGCGACACCGGGAACAATACTTTCATGGAATCTGCCGGGAACAGTTTCGCTGAAAGGTCCGGAGCCATCAGACCGAAAATCGAAGGGCCAAGTATGACGCCGGCAATCATCTCGGCCACCACCTGGGGTTGTCCCAGACGTTTCGCTACAACACCGACTACCTGGCAAAAGGCCAGGATGACAGCGAGTTGAAAAAAGAAGTGAACCGCAAGCTCAAGATGGCTCATTTCAGGTAAATGAAGTTCAAGTGAGGACGAGGCTACAAGTTGTTGCACCTGGTGAGCTAATTCTTCTGAAGCAATTTACGAGGTCCATCGGGCCGCATGTTAATGAAGGTTATCGCGCCCGCAACATTTTAGGCAAAACCAGAGCGGCTGAAAATGGGGCCGGATTCAAAATCAACACCCTGGGATCACACTGGGACAGTGTTGCGATTGTATTCTTCATGGAATCATCCAGAAAGCTGACCTTCTCCAGGAGCGCCGCCAGAAAAAAAAGCCACCCGGTCGCCCGGGTGGCTTGATGTGTTTGTTGCATTATTTAGACAGTCACAACCGTGACGATCGTGCTCTTGGCGCTTTCGCCACCGTTGTTCACGGCAGAGATGGCCACTTCCAACTGCGCGTTCGACGGCGCATTCTCGATCAGGAAGGCCAGGTCAGCGGAACTGCCGAGTGAAGTCCACTCCGGCTCTCCGACCAGCCGCATCCAGGCGCGGTAATGCTGCGCACGCGCTGCTGCCGGCCATTTCACCGAGATGTTGTTCCCGCCAAGCACCAGCGCCGTCACATTCACCGGCACTTCCGGGACCGGCAACGCACCCGGTTTGTTGAACCCGAATTCCAGCCAGCGCGGATCGAGCGGGGTGAGTTTAAAGACGAGGACGCTGAACAACTCGCGCAACGCCACTTGCACCTCTTTCGCCTTGGTCATCCGGGCGATGTTCGCCAGTTGCAACGCGCTCTTCTTGTCGGTCGCCGTGGCGCGTGAGTTGGTCAGGTTGTTTTTCAGGACTTCAGCCTGCGCTCCCGTGAGACCGGCATCTTCGCTCCCGAACGCGGGATTCGCGGTGAGATGACTTCCCATCGTCCCGAGCATCATCACCAATGGTTCGATTCTGTGGGGAATCCGCATCGTGCCAGTGATTCCGAACGCATCCCAGAACTGCGAATATTTGTGTCCCAGGATGGGTTTGCGCATTTCCCGCACCAGGGTGCCAAAGGTGCGTCCTGCCTTCAGCGCGGTGTTCTTGGCAGCCGTCGCATTTTTGGCGTCGGTCTTGGCCGTTTGATAGGTATTATGGAGCGCCGTCAGCTCCGACTCGTGCGTGGAGAGCATTGCTCCCAGGCCGGCCGGCAACCCGAGCGTCGCCCCGTATTTAGTGACACCAGTCTGCGCTGATCCCAACTGCGGGACCAATTTGACCGGTGAATTTGTGATTGGATTCTTCATATTGTTATTTCTCTTCTTTCTGTTTTTCTTTTGTTTTTGACACGCGCGTTCATCGCTCGTGCGCTAACGGGGTAGTTTGTCTCACATTCAGTGGGGGTTACATAAGGACAACATTCTGTTGCAGTGACTGTCCGCCCCTCGGGAGGCCCGTCTTTATTGGCGATTCTCACGCAAAATATTTTCATTTTTGTGTAAAACTGACGCACGGAGAAACCACGAACGGACACTAACCCACACGAATCTGGGGGAGTGAAAGTAACGGAACCTTCACCCAATGAGGTGCTTACAAACACAAACACAACGTGTTGAAATTTAAAAAATCGGAAGGAATTCGCCGCGAAAAAACGCAGAAACCACAAAAAAGGCCGAAAACACGGGCCGAATCGAGAGCAGGATGCAGGTGGGAAAGTGGGAAAACGGAAAAGTGGGCAGGGGATCGCCGCTCAATCACCTCTCCCTTTTGTTCTTTTTGCGATTTTTGCGTTCTTTCGCGGCGAATAATTCCCGATCCGCCGTTCCTACCGCGCCAAATATTCGGAATGGCAAAAGACCGCCCCACCCCAGGAAAGCGTCAAACTCGCCAAAGCCAAAGCCCGCATCGCCACCCTCACTCCGGAAGACAAAGCAGAGCTGATGAAGTGGTTGCAGGGGTAAAGAAGGCTTTGGTGGTGGAGCGGCTCTCGCTATGTTCGTGGAGAGAAGTGATTCCTCCCAGGCGCTTCGAATGCATATAGTGCACTCACCAAAAGTTGAGCGCGTTGGTTGCCGGCGAGCCGGGTTTTAGAGGAAATTTAACGAACAAAATATTATGGGCGGACATTACGGATCAATTCACATTTTCAGCGAGGATGTGCCAACAGTTCAGAAAACGGTGGAAACCGTGGCGCAGAACAGTGGCAAGCGGTTCCTTATGGTTCCACCCATACGCGGGTGGATATCGGTCTTCGCCGAAGAGAATGGCCAGGATTCTGCGATCGGAGAGGCATTGGCAGCAGCGGTTCCTAATCACGTGTTGCAATGCATCGTGCATGACGACGACGTGTTCGCTTATCAGCTTTATCACTCCGGGCAAAAAGCCGATGAGTATAATTCCTGCCCGGATTACTTCGGCGGACCTGAGCAGCCCAAAGGGGGGAACGCAGAGATGTTTCGATTTTGCCTTGAAGAGGAGAAAAAACGGAAAGCGCTTCAAACTCTGCTTAATGAGGAACGCTATACGTTCGAATACGAACGCCTGGAAAAGTTTGCGCGGATACTCGGACTTCCCAATGCCGTCACGGCTTACGAATACCTGCAAAATGGTGAAAGAGGAGGGATTGAGCAATGGGGGCGATTCACTCACATTCCGGACCTCAGCGCAGAGCGGGAGGCGAAGCGTGCCACTGCGGCAGCTCAACGCGCCCGTTTGAAAGCATTGATCAAGGATCAAGTCCTGCTATTGGACGAAAGTATAAAGCCCAAAAAGCGTTCGATGTTTTCTGCTATGCCTGTGTGGACATTTGTTCCTGGCGTTTCTGAGTTGTTGTTATGCTGGCCATGCCCGTTCAGTTATCCGCCCGTCCAAATCTCATGGACGCAATTAAACCTCCTAAAATCTGAAAGCAATGATGCCGGTTTCATTACGGGAAGTCGTATCTTCAGTGCGAAGTTTAGCCGATTCGGCGACTGTCTGGTGCTCGTGCATGCGTACGGCGATTGGACGATTGAGGTGTGGAATTGGAAGGAAAAGAGAAAAGAATTTGAGCACCAGTTCCAGGCTTCGATCGGAGAGTGCTGTTTTAGTGCGGATGAAAGTCGATTGTTTGTGGCGTCTGGCGGACAGATTGTTTCTCAGGCGTTGAGAGGAGATGAACGCGTGCTCATTGCAGACGAAGTGCCGGAATGCAGAGCGATCACCGCGCATCCGGATGGCCGCTGGATTGCGGTCGGATGGAACGGGATGCTCGGCCTGATAGACCTGAATTCTACCGAGACGGCGATCCTATATGGGATTGGAGGGGCAGAAGATCTTTCACTATTGATGCCGGAAATCTTTGATGAGGAACAAAAGAATCGCACCTTGCAAAAGGCGGCTGAACAGCTCCCGGCTGAGCAAGTTGAAAAATTGAAGAAAGGGCTGATGCGTCAAGCGCAACATCTGATTCGGCCGAACGAAACAGTGATGGCTTTGCAATTCACCCCCGATGGTAAAAGGCTCCTTTGTGGCACAAGCCAAGGATTGCGAGTCTTTGACTGGGAAAAACTTCACCAATCCGAAGTGATGAATCCTGAGCAGGAGTTTGATGTTGATGGACACGAGCTTGCGCTAAATCCAGCCGACAAAGACGCGATTCCTGGACGATACGTCTATTCCGTGGCGTACGACGAAGCGTCTGAACGCGTGTTGTTCGGTGGAATGGGTGGAGCTGTCCAATGGCTGGACCTTACAACCGGGAAAAATGGGATCCTCACTGAAACAGGTGAACCGCTCGCTGTCACCAACATCGCTCTTTCCCCGGATCGCAAGCTATTGGGAACCACGCGAACAAGTATTCGACGAGGAAACAAGAACACCCCAAAGCTTCAGGTCTGGAATTACTCCAAGCTGTGATTTTCTCCGGCCCCGCCCAGAAGGTGGAAGGAAGCCCGCCTTCCCGAGCGAGCGAACTGACAATGCAACCGCTCGCAGTGTCCGCGAGCAGCCGAAGACTTTTGTAGAGATTCGATTTGCCCGACCCGTTCACCCCTTTGATGACATTCAATCTCCCCAGCGGAACAACAAGGTTGCGCAAAGAGCGATAGTTCTCAACGGCCAGGGTGGTGAGCATATGACGATGCAATCAACTCTGAAGGAGTTGGATCAACCACGTACAGATCGTTCGTCGAATCCATTCCGACATTGGGCGATGTCTGATACGTTGGGTTTGTGGCATTTTCAATTGCGGACCCGGTAGTAACCTGCCGCATTTGAGATTGGGTCACTAAAGTAGAACGTTCCACCACTGGGGAAATTGGTTCTGACAGTATGCCATTCCACGAGGTCGTTGGATTTTTCGACAACGATTGCATTTCCGTCCGGGCCAGCAACATTGAAAGAAATCGTGTTGGAAGAAATGCCAAAAGTTCCATCGTTTACAATAATTATCGGTGCTGCGCTCGTGAGCAGGGTCTGCTGTTCGAGATACCAGGTTGAAACACTGGTCGTTACGAAACCTCGAGCCCTTACGGTGGCACCGGAAGGAATGGAAACTTCGGGAGTTTCCCAACCGCCGGGAATGCGAATGCCGGCACCAAGAGAGACCCAGATATTTGTATCCGTGGAATACTCGAAGGTGGTACGCCAAACCTCAGGCGCATCTCCTCCCCGCCACCAAACCACGTTTGTCCTGGAAACTAAAAGCTCTTCGGTAGCAGGGCCGGTATTCACGAGGCGTGCAAGATTGCGTGGGAAAGCGCCTCCCATTGAATTGAAGCTGCCCCCGACAACAATCTTTCCATCTTGCTGAATAGCGATAGTTGCCGCGCTTAAAGCTGTTTCGGAAGGTTTGAATTCCGGGTCCACCGAGCCAAACTGGTCCAAGCGAGCGAGAGCCCGTTGCGCTACCCCGCCAATGGATGAGAAATTGCCTCCGATGATCAGCCGCCCATCCGCGTAGATTGACGTGGCTAGCACTTGTCCACTGGGTACGATGTTGAAAGTGGTATCAATAGAACCGTCAGATTGCAGGCGAGCGATATTTGCACGAGGAGTGGAAAAGACGTGGGTGAAGCTTCCAGCGACAACAATTCGCCCGTCTGGTTGCACGAGAATCGAACTAATCCAGCCATTCTGCACGACAGTAAAGCTTTGATCCACCGTTCCATCGGCATGCAATCGAGCTACTCCGAATCTATCTGCCCCATTGAGTTTGTTGAAAGTCCCGCCGGCCAGAATCTTCCCATCGGGTTGCAGTCCGATCGCGAAGACATGGAAATTAAAATCCGGCTTGAAGTTATTGTCTACTGCCCCGTCTGTATTCACGCGCGCCAGATACATCCGCTTCATACCACCAAAATTCGTGAAGGCCCCGCCAACCAGGATCTTTCCATCCGCTTGAATTGCCAAGGCGGAGACATTGGAATTCGTGCCCGGTCGATTTGTGAAGGTGTTGTCGATCAGGCCATCGGCCGTAAGTCGAACCAGATACGGAGCCGTTCCTCCAGAGATTTCGGTGAATGCCCCGCCAACGATTATTTTGCCATCTGCTTGTACCGCAAAACAGGAGACCTTGCCGTTCGCGCCGACCGTGAAGTTTGTGTCCAGAAGTCCATTTGTGAGCAGCCGTGCAAACTTGGGGTTCGCCGTGCTGTTCACGGTATTAAACAGTCCTCCGACAAGGAGAGATCCATCCGCAGGAAGAGCCAAGGCTTCAACTGTATTGTCAGTATTTCCTGCGAAATCGGCGTAAGCTGCGTTGATCTGTACGTGGCAGACGCTGCTGGTGACAATTCCATAAGGATTACTCACTACTACGTCGTAAAACCCTTTTGCGGACGGTTGCACGTTGGTGATTACTAAGGGTGCGCCAATACCGCCGGACAAGGGCACGCCATCTTTCCTCCATTGATAATCTCGAGGGGCTCCAAGAACCGAAATATCTATAAACAGGTTATTCCCTGCATGCTGGAACTTGTAAGCTGGCGGCTGGGTCCAGATATAAGGGTCAATGATGGAAACCCAGGTCACTTCACTGGTGGCAGAGCCATAGATGTTGGTCACGACCAACACGTATCCTCCGGTATCGGCACCTGTGCCGTTGAACGAAATACTGGAGTTGGTCCGGCCAGGCAATGGCTCGCCGTCCTTGTACCAGGTATATGCTCTGGGAGACGTACCAATAGTGGAGCCAGCGAGAGTGATAAAGCTGCCTGCATTATTAGTTCGGTTGGCCGGGGTTCCGGTGATAAAAGGATCCAAAATCGTCACTTGCGCCACTTCACTGGTAATCGTGTTAACGCTGTTGCTGACGATTGCCGCGTAGCCCCCCTCGTTTAGCTTACTGACGAATGGCAGGACGAGGCCAGCCGCTGTCGCTCCGTTCAAGGGCATTCCATCTTTCAACCATTGATATCTCACGTTTGATCCTGTCGCGTCCACGCTCAGTGAGACATTAGCTCCATAGCGCTCCGTAATGTGCTGCGGTGAACGATGGACGACAACTGCCTCGGCCACTGCATTCCCCAGTAAGGCTTCCGTGATCCAGGTCGAGCTATTGTAGCGTCCGCCTGAGACAATCCCGCGGGCGCGAACACTGGAGTCAATAGGATATCCCGTTGCCATTATTTCCCACGCTTCTCCTGTGCAGGCAGCTTCGCCGAGAACGATCCAGTCTATACCATTGGTGGATACCTCAAAAGACGCGGATGCCAACATCGGCGCCGATCCGCCACGGATCCATCGGATAGTCGTGCCATCAAAGGTCAAGGTCGTTTGAGGCGCGGTATCAGGAATCAATCGTGCAATGCGTGACCGATTAACTTGGTTCACAGCAGAAAACCCTCCGACGAGAAGTGGTTTACCATCCGGCTGAATCGTTGTTCCATAAACGACCCCATTTGGATCCGGCCAAAAATTTGGATCCACCGTGCCGTCGGGCAGAAGGCGTGCGGTGTACATGCGGCCTACTCCATTGATATTGGTGAAGCTGCCTCCAAGAATCGTTTTGCCGTCGGATTGGAGCGCCATAGTGCGAACCATCGCATTTGCGCTCGCATTGTAGTTCGTGTCCAATCTCCCATCTGGAATCAGCCGCGCTATGTTCGTGCGTGTCTGTCCCGCGATCTCTGTAAAGATACCGCCAACCAGAATCCTATCGTCTGGTTGCAAACAGAAAGTGCTTACAAGGCCATTTGCCCCTGGATTGAACTCCTGATCCAAGCTTCCATCAAGGTGCAAACGTGCGATGTGTGAACGAGCAACACCCAGTACGTTCGTGAAGTCGCCACCGATCAGGACTTTTCCATCTCGCTGGAGCGCCACGGGGTACACAATAGCGTTCGCGTGCCCATTGAAGCTGGCATCAAGGGTGCCATCCGGATGAAGGCGTGCGATGTTCGTACGGGTTTCACCACTGATATTTCGAAAATCTCCACCCACCAGGATTTTCCCGTCTGGTTGACAAACAACTGAATAAACTCCCGGGAAAGTTACGCCGCCCGACGGGGCAGGATTGAAGCTTTGGTCCAAGGAGCCGTCTGCATGCAAACGCGCGAGATATTGCCTTTGCACTCCCCGGATAAGAGTAAAGAATCCGCCGATGAGAATCTTCCCATCGGACTGGATTGCCATGGTAAGCACCGAGCTGTTCGCATCAGGATTGAACGCGGAATCCAGTGCGCCATCGCTTAGAGCCTGTCTGAAAAGTCGGTTAAAGTGAGGAATCAAGCGAGGCGGCGGATTTGGATTCGTATCATGGCGATATAGATCCAAGCTTGGGCGCTGGTTGCTGTTGTTTCGTAATCGCGCACGAG
>JACDHS010000048.1 GCA_013820875.1 Verrucomicrobiota bacterium | reverse complement strand
AAGTCAAGGTCACTCCGGTGCAGTTTCAGAACCCAAACTGTTGGATCAGGTGCGCACCAAAATGCGGCTGCTGCACTATTCCATTCACACGGAGCGATCCTACATCGATTGGATCAGACGTTATGTTGCTTTTCACCGGATGAAGTCCCGGGACGACCTGTTTCCCAGTGAACCCAAGGTCGAATCCTTTCTCAGTGATTTGGCGATCAATGGCAATGTTGCCCCGGCCACACAGAACCAGGCCATGAATGCCCTGGTGTGTCCCACCGTATCCGGCAAAATGCCCGTTCTTTCACCTTCCATCCGTTCAAACTTCCGACTGCCTGGCGGACAAGGTAGCCGCGATAAGGGTGATGGTGTGTCGGTGTGGTGGGCGGACTATTGGTCGCTTGTGCGAAAGCGGTGCGTTTGGGTGGCGTCACTGAACTGAACGTTTGTTCATCCCTCCGGGAACCTTCCAATCGTCAAAAATGCCCTCTCGGTTACGTTTACAGAGACAACTTTCCCCGCATTTCTCTCTCGGTTACGTTTACAGAGTCAATTTTCCGCGCATTTCCCTCTCGGTTACATTTACAGAGGCAATTTTCCCCGAATTTCTCTCTCGGTTACGTTTACCGAGGCAACTTTCCGCGCATTTCTCTCTCGGTTACGTTTACCGAGACAACTTTCCCCGAATTTCTCTCTCGGTTACGTTTACAGAGACAATTTTCCCCGCATTTCCCTCTCGGTTACGTTTACAGAGACAACTTTCCGCGCATTTCTCCCTCGGTTACGTTTACAGAGGCAACTTTCCCCGCATTTCTCTCTCGGTTACGTTTACAGAGACGTAAAACGATCGTTTTGGGACTCGGTTACGCCGACGATGCGAAGAAGGCCGCTTGAAAAGCCAACCACATGTTGGGTGAATGCTTTTCTGCTGAAACATCTGTGTTTATAGCGATTACCAAAAGTAATTTCCGAAAAGAATGGATTCAGAGAAATTATTGGCTCGCCCTGATCCTAACCTTAACTGCTGTTGGTTTTTGCATACTTCAGAAGTAGGTAAGTATGAGAAGGTTATGTCGATTTCGCTTTCGCCGATCACGATTGCCAGTGTAAGTTACAATGCTTGGTTGGAGTGGATCGGACCGAATGTTCCGACGGTTTATCATAAGACTAAGTTTGCTTGGAGCTATTACTATAATTCCAGTTATCAAATAGGACCATTCAGCGGAGGGATGCCGAATCCAATAACGGGATCCTATACTTCTCCGGTGACCACAAAACGGTCTGCATAGGCCCGTATTTTCAATGATTCATGCTAAACTATACATTCCATAAAATCAGTTCGCCATCGAAGGCGTTTCTCGGAGCGTTGCTACTTATGTGTTTTCAGGCAATCGCCAATGACACATCAAGTATTTCAGGAGAAAAGGGTAAATGGACTGCACGCTGGAGCGGTCAAGGTATTACCGCAACTGCTTCTGGCTTATCAGATGCTAATCAAACTCTAGGTCGCGCCGTAAACGCAGCGAAAACGAAAAACTTCACTGAGTTTGCTCAATTCTTTTTGAACATTGATGCAAAGAACCCGCCGGAGAACGTCGTCTCGCTTTTTGAGGAATGGCAAGCAGCGAGCGATTTTGGATTCCTTATCGGCACAGAAGCCATTCTTTCAAATCAGGAAGATGGAATAAATGAACTACGGGCCGCGACAGTAATTCCTGCACTGCGTGAAAACACCAAAGAAAACCACAGAGAACAACCAGGATTGAAGGCTCGCGTTGTTTTTCAACGTCGATCTGGGGATGGTTGGAAACTATTACCAGATGCGCCCGATAAGAGAATAGAAGAACAATTGCTGCACATGGACTCAAGATGGGTATTCAAACCAGATGCTAATTTTTTTAGGAGCGAAGAAGAAGCCAAAGTGGTCTTTAAACAACGTCGATCGGAAGAACAAGAGAAGATCATTCAGAGTTTCCACGACAAAAAGACAAAACCAGCTATCGTCAATCAATTCAAGCAGGCGTTCGATCTGGAAAACAGAGGGATTGAGATAAAATCATGGAAAGATTGGATCAATCATTACCACGCTCAGATATTGAATCCGCCGGTTAGATTTGATGTTCTCGAACATTTTGAATCTGATTTTTCCACTCCCGTTTTGGCTTACCGATCGTTTTGGCATGCCATGCGCGTTGGGAATGCAGAGGTGTTAATCCAAAATTCAGATGAAAGCGGACGAGTCTGGTTGAGCGAGACAGGCATCCGTCCCGGTGCCAAAGCGGAAGTTTATTATTCGCGCACTGGTCTTAAGCTCAATGAATGCGCGGTTTTGCTGACTGCCGCGGATACCTTTGAAGGGAAAGACTACGTTCTGGTGCTGGCTCGCCATCAAGAGAAGGAGTCTCCAAAGACAGGGCGATTGGCCTTGGATGTCGTTATTTTTAAAAGAACCAATAGTGGCTTCATTCACACGCGTGATTTGGATATTGGGAGTCCATTCGGAAATGTTTTGGGCGTGGCGCGAGCAAACGGAACCTTGTTTTTGCCCTATCCTGAATTTCACGAAAAAGCGAAAATGAGTGATTTGCCGTCTCACTTTTACACTATTCAAGAATAGAGCAGGCATCAAAGCGGCGGGATTGCTCTTCAAAGCGCCGGAAGCGGAGAAGCCGATCATTTCCGGGGAAATGTGGAACCGCTCGGCTATAAAGCGTTCCTCGTGGGTGTGGACCGGGAGGCCTGCGCTTTTTACAAGGAGGCACTGGATGAGATTCTGCCGCCGGAATATTCAGAAATCGTTTACACCGGCAACAACAACGACCAGCCGCATCTCAAGAAGTGGCACCTGGACCCGAAACGGGAGAAACAGATTCGCAAGAACTTCACCAAAGTCGGTGAATGGCCGAAGATAGCTGAGTGCCAGCGATCGATTTTATGCGTTTCTCCTTATTGCAACGACTTACACAGAAACCTGTAACACCCTCTTAAAGCTGCTTCGATCGGAAATATTTGCGTGTTGTTCCTTTTACTGGGATGTCTTCGAAAGTGATCGTCCCAGTGGTGTTGACGATATTCGTCAGAGTGGCCCATGAGACAAGATCAGTGGAGAATTGAACGGCATTCGTGGCGCCAATTGGTCCAATTGCCTCAAAGCTAAACACTCCATCTTTGAACAAAGGCGCATCGAGACGGGAGACTTGTACAAAGTCCGGAGTCCACTCGTGAACTCCAACGTCGAAGCCAGCGCCTTGCATCAGCGGGGCGCCATAGAAATCTGTCAGGCCGGTGGTCGAATAGTAGGTATTGAGATTCACGCCGCGATCGATCATGGGTGAGTCTTTCTGCAATTTGTAAGCGGTGACGTTAGTCAATCCATACGCGTTGTTCAGGATGCCACCAGTTCCCGGGGCCACTAATTTGGGATCCATGCCAGAGCCGATTGCTACTCCACTCACTGTTTCCTGTCCTGAGGCATTTCGCCAGGAATCGAGCGTTGAGTAATTCACATTGTTGAAGCGAATGCTGAAACTGCCATTGGTGGCGAAGTAGTTGTTACCTAGGAACACCAGGCCGGACTGCCCGGAGCTGGCTTCCAACAGTCGGGCTCCACCCACTCCGTAGAAGATGTTGTTCAGGAAACGAAGATTGGTGGTGCCAGTGACCAACAACACGGCACGCGGTGATCCATTGGTTTGGGTAAGATAGACGGTGTTGTTATAGATCTCCGCTCCGGTGATATTGCCGTAGGTGTGAATTCCAGCGTAACCGTTCTTCCGGCCATCATTTGCACTGATGTTATAGCGAATGACATTATCGCGATTATCATTCCCGCAGCAGAGCAGATAGCCCGCGCCATCGTTGTCATAGGAGTAGTTGTACTGCATGATCGAATTGCTGACATTGATGTCGAGATCGAATCCGCCGCCATCCTTGCCGCTGCCTGTCCGGTTTGAGTAAGCCTCGTTGTATTGAATGGTGACGTAAGAAGAGTCGTAAGCCCAAATACCGACCGGACCTTCTGTGGGGGCAAAATTGTTCTTGCCGTTGCTGTAAGCTACGCAACGTTCGATTGTGGCGTTGATCACGTTGCCGAGAACGATGCCGCTCCCCGTGTTTCCTGAAGATTTCGGATTCCCGAAATTGTTGTAAGCAACACAACTGCCTACGTAAACGTTGGAATGGACATTGGGAACCTGGGCGTAAGTGGCTATTCCAGCGTGTAAATTGTCATGCGCGAAAACATTGGTGATTCGTACATCGCGATAGCCAGTTTGATTATTCCAGGAGCCGACACTCACACCACATTTGCCGAATCCACTGACTTCCACGTTGTCGATGGTAATCCCATCTAATTTCACATTGCCCGATAGGCCTGTGTAGAAATTGACACCGTCTTTGGTGTTCACGGATGCACCTGCGCCGACGAACTTCAGATTGCTCAACGTAATGCCAGCAGTGTTGAAAGCGAGAAACCCTGTTTCATTGCCGGCGTTGATTGTGGCACGGCCCGTACCATAAGAAGACACGATGATCGGATTGCTGCTGGTTCCCCGGTCGTTGGCATCCAGGGAAATGGTTCCTGCAAATGTTGCATCGCCCTGGAATAGAATTCTATCACCGGCAGCGAAGTTCACACCATTCACCTTGCTAATGGTTCGCCACGGGGCAGAAGTGGAAAGACCGTTGTTGGAATCATTTCCATTGGGGCTTACGTAGTATGTGGCGGCGTCTAATTCGGAGACAAAACCAAGCGTTAGAAATGTAAATACTGACAGGGAAGCAAAGGTGCTTCGGAAGTAAAACCTCATTGTCCTGCCTATTTAGCAGGGCATATGCCAGAAGAGATTATGCGGCCCTTTTACAGAGATTAGCGGGCGCCTATGACACGCCAGTTTGCTGCTACAGGTTGTCCGTTGCGAAGCGCTGCTGAGCTCACGAAATTAGTTTGATTCATTTTCCAAACTGCCATCCGCCCGTTTACGTGCCGCCAGATAATGTCTGTGCTTCCATCTTGATCCAGATCAACGAGAGCAACAATTGTCCACACTGTTGGGCTGCCACGGCTGCGCAGAGGCTGCGATTGAAACTGGGAATCTTTAATTAGCCACACCATTAAAGGCCCGTCGTCGTGCTGAAAGAGGACATCGACCGAACCGTCATGGTTGAAATCACTTGCTCCAACTGCGACCCAACCGACGCCAGGAGTCTGACCATTGAGCAGCAGTGCTTCGTTCAGGAAGGTTGTTCCGTTCATGTACCACGCCAACAATTGTCCAGAGGGATTTTGAAAGAGCACATCCCTTTGTCCATCGCCGTTGAGATCAGTTGCGGCAACGGCTCTCCATTCTACGCCAGGTCCGGCGCCCGCCCGCAACCGGGCTGAACTGAGAAAAGTCGTCCCATCCATTAGCCACACGGAGACCGAGCTGTTCGCGTTTTGAAACAGCACGTCCGGGGATCCATCTGTGTTGATGTCGGTGGTGGCAAAAGCTCGCCAGGTGCTGCTGTTAACCCGGGTGCCCTCACGCAGAATCTTTGCCTGGGCGAGCAAAGTGTCCTGCATATTCCAGGCGGCCAATCGCCCATCTGCATTTTGGAAGTAAATGGATGCACCGCCGAACGCGTGAGCTCCCGGATGGAATTGAGTGGCGGATACCGCGCTGTTACCGAGGAAATCGCGCTGTCCTGGATTGATCCCAAATTGGGAACGCAGATCACGTCCCTGGTTTAATAAAGGCGATGAGCTCCTGAGGCGGTAGCCGTTCAAAAGTTCTATTGCAGTGGCATCATTTAGTATTGTTCCCCGACCCGGGCCGATGAATTGAGGATCTGAGATCAAACCCACATTTTGGCCACCCATTAGTTCCTTGCCGGTTGCCTCCTGCCATGCTGCTAGACTGGTGTAATTGACTCCCTCCTGAACAATACTGAATTGACCGTCTGCGGCGTGATAAGCGTTTCCCTGGAATACAAGATCGCTGCTCCCAGGCAGGATACGGATCAACCTGGCGCCGCCTTTTGTATAAAAAATATTGTTCCTGAAGCGCAGGTTGCTCGCGCCATTCTGGACGAGCAACGCCGGAGGAGATCCAGCGATTTCGTTTAGGATGATCGTATTATTGTAAATATCCGCATTGCTCACCGGGCCATAAATGAACATGCCAGGGTATCCGTTTTTTCGCCCATCATTATGGCTGATGTTGTAGCGGATGATGTTCCTCGTGTTTGCTGCATCGGTGCCGAGGAGCAGGCCAGAGCCGTCATTGTTGTGCGAATAGTTGTATTGAAGGATTGAATCCTGAACGTTGTTGTCCAGGTCGAATCCACCCCCATCAGTTCGCCCTGAAGTTTGGTTGGAATGCGCCTCGTTAAACTGAATCACAACCCGTGCTGAGTCATAAGTCCAAATGCCGACACCGCCCTCTCCGCCAGTGGTGTTGTTCTTCCCATTCTCGTAAGAAACACAACGTTCGATCATGCCGACGTTCACACCACCTAAAATGATCCCGTTGCCTGTATTCTTTTCTGCATCCGGATTGCCGAAATTGCGAAAGGTTTTGGAGTAACCGATATAGATATTTGAATGTGCCCTGGGAGTTCGCGCAACGGTGGAAATACCAGAATCAAGATTATCAAAAGCGGCGACATGGCTGATGTGAACATCGTTATATCCGGAACGCTCATTCCAACCGACAATGCTGATTCCGCTGTGGCCGAATCCGCTGACGTTCACCCTTTGAATGGTAATCCCGGAGAGTTTCACATTTTCCAGGTCGGTGAGGAAGGTGATCCCGTTTTTGGAATTGGTTCGCGGCCCGACTCCAACGAAGTTTAAATCTTTGATGACGATTCCTGCCGTGTTGTAAGCGAAAAGGGCTGTTTCCACTCCTGCATTGATGTTGGCCGGCATGGTTCCGAAGGATCCGATGGTGATTGGATTAGCGCCCGTTCCCCGGTCCTGTGTATCAAAGTAAAGATTGCCGCTGAAGGTTTGTCCCCCTTCGAAAAGGATATTGTCTCCTGCTGTGAAATTGACGGAATTGACTTTATCGATACCTCGCCAGGCGGTTTCCGGTGAAAGCCCATCATTCGCGTTGTCACCGCTCAATCGCACGTAGTAAGTGGCTGCTCGCATCGCGGTGCTGCTGAGGATGCAGACCACAAGTGAATAGAGCAAAATATGAGATCTTCGTTGAGCTCTGTTACTCCTATGCAAAAACTTTCCCATAAACAAATCCCTTCCAGGCCACCCACAGTTCAATCGTTGTGGTGAACCTTGCAACATCGCAGCTCCATGCATTGTGGCACTGGGAAATTAGCTGAAAAGAGAGTTGGAAATTTACGGTTTGTGAACTTCGGTTTTACATTATCGGCTATGCGGTAAGTCGCTCATCGCGGGCAGTATCTCTAAACCAGCCGTTCCTTGCCCCAAACAAAAAAGCCGCCCGTTTCCGGGCGGCTTTGTGATTCAAATGCGCAGAAGATTACTTCTTCTTTTTTGCGGGCTTCGCGCTTTTCGCGGCAGCGGCGCGTTTTTCTTCGATCGCGGCCTGGGCGGCGGCGAGGCGGGCGATTGGCACGCGGAACGGTGAGCAACTGACGTAGCTCAAGCCGATGCGATGGCAGAACTTCACCGAATCCGGATCGCCACCATGTTCACCGCAGATGCCGAGCTTGATGTCAGGGCGGGTCTTGCGGCCTTTTTCGATTGCGATCTGCATCAACTGACCAACACCGGTCTGATCGATCGTTGCGAAAGGATTCTTTTTCATGATCTCTGCTTCCTGGTAAGGAGGCAGGAATGAACCGGAATCATCGCGGCTCATGCCCATCGTGGTCTGGGTCAGATCGTTGGTGCCGAAGCTGAAGAACTCAGCGGTGTGAGCGATTTCGTCCGCAGTGAGAGCACCGCGAGGAACTTCGATCATCGTGCCGACGCTATAGGTGAACTTCACTTTTTTCTCAGCCTGCACAGCCTTCGCTGTTTCGTGAACGATCTCAGTTTGCAGGTCGAGTTCCTTCTTGAAACCGACGAGCGGGATCATGATCTCAGGCTTGCACTTAATGCCTTTTTTGGTCGCCAAAGCAACTGCTTCAAAGACGGCGCGGGCCTGCATGCGGGTGATTTCCGGGAACTTGATCCCGAGACGGCAACCACGGAAACCGAGCATTGGATTGAACTCATGGAGTTCATGCACGCGGTTTTTGATTTTATCCACAGAGACACCGAGTTTCTTTGCGAGTTCCTTCTGCTGCTCTTCGGTGTGGGGGAGGAATTCGTGCAGTGGCGGATCCAGGAAACGGATCGTTGCCGGGAATCCTTTGAGAGTCTTGAAGATGCCAAAGAAGTCGTCGCGTTGGTACGGAAGCAATTTCGCCAAAGCGGCTTCACGGGCCTGGAGCGAATCAGCGAGGATCATTTCGCGCATCGCATCGATACGATCACCTTCGAAGAACATGTGTTCTGTGCGGGTGAGGCCGATGCCGGTTGCGCCGAAAGCCATTGCGTTTGCGGTTTGCTCAGGATTATCGGCATTGGTGCGGACAGCCATGCGGCTGAATTGCGCACACCATTTCATGAGTTGGACATAGCTCTTGAACTTCTCAGTTTTTTGAGCGGCTTTGTCGCCATTGATCAACCCGGCGATGATTTCGGACGGAGCCGTTTTGATTTCACCTGCGTAAACCGTTCCAGCGGTGCCATCAATTGAAAGGAAATCACCTTCTTCATAGGTCTTGCCATCGACGGTGACAGTCTTCTTGTCGTAATCGATCTGCAAGCCACTGGCGCCGCAGATACAAACTTTACCCATCTGACGAGCGACGAGCGCCGCGTGCGAGCTGACACCACCGCGAGCGGTGAGAATGCCTTCTGCCGCGATCATACCGCGCAAATCTTCCGGTGATGTTTCCACGCGAACGAGCAGAACTCGTTCACCTTTTTCCGCGGCAATAACCGCGCGGTCTGCATTCAGATAGATTCGGCCGGAAGCAGCACCTGGACCTGCTGGCAAACCGGTGGCAATCACTTTCGCTTTTTTCGCTTCAGCGATATCGAACACAGGAGCAAGCAATTGGTCGAGCTGATCGGCCGGATTGCGGAGCACTGCGGTTTCTGCGTCGATGAGCTTTTCTTTGACCATGTCCATCGCGAACTTGAGCGCGGCCATGGCGGTGCGCTTGCCGTTGCGGGTTTGGAGCATGAACAACTTGCCTTCCTGGATCGTGAATTCCACGTCCTGCACATCCTTGAAATGTTTTTCCAGGGTCTTGCGAACGACGAGCAATTCCGCATAGGACTTCGGCATCTGGTCTTTCAACTTGATGACCGGCTCAGGAGTGCGAACGCCGGCAACGACGTCTTCGCCCTGGGCGTTGATCAAAAATTCGCCGTAGAATTCATTGGCGCCATTGGCCGGGTTACGGGTGAACGCAACGCCGGAACCTGAGTTCACGCCGGTGTTACCGTAAACCATCGCCTGCACGTTGACGGCTGTTCCCCATTCGGTCGGAATGTTGTATTTGCGACGATAAACGGTCGCACGATCATTCATCCAGGAACCGAACACAGCGCCTGCTGCGCCCTGAAGTTGAGCCCAGGCATCGTTCGGAAAGCTTTTGCCAGTGCGTTCTTTGACGAGCGCTTTGAAACGCTTGACGAGTTCCTGCTGATCGGCAGCAGTCAAATCGCTGTCCACGAGATCTTCACCGTAGGCGTCGTGTTTGAACTCGTGGATGATGGTTTCGAAGGGTTCATGATCTTCGCCTTCGCGTTTTTGCACGCCCATGACGACATCGCCGTACATCTGGATGAAGCGGCGATAGCAATCCCAGGCGAATCGTTCGTTCTTGGTCGCGGCAGCGAGGGAGAGAACGGTTTGGTCGTTCAAACCGAGATTCAAAATGGTGTCCATCATGCCGGGCATGGAGTCACGAGCACCGGAGCGCACGGCAACAAGCAGCGGCATTCCTTTGGCATCACCGAATTTGCAACCCATGATTTTTTCCATGTTTGCAACGCCGGCGTGCATTTGCGCCTGGAGTTCTTTCGGGTAAGTGCGTTTGTTTGCGTAGTAGTAAGTGCAAACTTCGGTGGTGATAGTGAATCCGGGAGGAACGGGGAGACCGATGCGGGTCATTTCGGCGAGATTCGCGCCTTTGCCACCGAGAAGGGGCTTCATTGAACCGTCACCATCGGCTTTTTTATTACCCCAGGTGTAAACGTATTTATTGGATTTGGATGCCATAGATAAACTGCTTTTTGATTATTTTCTTTGGGAAATCCGCAGAAAATTGAGGCGCGAATTTAAAGTCAGCGCAGGGGAGAGTCAACGGTGATTGTGTTGCAGAAGTTGAGGCAGGGTGCTCCAAATTAAAGTTTGGTCTGAATTCCTTGCATGAAAAACCGGTTAAACCGAGGTTTTGGGAAGCGAAAATGGGTGATGCTTGAGAAGGCTGGATTTCTCCAACCCCCGTGCAAAGCACTTGTCGCCCTGCCATCGGGTGCCTAGAGTTTTCCGACTACCATGAAGTTGCTTTCATTCCTGATCGCTGTGCTGTTGTTGTCGCAGGGTGCTATCGCCCAGTCCGAGTTGCCGTTGAAAAAGCGCAGCGCCTTCTATGCGCCTGAGACATTGAGCAACATTCGTGACAACCTCGAGAAACATCCTGAAGGCAGACAACTGAAGCTCGATGCGGTTAAGAAAGCAGCATTCTGGAAAGAGCTGTCGGATGATGAACTTTGGGATTTGATGTTTGGCCCAAAGATTACGCGCTCATGGATGGTCTGGTCCAATGGCGATTGCCCGGCCTGCAAGAAATCGGTTCCGATGTACACGTGGATCATGGAGCCGCAAAAACTCCGCTGGAAAACGCGATGCCCACATTGCAAGGAACTGTTTCCGAAGAACGACTTTGCAGCATTCTATCAATCAGGGTTGGACGAACAGAGCGTGTTCGATCCGGCACAAGCAGATCGTAAACTGCTCTTCAACACCGAGCATCCTGATCCAGCCGATCCGTTGCACCAATTCGGGGTGGACGATGGCGAAGGCTACGTTGCCGACGGCAAACGTTGGCGATTCATCGGAGCCTACCTGGTTTACGGTCAATTCAAACAGTTGGTGCTCGGCGGCATCAACGCTTTGGGAACTGCTTATGTCTTTACCGGTGACGAGGACTACGCCCGCAAAGCTGGTATTCTCCTCGATCGCGTGGCCGATCTGTATCCCAGCTTTGACTACGCCACGCAGGGATTGGTTTACGAACAGCGGAATACACAGGCCTATAATGGCTACGTTTCCATCTGGCACGATACGTGTGAAGAAACGCATGAGTTGGCGCTCGGCTATGACCAGGTCTTTGAAGGATTGCGAGACAACACTGGGTTGGTGGCCTTTCTCTCTAATAAAGCAAAGAACCACAAATTGCCCAACCCCAAGAACACCTTTGCTGCGGTTCAACAAAATATCGAGAACGGCATCCTCCGCGATCCATTAAAGAATACGAAAAAAATTCACAGCAACTTTCCACGCGCGGAATGCACGGCCGCTACTCTTCAGACGGTGCTGGGATGGCCTGAAAACCGCGCCGAGGTTGAAGCATTCATCGATACTTTTGTGCAACGCGCCACGGCTGTGGACGGTGTGACCGGGGAGAAAGGCTTGTCAGGTTATTCGTCCTACACCATTTCCGGCATGGCGAATTTTCTGGCGCAATACAGCCGGGCGGAACCGGACTTCCTGGCGCGGTTGATAGAACGTCAGCCTTCTCTGAAACAGACTTACCGTTTCCATATAGATACCTTTTGCCTGGATCGTTTTTACCCGGATTCCGGGGACTGCGGCGGTTTCGGCAAGCCTGCCAATAAATACGTTGGCGTAAATTTTCAAAAGCTGACTAAGCCAACTCTGGCTCCCTCCATGTTTTCGTTTTTCTGGCAACTCTATGAAGCGACGGGTGATCCAGCGTATGTTCAGGTTCTTCATCGGGAGAACGGCAGGACGTTGAATGGCCTGCCCCACGACTTGTTTGTGGCAAACCCAAATGCTGTTCGCAAAAACGTTGCCACGGTGATTGCGCGTGAGGGCGCAGATGTTGAATTAGGAAGTATCAATAAGGAGGGGTGGCGAATCGCGATTCTCCGATCAGGAACGAAAGAGAATGCCCGCGCTCTCTGGTTGGACTACGACAGCGGCGGCTCGCACGGTCATCATGATGCAATGACCATTGGCCTGTTCGCTCATGGTGTGAATCTGTTGCCGGAATTTGGCTACCCTCCCGTGCAGTTCGGCGGATGGAAAACAGAAAAGGCTCAATGGTTTTTGCACACTGCTGCACACAACACCGTTACGGTGGATGGACGCAATCATCCCAAAAGTGCTGGCAAAACAACACTCTGGGCAGATGGGAAAAACTTCCGGGCGATTAGCGCTTCATCTCCGCAAGTCACCGGCGGGCGCTATGAAAGGACGGTCGCTTTGGTGGACGTTTCCGCGAGTGAATTCTACGTGCTCGATCTATTCCGAGTGGCTGGCGGGACCGATCACGCGAAATTTGTGCATGGACCCAACGGAAAAATGGTCACCGATGGCCTGCAACTCAAGCCGACTGACGATTACGGAAATAAAACACAGATGCGGAATTTTCAGCGCGACACCAATTCTCCCACAGGCTGGACTGCCACCTGGAATGTCGTTGACCAGCATGACCTGATACCGGCTGGCAAAAGCGTTTCATTTCGTTACACCGATTTATCGAGCGACATTCAAGCTTACACTGCGGAAGCGTGGATACCATCCTACTTCAGGAGTTTCGATGAAGAGATTTGGAATCCGGCATTGATGATTCGCCGACGTGGACAAGATATAAAGACCTCCACCTTCGTCAGTATGATGGAAGGTTTTGAGCGCAAACCTGCTATCGCAAAACTGACGCGCTTATCTCTGTTCGATGCAGAGGGTGTTCAGGTTGCAGACGCCAGCGCCGCGATTGAGGTTGCCCTGCCAAAAGGCTTCACAGACTTGATCATCGCCATGGACCCCGAACTACTGAAAAGCGGCGCTGTCTTCAAGCAACCGCAATGGGGTGTTGAGTTGTCCAGTGAGCTCGTATGGATTCGTCGCGATTCGAAAAAACGTCTTGTGCGCGCTTCCTTCGCCAATGGCAATCTATTGAAGATTGGGAACAGCATAATTGAAAAGGCTGAGAACACCGAGTTTGTGGAGGTTGATTTCACAGCCGCGCCTCTGAAACGACCAACGCGGTAAAACAAGGTTCGTTGATATCTTTTTCAGGGTATTTACCCCCTTGAAACCAGTTTTGACGCTCGTACGGTAGATACAAACTATGGAAAAGCGTGCTCAACGGATTCAAACTATAAAAGAAGGACGTTCGCATCGGGATCTTTCGGAGGTAATCCAGGAACGTCGCGCGACTAATCACTTTACCGACGAAGAAATTCCCACCGCAGATTTGAGCAAGATCCTGCATTTCGCGGGACAAGCTCCGTCCGGTTACAACCTCCAACCCTGGCGATTTGTCGTGGTGCAGAAATCGGAGAATCGTAAACGGTTGCAGGCCGTGGCGTTTGATCAGGAGAAAGTTTCTGAAGCGTCGGCGGTTGTAATCTTTATTGGAGCCAGGCAACAGACGCAGGATAGCGCGAAGAAGATCTTCGAAGATGGCAACCGCCGCGGATTAGGCAAGCCGGAGAACAACGACCAAATCATCAAAGGCGCAATGGATTTCATTTCCGGCAGTGTCGGATGGCAGCCTTGGCTTAACCGCCACACGATGATCGCCTTTAGTTTCGCGATGTTGATGGCGGAATCGCTTGGCTACGACACGGCGCCGATGGAAGGGTTCGATCCTGCGGCAGTGAAACGTGAGTTCAAGATTCCGGAAGACGCCGAAGTCGTGGCTTTGCTGGCGATTGGGCGAGCGAAACCGCCGGAGAAAAAATATCCCGGCCGGCTGGCGCTCAACGAAATCGCTTTTTCTGAAACGTATGGTCAGCCATGGACGGGAGAAGAGATTTAACCACGAATGAACACAAAAAAACACGAATTGGGGTTACCCTGATTCGTGTTTTTGTGCAGTCGTGGCTATCTGATCCGGGTGCCGTGACCCGGGTGCCGCTTTACGGCTGCCGCAGGCGGACTTTCTCCCGCCCATTGCAGAGGAAACGGTTCACGGCATTTAAATACGCGCGGGCGCTCGCTTCGATGATGTCGGTGCTGGCGCCTTTTCCGGTGACGAGTTCGCCGTCGCCGAAATTCACTTTTACCGTGACTTCGCCCAACGCGTCTTTGCCCTGGGAAACAGCGCGGAGTGAGTAATCCATCAACTTGCCGCGAGTCTTCGTGAGGCGATCAATCGCTTTCAATGCAGCGTCCACCGGACCATCGCCCACACCGGCATCCTGGAGGATTTTTTCGGCCTCTTTCTTTCCGGCTTTCGTCAATGTGACGGTCGCAGTGGGAACAGTTTGGGTTCCGCTGGTCACGTTCAGATAGATCAAACTCCAGGTTTCCGGAACTTCGGCAATGTGCCCTTCGACCAGTGCGGCCAAATCTTCGTCGTAAACAAATTTTTTCTTGTCACCGATTTCTTTAAACTTCGCGAAGAGCGCGGCGACATCGGCATCGGTCATCTTGAAACCGAGATGTTTCAATCGCACCGCCACGGCAGCGCGTCCGCTGTGTTTTGTGAGTGGCAATTCCGTCTTGCCCCAGCCGACTGTCTGCGGATCCATGATCTCGTAGGTCTCGCGCTTCTTCAAAATGCCGTCCTGATGAATGCCGCTGGAGTGGGCGAACGCGTTCTCGCCGACGATCGCTTTACTCCGTTGCACAACCAATCCGCACATGCCGGAAACAAGCCGTGATGATTTGACGATCTCCTTTGCGTTCACGCCGCAAGTCATGCCCTTGAAGAAATCGCTGCGAGTCTTTGTCGCCATGACAATTTCTTCCAACGCGGCATTGCCCGCGCGTTCGCCGATTCCGTTGACGGTGCATTCCACCTGGCGCGCGCCGTTGCGAACGGCGGCCAAAGAATTGGCGACCGCAAACCCGAGGTCGTTGTGGCAATGAACAGAAATAATTGCTTTGCCGGATTTGAATTCCGGCACGGAATCGTGGAGCAACTTGATGAGAGCGCCGTATTCCTCCGGCACAGCCCAGCCGACTGTATCCGGAATATTGACGACGGTTGCGCCTGCTTTAACGACGGCTTTGCAGACTTCAACGAGGAAATCAGGTTCTGTGCGCGAGGCGTCTTCAGGGGAAAATTCGACATCATGCACCCAGGACTTGGCGCGCTTCACACCTTCCACGGCGAGCCGGATAATTTCGCTCTGCGCTTTGCCGAGTTTGAAATCGCGATGAATCTTCGACGTGGCGAGGAAGACGTGGATACGGCCCTTTTTGCCAGCCGGCTTCACCGCTTTGCCGGCGGCATCGATATCTGTGTTAACGCAACGGGCGAGACCGCAGATGATGGGGCCTTTAACCTCTTTGGCAATGGTGTGAACGGCTTCGAAATCGCCATCGCTGATGACGGGGAACCCGGCTTCGATCACATCAACTTTGAGGCGTGCGAGTTGGCGGGCGACTTCCAGTTTTTCTCGCAAATTCATGGATGCGCCCGGGCATTGCTCGCCATCGCGCAACGTTGTGTCAAAGATGATGATTCGATTGTTTTTCATATTTTCCGAAATGGAGTAATGGAGCGGTGGAGTATTGGGAGGCACTGCAACCGCAGTAATCCATCACTCCAGAACTCCATCACCCCGTTAAATCAAAAGACCCCACCGCCAACTTTGGCAGTGGGGTCTTCGAAATTTGTGATCCGAAAACTAAACCCCGACTGCCGCGCTGCCAGACAGCAGCACGTTCGTAAGCAGTAGGTTCAGGTTTCGATTCACGCGTTACTATTAGTCAAAGTTTCTTAAACGGTCAACTGCTGAGTTTACGTCGTGTGATGAGGGGGTGTGATTTTAAACAGGTGAGGTGGGAGGAGCAGTTGCGTGGAATCGGAGCGCGGCGCAACCGCAGAGCGGTTCGTTGTTTCTATAGTTCTGATTTGTCCGCAGGATCAGCCGCCGCACGTGAATTTTGAGACCGGTATTGGGACTCGAAACGCTATTATACCATCCTAACGTGCCGCGGCTGATGCTTCGCACAAATCAGAACTATAAATGAGACGAACCGCTCTGCGGTTGCGCCGCGCTCCGATTCCACGCCAATTTCACCCGTTTAAAATCAGGCATCCTCTGCTCTGCATCCGGGAATTTACTATTTCTTTTCCGCACCATATGAAGTTCAGTTCCACCATGAACCGGTTCAAAAGCGCAGTCATTGTCATCCTGTTTTTGTGTTCGCTCTCCTGTGCGCAGGCCCACCTCGCCATCGAAGAAATGGTAGAAGACGCCAAAGCCTTCCTCGAAAGCCTTTCGCCCGAGGCACGGGCGCAAGCCGTGCAGGAATTCAAATCTGATAACCGCCACAACTGGCATTACGTTCCACGGGAACGCCAGGGTCTTCCGCTGAAAGAACTCAACAAGAAACAACACGACCTGCTCCATGCGTTACTCGATTCCGCATTGAGCCAGCGCGGTTATATCAAAGCCACCACCATCGTCGCGCTCGAACAGATCCTGTACGAAATGGAAAACAAAAGCCCTGTTCGCGATCCCGGCGCCTACTGCATCACCTTCTTTGGTGAACCCTCCGAAACAGAGACCTGGGGTTGGCGATTCGAAGGACACCATCTCTCCATCAATTTAACCCTGGCCAAGGGCAAATTCGTTTCCGGCACACCCATCTTCTTTGGGGCCAATCCGGCCGAAGTTAAATCAGGGACAGGCAAAGAAATGCGTCCGCTCGCGCAGGAAGAAGATCTGGGAAGAAAGTTGGTGAACGCCCTGGACGATGAACAACGGCGCAGCGCGATTTTTTCCGACAAAGCGCCCAGGGAAATTTTCACCAGGGCCGCGCGAACTGTGAAACCGCTCGAGCAACAAGGAATTGCTTTTGGCGAAATGAACCGGGAACAGGGCGAAATCTTCCTCAATTTGATCAAGGAATATATCTATCGTTACCGCGACGCGATTGCCGATGAGGATTGGAAAAAAATAAGGGCTGCCGGACTGGAACACATCCACTTCGCCTGGGCTGGAGGAATTGAAAAAGGGGAAGGCCACTACTACCGCGTGCAGGGACCGACCTTTCTCCTCGAATACGACAACACCCAAAACGACGCCAATCACGTCCACACCGTCTGGCGCGATTTCGAAAACGATTTCGGCGCCGACATCCTCAAACAACACTACGAACGCGATTCACACAAAAAGTAGTAACAATGTATTCCACCGAAAACGTCGAGGAACCGCTTTTTTCCACAAGTTGAAACGATCGTGGAAGGTTCTTTTGATTCTACGCGGTGGCTGTATCCGTTCGCGGGGGGACGATGGCGGCTTCGTTCACTCGTTGCAGGATGATTTCGGCGATGTGCGGTTCGTTGCCGATGCTCGGGGAGTACCAGACACGTTTGTCGTGCTTTTCGGTTGGATTCCTCCAGGTGGGTTGACCCGATTTAAAACGTTCCTGCACGATTCGTTTGGGTTCGCCAAGCATCACCGGGATGTCCTCGAAGGAATGTAATCCGTCGCTGATGAAGAATGGGACCATCACGATATTTTTTGTATCCGCCAGTTTATAGCAATCGGCGATGCGCGGTTCTTCTTCCATAAAGACGGGGTGAACATCCGCATAAAGTTTCATGGCCCGGATCAGTTCCGCCTGGTGTTCGATGGTTTTCCGGGAATTCTCGTTGTTGGCTGTCCCATGGCCGGCGATGAAAAGAGTTGTTTCACTGGCTTTAGGTGTGCGGGGAAACGGAAACGTTTCAACGATCTCTTTGGCGCGAGCGAGCAGCACGCTGGTCATGCTGTCGTGTGTTCCAACTGGGCCGCAGTAATAAAATGTCTGTTCACCGCGTTGTTCCACCAGTGGCATTCTGCCTGGATTGCCATACTGCGGAAAGCCGAGTTCGCGCGGGATGACTTCCTCGGTGAAATAGCCTTCGCTGATGAAGAGTGGAACGAGAAAGACGCGCGGTGTGAAAATCCCGCGAGTCGCCTGCCAGATATACGGCTCCTGTTTCCAGAAGGCTTCCTTTACCTCGGCAAAAATCTTTCTGCGACGCAACTCGTCCGCGTGCTGATAGGTCGGAGCAGCCGAATCAGCATTCAAAGTGGAGCCGTGTCCAATCAGGACCACGGTTGTGTCAGAAAAGTTTTCGGTCACACCTGAATAAAAGCACTTAATGGCAATGGGACAAATGTTTTGTTATGGGAGCCCCGGATTGCTCGTCTTGATTGTGAAACCCGCGCTGCCAGCATTGTTTGGATCTTTCGCCGCTTTGGTCCCAACTCCTGCTTAAGTTCTTTGCCCGTTTCTGATTACTCCAGTTCCCTACGATGCATTACAGCATTGGGATTGTTGCGAATTTCTTTCGAAGTAAGCAATGTATCACTCGAATCGATCTTCGGAGAAGCTGGAATCCAAGGAATTAGGAAAGATGAATTGTTATCCAACTGAGCGGGCCTGGTTCTGTCTGCGTTCGCAACCAAAACACGAGCACATTGCAGCGGCTAATTTGAGGCGACTCTCCGATCTGGAGGTTTTCTGTCCGCGTCTGCGTTCTCACAAATTGACCCGCCGCGGACCGGTTTGGATGACCGAATCGCTTTTTCCAAATTATCTCTTTGTGCGGTTTGATTTTCACACGCAGTTGGACCTGGTCAAATACACCTCAGGAGTCAGTCACATGATCCATTTCGCCGATCGCTATCCCACGGTGTCAGATGCGGTGATCGACGAATTGCGGCAGGCGTTCGGGAATGAAGATGTGCAGGTTGCGCCCGAGGCGCCCAGTGAAGGAGACCGGGTGATTATCGCGGATCGAGCTTTTTTCGGTATGGAAGCAATCGTGTTGCGAGTGATGCCGGCGCGGGAACGTGTCCAGGTGCTGATAGATATGCTCGGGCGCGCGACGACTGTGGAGTTGCGATTAGGATTTGTGGTTCCGGCGATGCAGCCTTTGCCTGCGTCGCTTTTGAATGCGTAAGGCATTCATAAGAAAATGTCGGTGGGAATTGGGTTGGTCTTAAAAGAAATGTTCTCAAGGAAAACGGCTGGTTCGGGGCGGTAAAAGTTCAGAGTAAGGGGAAAGGGTTAAAACAACCACGTGCGGAGCTTTGTCTCAAAAACTACACGAAACCCCTGTCCCCTCTGGAAGCACACCGGTGAGAAATGCGCCTCCTCTCAGTTTAAATACTTACAAGTTTATGAGTGCTTTTGATGCAGCGATTTCCAGGATGAGTGATGAACCGAAAGTGTGGCTGATCACAGGGGTGGCAGGTTTCATCGGGTCGAATCTTCTCGAAAAGCTTTTACAGAACAATCAGCAGGTGATTGGCATGGATAATTTTTCGACAGGAAGAGCGGAAAATCTTCGTGAGGTTCTGTCGGGAATCAAGGCGTCGCAACGGGGAAAGTTTCGCTTTGTCGAGGGAGATATTCGCCAATTGAGCACCTGCGAGGAAGTCTGTCGTGGCGTTGATTATGTTCTGCACCAGGCCGCGCTTGGTTCGGTGCCGCGTTCTGTGGAGGATCCGATTTCCAGCAATGAAACGAATGTTTCCGGATTCCTTAATATGTTGGTGGCCTCGCGCAACGAAAAGGTGAAGCGGTTTGTTTATGCATCGAGCAGTGCT
Organism: Verrucomicrobiota bacterium; assembly: GCA_013820875.1. Classification (GTDB taxonomy): domain Bacteria; phylum Verrucomicrobiota; class Verrucomicrobiia; order Limisphaerales; family JACDHS01; genus JACDHS01. The sequence goes on along the minus strand of JACDHS010000048.1, from coordinate 14,965 downwards.
ATTTACGGGGATGATCCCGGCCTGCCAAAAATCGAAGAACAAACCGGCCAGCCGCTTTCACCTTATGCGGTGACAAAGTCTGTCAACGAACTTTACGCAAACGTCTTCTGGCGCAACTACGGTTTGGAAGTCGTGGGGTTAAGATATTTCAATGTGTTCGGTCCGCGACAGGATCCTCATGGGGCGTATGCCGCGGTGATTCCTCGATGGATCATGAACATGTGTGACAATGAAACGCCTGTCATAAATGGCGATGGCTCAGTCAGCCGGGATTTTTGTTATGTGGCCAATGTGGTTCAGGCGAATCTATTGGCGGCCTCATGTTCAAACTCAGAAGCGATTGGGGAATGTTTTAATATCGCGTTGCAACGGCGAGCCACGTTGAAGGAGTTGTTCGACATCATTCGTTGCAATTTGTTGCCCGATTTTCCGCACTTGAGCGAATTGCGTCCGTGCCACCGCGAATTCCGCTTGGGCGACATCCCGCACTCGCTCGCTGACATCAGCAAGGCCCGATTCGTTCTGGGCTATGTTCCATCCCATACATTGGAGGAAGGAATGAAAACCACGGTCGAGTGGTTTAAACAGCGCTGTCCAGGTGGAGGCAGGAAGTGAGAGCATCTGCGGAGCGCGGCTGTGTGCGAAGCATCAGCCGCAGCGCTCAAGGCTGGAACGTTGCGCTGCTGGGCCTTCTATGACGCTCGAACAATCTCACGCGCTGCGGCTGATGCTTCGCACAAATCAGAACTATAAATGAGACGAACCGCTCTGCGGTTGCGCCGCGCTCCGTTGCGGCTTACGTCGCATTGAGCATTCCCGTTCTTCCTCGTTAAAAATATTATGCGTTCCATTCCATTCCATAAGCCAAGCATCGGTCGTGAAGAAGTTGATGAAGTGGTCGATACACTCACGAGCGGATGGCTGACCACGGGTCCGAAGGCGAAAAAGTTTGAAGCGGAATTCTCTGAATATATCCGCATGAAACATTCTGTTGCGGTAAATTCCTGCACCGCTGCCTTGCACCTCGCGCTGGAGGCAATCGGATTGCGTGCTGGCGAAACGGTTGTCGTGCCAACGATGACATTTGCTGCAACCGCCGAAGTGGTCCGCTACTTCAATGCGCGTCCGCTCCTGGTGGATTGCAACCTTACGGATTTCAACATGGATGTAGCGGATGCAGGGCGGCGCATCGAGGGAGCTTTGCAAAAGGGAGAGAAGATCCGCGCCATTATTCCGGTGCATTACGGCGGACAGATTTGTGATATGACGGCTGTTGGCAAACTGGCGCGGCGTTACGATTTGAAAATAGTCGAGGACGCGGCGCACTGCTGTCCCTCCTATTTCCAGGCGAGCAACTCCGCTCCCTGGCAGGGGTTGGGAGATTCATCCGACATCTGTTGTTTTTCATTCTACGCCAACAAGACCATCACCACTGGGGAAGGGGGCATGGCCTGCACCAATAATCCGGAATACGCAGATCGAATGCGGATCATGTCGCTACACGGAATCTCGCGTGATGCCTGGAAACGTTTTTCCGCGGATGGTTCATGGTATTATGAGATCACCGCGCCAGGATTTAAGTATAACCTGACTGATATCGCCGCCGCCATCGGCCTGCATCAGTTGCGCAAAGCCGATGAGTTCTACTGCAAGAGAATGTTGCTGGCGGATTACTACACTGAATTGCTTTGCGATGTGGACGAATTGATTCTGCCAGTGCAATGGAATGATCGCCTCCATTCGTGGCATTTATATGTGATCCGGTTAAAACTGGATCAACTCTCGATTGATCGCGCTGGTTTCATCGAGGAACTGAAGCGGACGGGAATTGGAACGAGTGTTCATTGGATGCCATTGCACATGCATCCTTACTACCGGGCAACGTACGGCTATCAACCGGGAGACTTGCCGAAATCGCGTCAATTGTACGAACAAATTGTGAGTTTGCCGGTTTATCCGGAAATGACTGATGCCGACGTGGAATATGTATCGGAAACGGTCAGGCGGCTTATTTGTAAACATCGTAAGGTACCTGCTCACTTGTTGGAAAAGCGCATCACCGTGGGGGATCCTGTCCTTGCGTAGTCAAAATCGGCAGTTTTGGATGACGAATGGCTGTAACCTTAAAGGAGAGCAGTTTTTAGGTCTCAGAGGCCCATTTTGAGAGTTTGGACGGCGTTAAGCACATTTTTACCGGCAGTTTACTCGATAAAAACGTCCATCAGAAAGAACCGAGGTTGTCTTTGCAAGTGCCTGAAGCGAGGATCGCCTGATTTTCAGGCGTTTAGGAAGTTTTCGGATGATCTGAAAATGGCCTGGAACGTGTGCGGACGGTTTCCGGATGATCCGAAAACGGCCTGGAACGTGTGTGGACGGTTTCCGGATGATCCGAAAACGGCCTGGAACGTGTGTGGACGGTTTCCGGATGATCCGAAAATGGCCTGGAACGTGTGCGGACGGTTTCCGGATGATCCGAAAGTGGCCTGGAACGTGTGCGGACGGTTTCCGGATGATCCGGAAATGGCCTGGAACGTGTGCGGACGGTTTCCGGATGATCTGGAAGTGACTTGGAACCTTTCCAGGCCCGTGAATAGTCCCGGCAAAGAGATTCTCTTGACGGGAACAGGGAGTAAACATAGCTTTACCCCGCTTTAATGGTGGCCATAGCTCAATGGTAGAGTCCCAGTTTGTGGTACTGGTGGTTGCGGGTTCGAGTCCCGTTGGTCACCCCATTTTTCTTCTTCTTGCGCACACACTCTATGAACAAACTGCTTTCTCTGGCTCTGATGGCCGGTGGAGTTGTGCTCGTCATTTTGGGGATCAACGTAACGAACTCTTCCGATTCCGACATTTACAAATTTTTCACGGAAGCATCGAGTGGCAAAGCGATTTGGATGGTGGTTGGAGGCGTTGCTGCCGCCATTGTTGGCTTTTGTGGCGCGCTTCATCGAGCGAGACACGGTTGATGATAATGACAGAATGATTGGCTCTTGCCTCATTAGGCTGGCACACTGGGTGCCGGATTCTCTCGAAGGCACGGACATTCATGCGCGCAATTGTAAATTTGGGGGCGACGGTCTGGAGGCAATACGACGAACTGCGACACACGGCTGCGGTAATTGGTACCGCCTTGTTTGTCTGCCTTCAGCCAGGAAGTTGGCGGCGCACAGTGCGGAAAACGTTTGTGCGGCAGGTTCTTGCAGTCGGTATCGAACCACTTGGATTCATCTGTGGGACCGCGATTTTTGTCGGCATCTCTGTGGTGGTGCAACTTGGCTTCTGGACTGGTAAAGCGGGGCAATCACAACTACTCGGACCACTACTGGTTGCCGTTGTCGCCCGTGAATTGGGGCCGATTTTGACGAACATCGTTGTGATCGTGCGCAGCAGTAGCGCAATGGCAACGAAACTGGGCGGACTCAAAGCCAGCGGTGAAATTCATACGATGGAAGCACAAGGCATTGATCCGTTTTTGAATCTGGTGATGCCCCGAGTTTTGGGGATGGCCGTTGCAACGTTGTGCCTGACGATCGTGTTTATCGTGGTGGCGCTTGCCAGTGGTTATCTGTTCGGCGCCTGGCTAGGGACGGGCAGTCGGGACATGTGGTCATTCACCAACACAGTGCTCCGCGCCCTTCACCCTCAGGATATGGTGAGCATCGTTGCCAAAAGCATCCTCCCTGCCCTCTTTGCCAGCGCCTCTTGTTGTATAGAGGGACTCGGCGTCGGTGGGTCGTATGCAGAAATTCCGCACGCCACGCAACGTGCGCTCACCCGTTCCATTGCAGGACTCTTTGTCATCTCGGCGGTGGTATCAATGCTGACCTATCTGTAGCCATGGACGAACCAACTGAAATCCCTCAACAGTCATCCTCGAACGATCCGGGCAAACAACGCGAAACGCTGCGCGAGAGGTTTAGATTCCGGCATGTTCACGGCATCACGGGCACATTTGTCCTGGTGATTGTCGGAGTGCTGATTATCGCCCTGGCATTGGCGGGTCGCAGCCAGCGCTGGTTTATGGGCAATGTGACACTACGGATCATCTTGCCGGAGGCTGGCGCGGCGGGCATCCGGCAAGGCTCCGAAGTCTATTTCCTCGGAACGCTGATGGGGACTGTTTGGGATGTCAGCGTCGATCCGGACGGGCGCATGGAGGCCCAGGTGAATATTCGGCGCGACTTCTTCCTGTTCGTGCGGGACGACTCATCCGCGGTTGTTAAAAAGAGATTCGGGATGGTGGGCGACGCCTACTTTGAGATCACGCGGGGCCATGGACTGCCGCTACCGGAAAAGAACGCGAGTATTATCTGCAATGAGCAGCTTCCCAGTGCACTGGAAAGTGCGGTTGAAGAAATCCGGAGCGAGGCCGTGCCCGCATTAAAAAAACTGAGTTCAGGCCTCGACACCTGGACGACGCTCGGATCGAACATGATCACCACGCAGGAGCGCCTGGACCAACTGCTCACTCGCGCCGACAACATTGGCGCTGATCTCCAGGCGGGCAATGGCACGGTGGGCAGATTTCTGACCGATTCCTCGATTGCCGATGAACTCGAAACACTTCTCGTCAAAGCGAATCAATCAATGGATGAATTACAGGTCACGTTTCATAACCTTCAGCTCGCCAGTAGCAGCCTGCAGCTCGCCAGCACGAATCTCCCCGGGATCAGCGAGGCGCTCGGCAACGAAGCGAAAGACCTGCCTGGACTGGTGTTGCAAACGCAAAATTCCATGCGCGAACTCGAACGCCTCGTTGAGGGGATGCAACGGCACTGGTTCCTGCGCAAATACGTGAATTCGACAAATGTACCCGCGGGGCGGCGGTGACGAAGTAGTGGGATCTTTGATGGCGCGCGACAAAACGTTTTGATAGTTTTCCGCTCACAATGCCCGAGAGCGGTTCTTCCATTTCAAGCAAGCTCCGTTGTGCCCTGCGACTGCTCGCAGGGGTGCGAGCTCCTTTCGTTTCAAAATGTTTCTGTGCGGCAGTTCTCCTGGCTCCCCTTGGATTAACAGGTTCGGAGATTGATAAGGGGAGACTTCCGGCGCCGGCAAAGGGGACGGTCGATTTTACAAAAACTATCAAACCGATTTTCGACGAGCATTGCCTGGGTTGTCATGGGGCCGACAAACAACGGGGAGGATTTCAAATTGATCTCAAGTCAACGGCATTAAAAGGTGGAGAGAATCATGCCCCGGCTATCATTCCCGGTAAGAGCGCGGACAGTCCGCTAATTCATTTCGTGGCGGGATTGGTGGATGACATGGTGATGCCGCAAAAAGGGGAACGGCTCACGGCAGAACAAATCGGTTTATTGCGCGCCTGGATCGATCAAGGTGCCCAGTGGCCGGATGATAAACCGGTGGAACAACATTGGTCGTTTAAGCCTCTGACTCTCCCTGACATTCCAAATGCCAGGAACCACCGGTGGGCGCGCAATGCGGTGGATTCGTTTATCCTCCAGCAACTCGAAGCGAAAAAGATTTCCCCCGCAAAAGAAGCCGATCGTCGCACGTTGATTCGTCGCGTCACGTTTGACCTGACGGGGCTCCCGCCGACACCCAAAGAGGTCGAGGCGTTCGTCGTGGATCAACGTGCAGACGCTTATGAAAAACTAGTCGATCGCTTGCTCGCATCGCCTCACTACGGTGAACGCTGGGGGAGACATTGGCTGGATGTCGTCCGGTTCGCTGAAACCACCGGGTTCGAAGTTAATACCCCGCGCGAAAATGCCTGGCCTTATCGTGATTACGTCATCCGCGCTTTCAATGAGGACAAGCCGTTCGATCAATTCATCATCGAACAACTCGCCGGAGATGCCTTCGGTGTAGAGGAGGCAACGGGCTTTATTGTGGGCGGACCGAATGACCAGGTGAAAAGTCCGGACATCGTTCTGACGCGCCAGCAACGCTCCGATGAATTACACGACATGGTCGCCACGACCGGCAGCGCTTTCCTCGGCTTAACGGTCGGTTGCGCGCGTTGTCACAATCACAAGTTCGATCCGATTTCCCAGGTGGATTACTTCGCGATGACTGCCGTGTTCAGTGGAGTGCATCATGGCGAACGACAACTCAAAGCAATCGACCACCCGGAGCGCATGAAGAGCGCGCAAACGTTGCGACAATCCGTGACCCGGATCGAAGGGCAACTCACGCAATTCGAACCGATTGCCGATCCCACAGGAACGGTGCCGTTTCGTCCCGCGGTTCATCCCCGCCAGAATGTGGATCGGTTTGAGCCCGTCGAAGCAAAGTTTGTTCGCTTCACCATTTCTGACACGAGCGGGCATGAGCCGTGCATTGATGAACTCGAAATTTATTCAGAAGGGGACAAGCCCCGGAATGTCGCCCTGGCGAGCGTTGGTGCACGAGCCACGGCTTCCAGCGTTTATCCGAATTCCAACAGGCACAAGTTGAAGCACATCAATGATGGTCTCTACGGGAATAATCAAAGTTGGATTCCCAGCGAAGTGGGCAAAGGCTGGGTGCAAATCGAACTGACTGAAAAACTTTTGATTAGCAAGGTGGTCTGGGGACGCGATCGGGAAGAGAAGTTTACCGATCGCCTTTCTACCCAATACAAAATCGAAGTCGCGATGGAAACGAATCAGTGGAAAACGGTTGCCGGTTCCAATGATCGCCACCCGTATGTCCCCGGTCAGAAATCCGTACCGCTCGATGGCTTGGAAGGGTTGAGCGAAAAAAAACGCGCGCAGTTGCGGAAGCTCTTGGCCGAACGCGAAAAGCTGGAAAACAGGATTGTTGAGCTGACGACTTACCCGATGGTTTATGCCGGCACATTCAAAATGCCGGAACCCACTTACCGAATGCAACGGGGCGATCCGATGCAACCCAAAGAAGAGGTTGGTCCTGGCGCGCTGACCTCATTTGCTCCCGCAATAAAAATACCGGTTGATACAGATGAGCAGGAAAGACGGATCGCACTCGCGCGCTGGATTGCCTCTCCGGAAAATCCTTTAACCGCGCGAACAATTGTGAATCGTCTTTGGCAGCACCATTTTGGTGAGGGCATTGTAAACACTCCAAGTGATCTGGGTGTGAATGGGGCGCAACCATCGCATCCTGAGTTGCTCGATTGGTTGGCAAATCAGTTGATGGAACACGACTGGAAACTGAAGCCGATGCATCGGTTGATGTTGCTTTCCAGCACGTATCGGCAGTCGAGTGCGAGTAACGAGAAGGCCGTTTCTGTTGATGCAGGCAATCGTTCGCTCTGGCGGTTCACGCCGCGCCGGTTGGAGGCCGAACCCATTCGAGATTCGATTCTCACGATGAGTGGCAAGCTGGATTTGAAGCAGGGCGGCCCGGGTTATCACGTGTTCGAAGAGAACGATAACTATGTTCGCGTTTATGAACCGAAGAAGGAATTCGGCGCGAAGGAATGGCGTCGAATGATTTATCAATTCAAGCCGCGCATGCAACAGGACGCGACCTTCGGCGCATTCGATTGTCCGGACGGCGGACAGATCGCGCCACGTCGCAGCAGTTCGATCACTCCCCTGCAGGCGCTGAATTTGCTCAACAGCGATTTCATGATGCAACAGGCGGAGTTTTTCGCGGAACGATTAAAGCAGGTCGAAAAAGATTCAAAAGCACAAGTGCGGCGAGCGTTCGTCCTGGCATTTAATCGTGAACCGAGCAAACCGGAACTCAATGCATCAACGAAGTTGGTGGATCAACATGGCCTGACACATTTCTGTCGCGCCATTCTGAACGCGAACGAATTTCTATATGTCTTTTAAGAAAGCGCCACTCTCCAACGCCGGTCGCTGGCTCCTCAACCGCCGCTCGTTTCTCCGCCACGCGGGGACCGGCCTCGGCGGCATTGCCCTGACAGCTTTGCTCACGGAGCAGGGCTTATTAGGCAAAGATAGCGGCCCAATACGCCCGCAGTTCAATACACAAAATCCGCTCGCTCCGCGTTCGCCTCATTTCCGTCCGAAAGCGAAAAATGTCCTCGTCATTTTTTGCTCAGGCGCATGCAGTCACGTTGATACCTGGGATTACAAACCCGAACTCATCAAGCACCACGGACAACCGATGCCGGGCGCTGACAAACTCATTACGTTCCAGGGAGAGAACGGCAATCTCATCAAGAGCCCATGGGAATTCAAACCCCGTGGTCAGTCCGGCAAAATGATTTCGGACATGCTCCCGCATCTCGCGGATCTGGCGGACGAGCTTTGTTTCATCCATTCAATGACCGCCAAGAGCAACACGCATGGTCCCGCTGAAAACCAAATGAGCACAGGCTTCACGCTCGACGGATTCCCAAGCATGGGCGCATGGGCCTCCTATGCGCTGGGAACAGAGAACCGCGAGCTCCCGGCATTTGTGGCGATTCCCGATCCGCGTGGCGTGCCGCAGATCGGACCGAACCATTGGAACGCAGGATTTCTGCCCGCAGTGTTCCAGGGAACACCGTTCAACGCCGATAAACCGATTCCAAATCTCGATACGCCAAAACAGATCACGCGCGCGGCAGAACTCTCCACGCGTGATTTCCTAAGATTTCTCAACGACAAACATCTGGAGCAACATCCCGGTGATACCGAACTGAGCGCGCGAATTGCCAGTTACGAACTCGCCGCCAAAATGCAACTCAGCGCCGCGGAGGTGAACGACTTTTCCAAAGAAAGCGAAGCCACCCGCGAACTGTACGGGGTGAACGATTCCAACAAAACAAAAGCGGCCTTTGCGCGTAACTGCCTGTTGGCGCGGCGGCTCGTCGAGCGCGGCGTCCGGTTCGTGCAATTGTTTAATGGTTCCTACGCGATGGGCGAAGGGGTCGGCAACTGGGACGGCCATAAAAAACTCAAAGAACAATATGACATCCACGCACCGATCCTCGATCAACCCGCTGCCGCTCTAATCAAGGACATGAAAGCGCGTGGCTTGCTGGAGAGCACGCTGGTGGTTTGGGTGACGGAATTTGGCCGGATGCCAACCTTTCAGAAAGGTGCCGACGGTCGGGATCATAACCCAAAAGGGTTCACGGTCTGGATGACCGGCGCCGGCGTGAAGCGCGGGTTCAGTTACGGCGCAACGGATGAGTTCGGTTACCAGGCCGTTGAAAACGTAACCACGATCTACGATCTCCACGCCACCCTGCTCCACCTGCTCGGCCTCGACCACGAACGTCTCAGCTTCTATCACAACGGCATCGAACGTCGCCTGACCGATGTGCATGGTCACGCTATTAACGCTGTTTTGTCTTAGCACGTCCGAGCGAATGCAACCTGTAAAGGCGTCTTTGCGCTTCCCGCCCGAGCGCGATTTACCCTTTATACGATTTCACCAAAGGTTCTCCGCAGTGAATCTCTAACCCGGGCCCCCTGGGAGAGGAGGTTCATTTCACGAGTTCCTGACCGCCAGTCACACCCCTTTGTTACGGAATCTCGTTGGGATTCAGAAACAGGAAAGATGTGGGTAATGCTAAGCCCAGCGGGAGAGGGCCACTGCCGTTTAGTTAATGAACCTCAGGTGTAAGGTAAAAAGGATGAATCGGATTGAGCGGTCTATCCAATGGCATTTGGTCAGGCTTCTCGTGACGGAAAACACCCAAATGCCGTAAAAACCCGCAAAAAACTCCTTGTGAAAAAATTCACGTTCATGCAAGTTTGCGCACGCTTTCGAAAACTTAATCGTTTTCGAAGGGAAATCTTTTCCCTTAAAGCTTTTGATACGGAACGCGAATGCGCACCTTTAATTCAATTTTAACGGCCTCGTTGTTGTTGTTGTTGTCGGTTTGTTTTGGTTTCGCGCAACAACCGGATCGTCTAACACCAGCCGAAGCGGCCGAACGAATCAGCCAGGCGCCAGCCGTCCACGCCAATCCGGAAGTCTCTGGTCACCATGGCTTGCCGCAAGCGGCACCGGTACTGAAAGATTTTGGTTGGTTTCAGATTACCAATTCAATGGTAGTCACGTGGGTGGTCGCGCTTTTCCTCATTCTCTTCGCCCGATTCGCCATGCGCAGTGCGAAGCAAGTCCCTGAAGGAGCGCAAAACTTTTGGGAATGGATGGTGGAAAGCCTCTACGGATTCCTTGAAGGGATTATCGGCCGCGATTTGGTGAACAAGACTTTTTGGTTCTTTGCTTCGATCTTTATTTTCATTCTTTTCGCCAACTGGTTTGGCTTGATTCCAGGGGTCGGCACAGTTGGATGGGGTGTGACCGATGCAGCCGGGCATTTTCATATCACCGAACCGTTGCTCCGCGGTTCCAATGCTGACCTTAACATGACACTCGCCATGGCGATGGTCTTCTTTGCCTGCTGGACCTACTGGGCATTACAGGCGAACGGCCCTGGCGGCTTTATCATGCATCTTTTCGGGCCGAAGGGCGACGCCACTGGTTTCATGAAGATCGTTCTGATCATCGTGTTCATTCTGGTTGGTGTGCTTGAAGTCGTTTCGATTGTATTCCGTCCGATTTCACTGAGCTTCCGTTTGTTCGGTAACATTTTTGCGGGTGAAAACATGTTGGAAGCCATGGCCCATCTCGGCGGAACCTACTTTGGTTGGTTGCTGCCGTTGCCATTCTATTTCATGGAAATCCTGGTCGGGTTGGTGCAAGCCCTTGTGTTCATGCTGCTGACTGCGGTGTTCACGCTGTTGATCTGCACGCACGAAGAAGAGGGCCACAGTCATCCGGCCAACGAACATTAATTTAAAACTTTCGGCGGCTTGTCCGTGTGGCTTCGCGCTGCGGGAGTCGCTGAGAAAAACAGAAAAGGAAAATACATATGTTAATGCCCATGTTGGGAGAGATCACCGGTAATATCCACATCGCTGCAGCAGCTTTTGCTTCTGCGATCGCTGTAGGTATGATCGGTATGCGCGCCGCTGACGCGGTTGGACGCAATCCAGGTGCAGCTACGAAGATCCTCGTTCAAGCGATTTTGAGCACTGCCTTCGCTGAAGGTATCGTGTTCTTCGCGATCTTCCTCGCTCGCGGTCAATAATCAAAAGGCGCGGAGTTCGCTCCGCGCCAATTTCTTTTTTAATGCTGGATATGAACCAAATTTATTTGTTAGCCGCTTCGGAAGGTGGATTGGGACAGATTGCCACGGATACAGCCAAGGCGTTCGGTTTTAGCGGAACGTTGTTCATCTCGCAGGTGATCAGCTTCATTGTGGTCGCCCTGCTGCTCCAAAAATTTGCCTTCAAGCCCATCCTCACTTTGTTGAATGAGCGCCGTGATCGCATCGAGCAGGGGTTGAAAGATGCCGATCGCATGAAGTTGGAATTGGCCAACGCCCAGGCCAAAGCGCAGGAGATCCTGACCCAGGCAAACACCCAGGCAAACAAGCTGATCGAAGAAGCTCGTGCCGCTGCTGCCAAGGTGCAGGAATCCGAAACGCAAAAAGCGATTCAACAAGCTGAACAGATCATTGCCAAAGCTCGCGAAGCTTCTGCGGCGGATCATGCTCGCATGTTGGCTGAGTTGAGGCAGGAAGTCGGACGCCTTGTCGTGGCAACCACCGCGAAAGTCAGCGGTAAAGTGCTGACTTTGGATGACCAAAAACGTTTGGCTGACGAAACCAGCAAGCAATTGGCTGCTTAATTTTACATGAGCAAACAGGCAAAACGCGACGCGAAGTCACTGTTCCGGAACTGCCAGATCAATGGCATCCTGGACGAAAAGCGCGTTCTTCAGACGGTGGATGAAGTGTTGAAACGGAAACCGCGTGGTTTCGGTGCGATTCTCTCGCATTTTCAACGCCTCATCAAACTGGACGAAGCCGCTCGCACGGCAAAGATCGAAAGTGCGACCGCTCTCACACCTGATTTGCAGAACAATTACAAAGAGATCCTGACCAAACGGTATGGCCAGGGTTTGTATTTTATTTTCCAGGAAAACCCGGGCCTCTTAGGAGGCGTGCGTGTGCAGGTCGGAAGCGATGTCTTCGATGGCACTGTTCGCGCGAGGTTGAATGAACTGAACGAAAGCTTTAAAGCCGCTTAATCCATATGAGTAATCTGTTGCAAGAAATTGAATCGAAAATTTCCGGCGCACAAACATCTGTCGCCAAACAAAATGTCGGTATCGTCCGCGAAATCGGTGACGGCGTCGCGAAGATCGAAGGCCTTACTGACGCGATGCTCAACGAGATGTTGGACTTCGGCAACGGAGTCACCGGCCTCGCGCTGAACCTGGAAGAAACTGAGGTTGGTGCAGTTATTCTCGGCGACTACACCGGCATCAAAGAAGGCCAGGAAGTGCGCACGACCGGGAAGTTGCTCTCTGTGCCCGTCGGCAAAGGTTTGCTCGGTCGCGTGGTGAACACCCTCGGTCTCCCGCTCGACGGCAAAGGCCCAATCAAGAGCGATGTTTCCTATCCGGTGGAAAAGATTGCCCCGGGCATCATTAAACGTAAGTCGGTCGGTCAACCACTTCAGACGGGTATCATGGCGGTGGACGCGATGATTCCGATCGGCCGCGGTCAACGTGAGTTGATCATCGGCGATCGTTCCACTGGCAAAACAACCATCGGAATCGACACCATTATTAGTCAAGCCGTCCAAAACCGCGCTGCTGAAGCCGCGAAAGATACGAGCTACCGCCCGGTTTACAGCATCTACGTCGCAGTCGGCCAGAAGCAATCGAACATTGCCCGCGTGATCGCCGTTCTCGAAGAAGCTGGCGCGATGCCCTACACAATTATCGTTTCGGCCAGCGCATCCGATTCTGCCACGAACCAATACCTCGCTCCGTTCGCCGGTTGTTCGATGGGCGAATGGTTCATGGACAACGGCATGGATGCATTGATCATTTATGATGATCTTTCCAAGCATGCTGTGGCTTACCGCCAGGTGTCATTGGTGTTGAAGCGTCCATCCGGTCGTGAAGCGTATCCGGGTGACGTGTTCTATCTGCACAGTCGCTTGCTCGAACGTTCCGCCCGTGTGAATGAGAAGTATGGAAACGGTTCTTTGACCGCGTTGCCAATCATTGAAACCCAGATGGGTGACGTTTCGGCTTACATTCCGACCAACGTTATTTCGATTACAGACGGCCAGATCTACCTTGAAACCGATTTGTTTTATCAAGGTGTTCGTCCCGCTGTGTCAGTCGGCCTGTCGGTGTCCCGCGTCGGTTCTGCCGCTCAGATCAAAGCGATGAAACAGGTTGCTGGCCGTATCAAGCTCGATTTGGCGCAGTTCCGCGAACTTGCTGCCTTCGCGCAGTTCGGTTCGGATCTCGACGCTGCGACCCAGGCGAAGATTGAACGTGGCAAACGCGTTGTTGAAATCTTCAAACAACCGCAATTCAGCCCGCTCCTCGTTGAAGTGCAGTCTGTCATTCTTTGGGCCGCCCAAAACGGTTACTTCGATGATGTTGCCGTTGAAAAGGTGAAAGATTTCCAGAAAAAATTGGTCGATTACCTGACCAATCGGAAAGCGGACTTGATGGGCCGTCTCTCGAAGGAAAAAGCCTTTAGCGATGCGATCGCAGGTGACTTCAAGAGCGCCATTGCTGAGTTCAAGCAGACTTATAAGTAAGAGCATAGAAGTTTGCGAGGTTAACGAGCGCGGAGTTTTCCGCTTGATATCACAAACTGTGATATCAAAACAGAAGCAGACAGTTCGGATTTTGTAATAGAGAACGAGCCACTCGTTACCAGACTAGAAACGGAATTTAATCATGGCGAGCACACGCGACATTCGACGACGTATCAAGTCGATCAAGAACACGGCGCAGATTACCAAGGCGATGCAGATGGTCGCCGCGGCGAAGATGCGCAAAGCGCAACAGGCTGCGCTTTCAGGGCGTCCTTATGCGGAGTTGATGAATAACGTTCTCGCGGAAGTGAGTGCGAACATTGGCGACTTCAATCATCCACTTTTGGAAGTCCGTGAAGTGAAGAAGCGTTGCGTGGTTGTTGTGAGCACGGACAAAGGTTTGTGCGGCGCCTTGAACACCAACCTGCTCCGTGAAGCGGGCAGGTTCGACAAGAACACCACGATCTACATCGCCGCTGGCCGTAAAGGGTCGCAATTCGTCGCTCGAACCAAGCGGCAGCTTGCTGCGGAGTTCACTTATAAAGATGCCCCGCTCTTCGCTGAAGCGCGCAGCATTTCCAAGTTTGCCCAGGAGATGTTTCTCAAGGGCGAAGTGGACCAGGTTGATATTCTCTACACGAATTTCGTTTCCACGCTCACGCAGAAGCCTGAGCTGCATCGGTTCCTTCCGATTGGTGAGATCAAAGGCGTCAGTGCAGGCGTGCAGGGGCACGGTGCCGGTGAAACCTTGACCAAAGGTGTAACAGAATTCCTGTTCGAACCTAAAAAAGCGGACGTGCTCGGTTCCCTTTTGCCGCACAGTTTAAATTTCCAGGTCTATCAACTCCTTCTGGAAGCCAAAGCGTCTGAGCACAGCGCGCGAATGGTGGCGATGAAGAACGCGACCGACAACGCCAAGCAGATCATCAAAGATCTCACGCTCGAATATAACAAGATTCGGCAGGCGACGATCACGAAGGAATTGCTTGAAATCACATCGGCTGCGATGGGGATGGGGCAGTAAAATAGCTTCGAATAAAGGTTTTCAAAAACCCCCGGAATCTTTTTCGGGGTTTTTTTATTCCCACGTTCATCACTGAGAGCTTGGGAGCATCGGCAGCATCGGCAGCAGATCACGCCCACGGCGTGCAGGGTTTCACCCTGGAAAAAGGTTTTTGTCTGTCTGCATAACCACTTCTCCATTAGCGACTATTAGCGAAGATTAGCGGTTGAACCTTAATCCGGCAGTTGGAGGAGCTTGAAAAGTAGGGAAGTTCTTTATTTGATGGGGTGTGAACCCGCAAATAGCTTCAGTGGCGGTTCACCCTGGAGGTGACAAGAGGCCGTGTGGTTTGCGGGCAGATGCGAAAGCTTCATACGGGCGAATTGTCGAAAAATAAGGGTTTTTTCACTTTAGGTCGCCGGAAACG
>JACDHS010000047.1 GCA_013820875.1 Verrucomicrobiota bacterium | reverse complement strand
CCCTTTGCTCTCCACCATATGTCTCCATATCGCAGTTAAGGTTCCGTACCCTTCGGTCATCTCTCAGACCTCGAAAAGCGGACTTTCACCGCTCTCAACACGCACCCTTTCAGGCGCACCATGGCGGACTTTCAGTCCTGACGTTTCGTCCGGTTAAAGCGAGGGAAATGCGCCAGCACCTCACCTGGTAGCAGCCGACGTCAGAAGGCTCAAACTCCTTCTCTCTCATCCCGGCACCGCGCCACTGGTCATCGACCCTATCGTTCTGGTCCCACTGGGAGAATTCTCAATCCGTAGTTTCCTGCCCGTTTTTTAACTGACTCACCCGTTCTTGCTACTGTAATCTCGCACCCCATGGAACAACCTGATCAATTTCGCGAACTTTTCCGGATGCAAAAAGCCCTCAATGAGCGTATCGGCGTGCAAACCGATGCCATGACGGAGGAAGAGAAAACCAAGTGGGTGCTGAACTATTGCCGTGCCATGTCGCAGGAAATGGCGGAACTCACCGACAGCGTTCCCTGGAAATGGTGGGCGAAATACCAGAAATTCGACGAACAAAACGCCCGCGTCGAAGTGGTGGACCTGTTTCATTTCCTGATCAGCCTCGCGCAGGTCCTGGGCATGAGCGCCGATGACGTTTTTAACTCTTACTGCAAAAAGAACGAAGTGAATTTCAAGCGCCAGGAATCCGGCTACGTCGAAAAAGATCACGACGATTCCAAGCACATCTGATTCATTCCTGAAATCAACCGTTGTCGAAGGCGGAGGTTGATGGATATTCCGCGTTATAGTTACCGAGAAGAAATGAAGAAGCTCAGACAGCATACTGAAAAGAAGCCCATCCGACCACCGGCACGCTGGCGCAAGGAAGTCGAACAAGTTCTCATCACCGATGAGCAAATCGCAAAACGCATTCGCATGATGGCGAAGCAAATTGAGAAAGATTTCACCGGTCGCGAGATGGTGATCGTTTCGCTGCTCAATGGCACCGTGATGTTTCTCGCTGATTTGATTCGCAATATCTCGCTGCCGTTGCGACTCGATTTCATGGGAGTCTCCAGTTATGGAACCGGGACTGAATCGCGCGAACTGGTTTTCACCAAAGAACTGCGCTTGGATGTGAAAGGCCGCGATGTGCTGCTGGTGGATGACATTCTCGATACCGGCAAAACGTTGCATCGCGTGACCGACATTTTGCGGAAACTCAAACCACGTCGGATCAAAATCTGCGTATTGCTCGACAAACCAGAAAGGCGCGTGGAGAAGGTTTCGGCGGATTATATCGGGTTCACGATTCCCAATCTTTTCGTAGTGGGTTACGGACTGGATTACGCGGAGCGGTATCGCAACCTGCCGTTTGTGGGAGTGTTGCATCCGGACATGTATAAAGATGGCCCGCCGGAATGATGCTGAATTGGGTGTAAAATGACCGTTCACATTCAATTTTTCTCCTATTTCAAGGAACTCACCGACTGCGCGACGGTCACTGAAGATCTGCCGGATGCGAGTTCGATTGCGGATCTCCGTCAGAAACTGTTCACGCGATTCCCGAAACTGGCTGAGATGAATCGCGCGATGCTGATAGCCGTCGGTGTGGAGTATCAAACGGAGGATTACATCCTGCGCGATGGCGATGAGGTTTCCTTTTTTCCACCGGTGCAGGGAGGGTGATCAATGCTGCAAACCAACACATCCAAACAACGTAACAAAGCCCAGGGTGGCGAAACGGAGCGCGGCTGTGTCCGAAGGATCAGCCGCAGCGCGTACGGCGATGCGAGCAACGTTGGAAGTCCGAAAGCTATAATCGCAGCCGCAAGTGCTGCGGCTGATGCTTCGCACAAACCAGAACTATAGAAGCGACGAACCGCTTTGCGGTTATGCCGCGCTCCGCCTCCTAAGCCAATCTCACATGTGAAACGAGAACTGATCATTTCCACCGATGTAATTGATGAGGGAGCACTCGTCTCCGCAAGATCCCAGTCCTCCGGCATGGGTGCGGTGATTTATTTTTCGGGTATTGTTCGCGGCAAGGAGGGTGCGGCGCAGATCTCTGCCATTGATTACGAAGCATTTCACAAAATGGCGGAGCACCAGTTCCATTTGCTGTTTGATGAAATGAGGAAACGTTGGCCGATTGAATCGGTGCGTTTGGTCCATCGACTTGGTGTGGTGCGAGTCGGTGAACCGTCGCTCTGGGTGGAAATCATTGCGCCACATCGCGCGGAAGCATTTGCGGCGTGCCAATGGCTGATTGATGAAATGAAGCGCGTCGTGCCAATCTGGAAAAAACCGGTCCTGATTCAATGAAAATTTACACTTACAAGAACTGCGGAACCTGCCGCAAGGCAGTGCAATGGCTCGCGAGCAATAATGTCTCGTTCGAAGAGATTCCCATCCGCGAACAACCGCCGACCAAGCCTGAACTGCGCAGGATGCTCGAAATCCAGGGTGGCAATTTGCGCAAGCTATTCAACACCTCGGGACAGGATTACAAGGCGCTCGGGATGAAAGACAAACTGCCAACCTTGTCCACGGATGACGCACTGGATCTGCTTTCTAAAAATGGGAACCTGGTGAAGCGGCCGTTTGTTCTCACCACAGATAGCGGCATCGTTGGTTTCGACGAAGCCGAGTGGAAGAAATTGCTGAAGCTTTGATTGGTCGTCATAAAGACATGTGGCAGTGTCATTCAATGGAGCTGCCTGCGAACCAGCCTGATCCGATTCGACCGACGCGGATTGAATATCCCCTGTCACCGCGATTGCGCCGTGTCCGTTTCCTCAGCAACCTGCTGGATCAATCCATCGTTTTGCCCGGCGGTTATCGCATCGGACTGGATCCCATCATCGGCTTGGTTCCAGGTATCGGGGATGTCGTTGCCGCGGGTTTCGCCGCTTACATCGTGTACGAAGGGGCGCGAATGGGAATTGCCAAGCGTGTCCTGCTCAAAATGAGCGGCAATGTTTTGATTGAAACACTTGTCGGCACTATTCCACTCCTCGGGGACATCTTTGACGCGACGTGGAAAGCGAATGTCCGCAATGCGAAGCTAATTGAAAAACATTATAATCCCGCCGAACCGGAACGTTCAAAGCGCAAGGTCATCGGCTTTGTTCTTTTTATCTTTTTCGGAATCGCCTTCCTGGGGCTGGGTTTAATGGCGCTGTATATTTATATGATTCTGCAACTGCTTGCGCGGATCACTGGGTGAAGGTGGAAATCGGCTATCTCCACAGATAGCCCATAGCCGAGAGGAAGTTTGCTTAAGCTTCGAACGATTTGCCGCAGCCGCAGCTTTGGCTGGCGTTGGGATTGGAAATCTTGAAACCGCCACCGGTCAACGCGTCGCTAAAATCAACCACTGCCCCGCGCAGGTAGTTGGCGCTGAACGCATCCACCAGGACAGAAACTCCATTAAACTCTGCGACCAGGTCATCGTCGCGCTTCTCGTCGAATAGCATTCCGTATTGCATTCCAGAGCACCCACCGGCTTCAACATATACACGCAAACCTTTGCCCTTGTTCTCTTCGGTCTGGGTCATTGTCTTGATTTGGCTGGCGGCGCTGTCAGTCAATTTTACAACAGCATCACTCTGGATCGTTTCGCTCATAAACTTATAGCAAGCGTAATGGATGGAAAAATCGGTGTCAAACCGGGTGAATGGGACCTATGAAGCGTCTGTGATGAAATCCTCCCCCTCTAATTTCTCACTGCATCGAGGTTTGCGCGGGCGGAGGCCATCTTTTTTTCCACCGCAGGTTTCAAAGACGGCACCAGGGCCAGCAAGCGACGGTAAACATTCATCGCCTGCTCCCATTGCCCTTCATTCTCGCAGAGCTTGGCAGCAGCAAGGCCGGCTTCTTTCACACATTTGATGTCGAAATCCTCATTATCATCCACATAAAGCAACTTCGCATAGTGGCCCCAGGCAACCTTTGGCTGTCCTGCGGCTTCGAATACCTTGCCCATTCCAAGCCGGGCGAGGCTGCGTGTCGGCAAATCCGCGACCGGCGAATCCAAGACCTGCTGAAACGCACTGGTCGCAGATTCATAAGAAGAGTTCTCCTTGAAGATGTTAGCCCATTGCAAATGACATTCCCCAAGTCGTCCCCACGCCAGGGCGCCGAGCGCGTTCGTCTCTTTGGTCACTCTGCTGAAGGCCTGAACTGCACCTCGAAAATCTTCGGGCGTGTTCTGTGCATCGATCAAAAACTGAGAAAAGTCTGTATCACCTAATCCGAAGTAGGCTTCCGCGACGAATCGCGGGGGGGTGTTGGTTTCATTGATAACGCTCAAGAAATGAATGCGAGCCTTCGGGAAATCCTCCCGCTTAAAAGCCGCGCGCGCTCCGCCGATCTTCGCCTGGCACGCCACTTCCAGGGTAGGATTCAGTTTGCTGACAAGTTGATAATTTTCTTCCGCGAGGGCGTAGTCTTCTCGGTTGAAATAAAAATCTCCAATCCAGTTTTGCGCCACTGCCGCCAACTGGTTGGTTGAATGTCGAATGATTAACTCGGTGAAGAGTTTGAGCGCGTTGGTTTCCATTCCCGTGTGATAGGTGGCAAGAGCGCGGCCGAATTCAGCCTGTGCCAGAAGTGGACTGTTGGTGAAGGTGGTCGTCCAGTTCTCAAAGCTGGTCAATGCCTCTGCCCACTCACCTTCCCGCACGTGAGTCTGGGTGAGGGCCAATTGCACTTCCGGCGCCAGCATCGAGTCAGGCCATTTTTCAAGAAATCCAGCGAACAACGCTCGAGCCTGGGCAGGACTCCCCTTCCGGTTCAAACCCAGGCCGACCAGCAACACAGAACGATCAGCAAAACCGCTATTGGGATACCACTCCAGGATTCTAAACATCGCCTCCCTGGCAACCGCCGCATCATCGTTCTGCAAACTGGCGCGAACAATCTGGTACAACGCTTGATCAAAGAGCGTGCCCTTCACGGCGGGGTACTCGGCAAAGTCGCGGATGAGAACATTGTAATTCGAAACAGCCCCCGAGTAGTCCCCCGTTAGAAACAGTGTGTCAGCCAATTTAAACCGCGCGATCCCCTGCTCTTCCGAAATCGGCAGACGCGTGACAGCTTCTAGAAAGTTGGTTTGCGCTTCCGGATATTTTTCTTCGATCCAGCGACACCAACCCCGATTCAAGTAGGTTTTCCCGAGCAAATCACTCTGCGGAAAATTCGAGATCACCACGCTGAAGTTGGTCAAGGCAGATTGGAGCAGGTTGCTGGAAATCACCGGAACACCATTGCTCTTCACAGTGTCGCCCAAGGCAAAAATCTGTTTCAGACGCAATTCGCCCAACGTGAAGAGCGCCAGGTCGAGCGTGGTGTCGTTGGTGTTTTGCGCAACAAATTGTTCAAGCTTAACGATTGCTTCGGGAGTTTTGTCCTGGGCGATTGTCAACTGAATGGCCTTGAAGAGCGCCTGCCGCCGCATGCCATTCGGCAAGGCAGGAGCCAGGTTCTGTTCGTAAATTTCCACCGCTTCCGCCAGGCGCCCGGCACTTTCCAGAATCTCGGCCTGCACCTGCGTGGAATCGGCGATCTGCCGTTGCTGCCCCATTGATTTCGCAAGGGAAACGGCGTTGCTGCTGCTGCCCAGTGCCGCATCGAAATTTCTTTGGGCAAACTGCGCGCGGGTCAGCAAAAACTGCTGCCTCCACTGTGCGTTGGCATCCATTGTCCGACCCGCGAGTGATGCCAATTGCTTCTCAGTTTCAACAAATCTCTTCTCTACAAACAGCGCCTCCGCCAGCAGAAGAAGTCCTTGAATCGTGAATCGGTCATTCGGCTTGGATTCGGTCAATTTACTGAAACTCCGGTCCGGTCCGAGCAACTCAATGACCGTCTGCCATTTGTTTAATTTCGCAAAGCAAAGCGCCTTATTGTAAGCGGATTCAAGGACAAGCGGTGAATCCATGTGGTTCCGGACCACATCAGCAAATTTCTCTGACGCGACTTCGAATTTGCCTGTCTGGAAGAACGCTTCCGCAATCCAATAACGGTATTGATCCGCATAAGATCCGGCCTGGGGCAGTTCCTTTTCGAGGAGTTCAATTGCGAAACCAGGGTCTTTCAGGTGTACCCGTGCCTTTGCGTGGTAAAGCACGGCTTCGGCTCGAAATTCAGAATCCGGATACCTTGCCAGGAACTCCGAAAAGGTCTGCTCAGCCACGTCGTATTTTCTGTCCCGAAATATTTCTATACCGATCCGGAAAGCCCGCGTCTCTCCAATGGGCGCGGCAACTGCACCGTAGCAGGTCAGTAAAAAAATAAAGAGAAGACGACTCATCAATTATCAGTTCGACGAAGTATCAGACGGATTTGGCGAGGATTCGATTCAAAAATTGCCCTGTGTAACTCCGGGCACAGGCCGCGACCTCTTCCGGCGTCCCTTCGGCCACGATTTCGCCCCCGCCCGATCCGCCCTCCGGACCGAGGTCAATCACCCAGTCAGCCGTTTTAATCACATCCAGGTTGTGTTCAATGATAAGCAACGTATTTCCAGAAGCACGCAACCTGAACAACACTTCCAGCAATTTCGCGACATCATGAAAGTGAAGACCGGTCGTTGGTTCGTCGAGAATATATAGGGTGCGCCCGCTGCTTCTGCGGCTTAACTCGCCGGCAATTTTCATGCGTTGCGCTTCACCACCCGAAAGCGTGGTGCCCGATTGGCCCAGACGAATGTATCCCAACCCGACCTCCGCCAACGTGAGCAGCGGTTCATAAATCTTCGGGACAGCGCGAAAGAAAGTGGCCGCTTCATCCACCGTCATGTCGAGGACGTCGGCGATGTTCATCCCTTTATAAGTGATCTCCAGTGTCTCCCGGTTGTAACGCCGCCCATTGCACCCTTCGCACGTCACGTAAACCGGCGGCAAAAAATGCATCTCAATTTTAATCAATCCATCGCCGGTGCATTTTTCACAGCGACCGCCCTTTACGTTGAAACTGAATCGCCCCGTGTCGTAGCCACGGATTTTGGCCGACGGCAATTTCGCAAAAAGATCCCTAATCTGGTTGAAGATACCGGTGTAAGTGGCGGGATTACTCCGCGGGGTTCGACCGATCGGTGTTTGGTCAATGACGACCACCTTCTCCAACCCTTCATATCCGCGAATCGCCTTGTGCGCTCCGGGCTGCTCCCTGGAGCCATGCATTTTGCGGAAGAGCGCGCGACGCAAAATATCATCCACCAGCGTGCTTTTGCCCGAACCGCTCACACCGGTGACACAGGTCACTGTCCCCAGCGGAATGCGCGCATCCACGTTCTTTAAATTATTCTCGCAGGCGCCAATCACTTCCAACCATCCGCGCTCCGAAGGTTGGTTGCGCTTCTTCGGCACAGCAATGCTCAGTTCGCCGGTGAGATAGCGTCCGGTGAGCGAACGCGGATTGGCTTTGATCTCGTCGATTGTTCCGGCAGCCACCAGTTCACCACCGCGCACCCCGGCTCCGGGCCCGAGATCCAAAATGTAGTCAGCGCGGCTGATGGTGTCCTCGTCGTGCTCCACCACGAGGACGGAGTTACCGAGGTTCCGCAAATTTTCCAGCGTTCCAAGCAACCGTTCGTTATCGCGCTGATGCAGACCAATACTCGGCTCATCTAAAATATAGAGCACCCCCACCAGTCCCGCCCCGATCTGGGTCGCGAGCCGAATCCGTTGCGCTTCACCGCCGCTCAAAGTCCCGCTTTCGCGATTCAACGTCAGGTAACCAAGGCCCACATTGCGAAGAAAACCGAGGCGGGCACGAATCTCTTTAATCACTTCGCCTGCGATCTTTTGTTGAAACTCCGAAAGCTTCAATTGCGCGAAGAAGTCATCCGCGTCCGATACCGAAAGCGAACAGACATCCATGATGGAGAGGCCGGGGATGGGGGAGTGTTCAGTATTCAGCGCGTCAGTATTCAGTTTGCGTTTACCTTCCCTCTCTTTCTGAACACTGAACACTGAAGACCGAATACTCTTCCCCCCAAGGGTCACCGCCAGGATCGCCGGCTTCAACCGCTTCCCTCCGCACCCATCGCACGGTTGCGGATTCATAAATGCCTTCAGCCGATTCCTTGTGAACTCACTTTCGCTCTCCGCATAGAGCCGTTCCATGTTTGGAATCACTCCTTCAAATGGCTTGGACGTTTTGCTCATTTTCCCGGCACGCCAGAATGCAAATTCCACCTCAGCCTCTCCCGTTCCGTGCATCAACGCGGTTTGGACCTCTTCGGGCAAATCTTTGTAGGGAGTCTCCATGCTTTGCCCAAAGTGAGCCGTCACCCCGCGCAACAACGCCTTGTAATAAGTGATCATCCGCTTGCCACCACGCCGCCACGGTTGCACCGCTCCGCCTTCCAGCGATTTGTCCGGATCCGGCACAATGATGGCCGGATCAAAAACCATTTTCTGTCCAAGGCCATGACAAACGGGACACGCTCCCGACGGTGAATTGAAGGAGAAATGTTTCGGCGTCAAAGTATCGAAACTCAGGCCGGTCGCCGCGCTGTAATTACGATTTGAATAAAGGGTTTCCCTCCATGTGCTGGCGGATTCACTGCCCGGCGGCTGATCCAACACCAACAATCTCCCTTCGCCCCAACGCAACGCCGTTTCAGTCGAGTCACTCAAACGAACACGAATCTTCTCGTCAATAATCAGGCGATCAATCACCGCCTCAATCGTGTGCCGTTTTTTTGGATCCAGTTTCACTCGCAGGTTCGTGCCAAGCTCTACGAGCTCACCATCAATCCGGGCGCGCACAAATCCTTCCCTGGCGAGGCGTTCAATGACATCGCGGAATTCGCCTTTCTGATCGGAAACAACCGGCGAAAGCAACATCACGCGGGTTTTGGTCGGCAGAAGAAGAATCTTATCCACGATGTCACTCGTGGTTTGTTGCGTGATCGGTTCGCCTGACTCGGGACAATGCGCCTGGCCAACATTGGCGAACAACAACCGGAGGTAGTCGTAAATCTCGGTGGTGGTCGCAATAATGGAACGAGGGTTTGTCCCGGAGATCCGCTGCTCGATGGCGATGGTCGGCGACAGCCCTTCGATGTGATCCATGTCCGGCTTCTGCATCTGGTCGAGAAACTGGCGGGCATAAGCGGAGATGGACTCGACGTACTTGCGCTGTCCCTCCGCGTAGATCGTATCGAAGGCAAGCGACGACTTTCCCGATCCGCTAAGTCCAGTGATCACCACGAGCTTGTCACGTGGTATGCTGAGCGTCAGGTTTTTAAGATTATGCTGCCGTGCGCCGGCAATTTTGATGAAATCCTTCGACATCGCCAAATTTCGTCATCAGACAATCCGGAAAACCTAGTGCAACGGTAGCCGTTCGCAACCCTGCGGTTCAGAGGTGATTAAACCTGCCTCAACTGATTCGCTCCCTGGCGCCCACCGGTCACTGAAATACCTCTTATCCCTTTGGCAGCGCAAAGTAAAACGTCGCACCGCTATCCACCTCGGCCTGTGCCCAGACGCGGCCATCGTGACGTCGCACGAGCCGTCTTACCACTGCCAGGCCGACACCCGTTCCCTCAAATTCTTTTTCCGTGTGGAACCGTTGGAACAGGCCGAACAGTTTCGACTCATATTTCATATCGAATCCCACGCCATTATCCCGGACGTAGTACACCACCTCGCCCGCTTCGCTGGAACTGCCAATCTCAATATCTGCGTTCTCTTTCGGGCGCGTGAACTTCACCGCATTGATTAATAAATGCGACCAAACCTGCTGCAGCAACACCAGGTCGCCGCAGGCATTGGGCAGTTGACCAATCTGAAAGTTGATCTGCCGATCTGGAAATGTTTTTTTAAAATCAGAAACAAGCTGTTCAACGAGTTGCTGCATCGGCACCTCGGAAGGCCGCATCGGCTGACTCCCCAGTCGGGACAGCGTCAAAATCCCTTCGATCATTCGTGACATCTGATGTGTGCTCGTAGTGATAATCGAGAGGTAGCGTTGTCCTTGCGCGTCTAGTTGCTCTTCACAATCCTCCCGCAACGCCCCGGCGAACCCATGCACCGCTCGCAATGGCGCCCGCAAATCGTGGGAAATCGCGTAGCTAAGGTCTTCGATCTCCTGGCGCAATTCAGCAACTTGCTTTCGCAGCAACTCCTGCTGCCCTTCGGCAGCATCCGCCTTTTTCTGTAGTTTTTCAGGGTGCATAAATACTTATCAGGCTGCAGGCAGCTCGATCCAAAATCGGCTACCCTCATTTCTCTTTGATTCCACACCGACCCGGCCATTCATCCGTTCGATTCCCTTTTTGACAATTGCAAGACCAATGCCAGTTCCGGAGTACTTTTCCGGGCCGTGCAACCGTTCAAAAACACGAAAGATACGATCGTAATGCTCATCGGGAATGCCGATACCATTGTCTATTACCCAGCAACGCACGATGCGCTGGTCCTCATGGAATTTGGTTTCAGCCCGCAGTTCCACGCGAGGTGACGCAATCGAAGACGAGAACTTGATCGCGTTGCTCACCAGATTGCAAAGGACGGCATGCAAGGTCGCTTGATGCGCATAGACATTTGGAAAAGGACCGTGCGCAATGATCGTCACATGTTTTTCACGCACCTCTGCCGCAAGGATATTCAAGACATCATTGATAACATCTTGCAAATTGACCGGTTCAAATTTCAAATCAATCCGGGCGAGATGACTATAGGCGAGCAAATCCTGAATCAAAGCGTCCATCCGTGCCGAAGCTCGCATGATCCGATCCAGATAATCGCGTGAGCTTTCATCCAGGTGATCTTCATTCTCCTCCAGGATAGCCTGGGAAAAACCGAGCATGGAACGTAGCGGACCGCGGAGATCGTGAGCGACGGTGTAGGTGAAAGTTTCCATCTGCTCGTAACTTTCGCGCAATGCGGCGGTGCGTTGTTCCACACGCAATTCGAGTTCCTGGTTGAGGCGTTGAATGTCTTCTTCCTGACGCTTTTTCTCAGTGATGTCGCGCATAATTTTGCTGAACCCGCGCAAAGCTCCGTTCTCATCACGCAAGGCAAACATATAACCGCTGCAGAAGAAACGGGAGCCATCCTTGCGCATATGCAAGCGTTCATCGAGCGCACTGCCTTTTTCCTTTGCGGTTTGCAGTTCGATTTCACCAGCCTTATTCCGCTGATCTTCAGGAGTAAAAAGGATACTCCCACTCCGCCCGATGATTTCTTCGTCCGTGTAACCAAGAATTCTCTCAGCGCCGGAGTTCCATGAAGAAATCCGCCCCTCTGGATCGAGCATGAAAATCGCGTAACCCCGGGCCTGCTCCACCATGATGCGAAAACGCTCTTCGCTGGCTTTGTAAGCAGCTTGCGAACGTTGCAAATCAAGATTCACCTGTTCCGTCCTCCGCCGCGCCCGCGCCTCTGCATACGTCAAATAGGAGAAGACGAATGTCAGCAACAGGCCGACCACCAGGAGCAGCGGAATGATCCAGACAGCTCTTAACGTATCAGGCGCAGATATGTAGCGAATGGTCCAGGGATGCCCTGCGATTTCCATCGTGGAAACCGTTTCCAACGTCCTCCTGCTCTCGGCAGACGGACCACTTACAGTGGTCGAGTCGAACAGCAGATTTTCCGGAGAAACTTCAGTGCCGTCATACACCTCAAACGTTATCCTGGAACTTTTCTCCAACTCAGCAATGACGCGCAAAAAATCGTGAGCACGAAAAGGGGAATAGATAAAACCTTGAATCTTCCTTCGGCGCTCCTCCACAGTCTCCGGTAATCCTCCACCGGAATAAACTGGCAAATAAATCAGGAAGCCCGGCTGTTCAGGTCCTTTTATTTCCTGCACCAGCCTGACTTTGCCACTGGCCGACGGCAACGCGCTGTCACGCGCGCGCATCATCGCATGGCGCCGCACCGGGTTTGTAAACATGTCGTAACCGATGGCTGCCTCATTCCGTTCATCTATCGGTTCCAGGAGACTGATGGGGAAAGCCTCCGACTGACCTTCGTCGGGCCAGATCTTAAACCCAGGAAAATCCGCCTGAATTTTTGGCAGGAACTCCTCGCGATTTTCCTCATTGATCCTCACCGCAAACCCCAGGCCCTGTGCGCCACCATAAAAGTCTGACATTCGCAACCGTGTCACAAACGCTCGGAACTCCGCCGATGTGACCCATTCTTCCACCGCAAAGAGCGCGCCTCCCCCGCGCAAAAGCGCAATATAAGCTTCGATACGCGTATGAATCTGCGCCTCTGTCTCCAAAACCTCCACACGGAAATCCTGTTGTGCTTTGAGCAACAGATTCTGGGAAACAAAGTAAGTGACCGCAAGGGTGAGAAGCATGCCTGCTCCAAGCACATAGAATGGAAGCCAAAATCGTTTGGTCGATTCAGATTGCGCTCCTGAGTTAGTCATGGTCCTGAGAAAACGTCTTCCTTGAAATAAACGCGTCCAGGAACTTACAACTTATCCTTAGGTTTTAACACCGGCGGAACCCTGAAACTTTGCAGGTTCCTGTTCGTTTTTCTCCAGATTCAATCAAATGCAATTTCCCCCGGTGTCCAACCTGAAGCCATCAATGGGAATCCCCCTACCCTCGATTACGGAAGCTCCATTTTATCCCAATAGGGTTTCCGCAGGTGTTGGCCTGCAGATTCATTCAGCACTATGTCGGCGCATGAAAATATCCGCCAATGGGACCCACGGCGCCGCGAGCACTAAAGATATTCTTTCCGGCGTTCGCAAAGCGATAGTCGTTGCCCCGGAATGGAAGCGCCTTCATTCGCGCTTGCTGGAACTCCGGGAACAAATGATTACCCGTAAAGCGCACATGAGCGCCGATGCGAAAGAGGAGCAACCTGCCTACAGCGAACACATGGGAGACGCCGGCACAGATCAATATGACCAGGATTTTGCATTCAGCATGGTCTCAGCCGATCAACAGGCCATTTATGAAATCGACCAGGCTTTGGGAAGAATCCATGATGGCACCTACGGCATCTGTGAGCTGACCGGAAAGCCGATTGAACCAGAACGATTGGAAGCCATCCCCTGGACCCGATTTCGTTTCGATGCTCAAAAAGAGATGGAAAAGGATGGCAACCAGGCGCGCTTCAAGTATGGCAAGATCGGAAACCTTTCCAGCGGCGCTGCCGATCAGGATGATGAGTCAGGCGATGAAGCTGACTGAACTGAACGTGCGACGGTCAGCCACAGAGCCTGTGAGCGCCACGCTGCCTGCAACAAAGTAGATGAAATACCCAACGGCGCAAAACTGCGAGCGGGGGGGCTCTGTTGTCTGCACCGATTTTTTCGGCACGTTGCTCACCTGGCGACACCTACAAGCTCTTTGACTCCTAATCCGGGGTCCGTCTGACCGACTACGGGTGCATAGCGGCCATCAGCTTCCCGAACGAGGAAAAGAATATATGTCCTTTTCTCGGCGGGGTCGAAGGAGACAAAAGTGGGGGCGTTGGGAACTTCCACCTTGTCGGATCGGTAGTGCTGAAGAACAAAATCCTTTAGCATCTTATCACCTTTGAGGACGGCTGAAACCGCGAATCCGGTCTCGATACCGATGACTGGCTGGCCAATGCGGTCTGGGTGGTCGCCATGCTCCTTGGTGTCGTTGGTGGCTGTAGGCGTGGCAATGACCATCAGGTCAGCCTTATCGAGCAGTTCTTGATACGACCAAGGGCGAACGATGCGTCCGGCAACAATGCCGGTCGAAATGAGCAGGAATGCAATGGCGGGGAAGAATAGGCGAATAGATTTCATATTGCTCTTTTGACAGGTTCGAGGTCAGCCACAGCGCCCGAAAAGGCACCCGTGGCTGGAACCAAACTTTTCTGTAACCCAACGACATAAATCAGCTCCGCGGAGGCGCTGTTGGCTCGACCGGCTTGTTGACCACATGGCCATCTCCATCAAACATCTGCATGTCACGCGCAAGAATCCACCCAGACATGCCGTATGACGAAGAAAGTTCAAAACCGCGCGTGGCCTGCTCATGTAAATATCTGCGAGCCGGATCCAGAGACTTCTGCCAGAAGCGCGGCCAACCTGCGACGCGACACCCCTCCTCAAACTGGGCCCGATGCTGGGTGAGAATGCTCTCTGCGGGAACCTCTTCAATGTCAAAGATGATGTTGCCAAGACAATCATGCTGAAAAGAGTAAGCCTCGACACCAGTGAATACTACGACCGTGCGCTCGAATGGCTCACCACGGTCGCGATATTCGGTGTGCAAGCGAATCTCCCGACGCTCGCAATGAACCTCGTAGCTAACGATGAAGTTGTCATGCACCGACCTTGCCATGTGCGTAATGTGGTCGAACGAATCAGGTGAGGCACGGCTGCTGTAAGCGCCGCCTCGCCTGCAACAAAGACTGTTAGAAAATCCGAAAACATACAATCTGCAAACGCGGAGCAGCCGTTGTCCTCCACCGCCTTGTTACGCAGACGGTTGACTGAGCGTCCGAATCAATAATCTCTCATCTCGCCCGATTCTGCGCTCCGCTTCCGAACGCGGATCGAGAATCAAGTCAAACATGTCGTTCTCTGGCGCCGCAACGAACCCGGGTAGCATACAGAATGGCTGAAACAAAGTCAGGTCGGAGTCTCCAGTGTTTGGTTCGTTTTTTTTGTCATCTGGGTTTGCGGCGAATCGTCCATAAAACAATCGAGACGACCGTGAAAATCAGTGGTAACGGATATAGCAAAGTCAAAAACAAAGGCAACTGCTTCGAATACAAAAAGAGATCTCTGACCAGTAGGATTCCCGTGAACAACGATATAACTAGAACAGCCAAGTCCACCATGAGCCACGAGATGCCGGAACAAGGCTTAGCAACGCGATGAACGTTAACAGCACGGCCAAGCCGGTCATCCCTTCAGTGAGTTCGGCAAAACTTGTAGCAAGTGTTGGCATGAATACGAGCCGAACAGTTGGGTATACTTATGAGCTTGGGGGTATACGTTTCATCGAAGTTACCTTAGTTTTTGTAAGCTGCTGTGTCTACGGCAATTTGTAAGCGTTTCTGGTTTTTTCATTGCCTGCGTAAAGGTCTCAGTCCTTACTCGCCCGGCATGGACGCTCTTCTTTAGTTAAGCATCGGAAGTGACCTTGAGACCATCCAGACGATTTCGAAATGATATTCAAGTGGCCTTGAGACCATCCAGGCGGTTTTGATATGATATTCAAGTGGCCTTGAGACCATCCAGGCGGTTTTGATATGAAATCTAAGTGGCCTTGAGACCGTCCAGGCGGTTTTGAAATGATATTCAAGTGGCCTTGAGACCATCCAGGCCACGTTTCTGGCGCCCCAAAGTGAAAAAACCCTTATTTTTCGACAATTTGCCCGGATGAAGCTTCCGCACCTGCCCGCAAAAACACACAAAATTGAAACCGAATCGGAGAATCCCCAAAATGTTTCGTGACACACAACTTGTGGGGACTGGAGCGGCTGGAACAAAGAGACGCACTGGCGCTGGCCGCCTGAGCAGCGGCAAAGATACCAAAAACAAAACTCCGTGGAAGCGGTGTGTACTCGCCTGGCCAAAACAGAACCAAAATCTTCCGAACACCAAAAACGAACTACATCACCACCACTTGGATCCCCTACCACAGCCACTCGTTAAACCGAACACTGGAAACAAGATCCAAAGAATTCCCCAAATTAAAAACAGCACTCCCGCCAGCAATACGAAAGCGGCAGGCAGAGCACTTCCGAAGTAAACGGTGGAAATAACCAGTAACCACAACAGTAACCATTAAGCCTTCATTTAGTGGTATTTTGTTTCCTTCCGTTGCATCTGGTTACATTTGGGGCTTGGAGTGGGAAAGTGAAGAAAACCACTAAAAACATTGATTGGAGTAGTGTTTTCAAGGGGAGCCAGTTCACGGATTCGAACCGAGGACCTACGCATTACGAATGCGTTGCTCTACCAACTGAGCTAAACTGGCTTCAAAACAGTGCGAGACAAGCTAGGTTTGGGGACTCCTTGTGGCAAGCAATTTCCGTAAAGGCTGAGGATCGTTCATAATCACAACGGAAAGTCCCAGCAATTTTTTGTCGTCGGGCTATTACGGTCCGTTGAGATCATGTCAAAATCTCCGAGGCCAGCCCATCCAGACATCATCGAATCCAGGCGAATAATGCGCTCCGATGAGGTCGGCTCGGCGAACCCAGTCTCCAGTCGTCTTTAACAGGGCGTCCTCCTGAATTTCTATTCCCATCTCAGTATGGCACCAGGCTGGATGCCACACCCGAAAACTGCGGATAATGCGTTTCCGCCATGTGAAAGCTGTGTACCGTTCCAAAACAAATTCTTCAAGGGATCCCTCCTCACAATGACGAAAAGGAGCCTCGGAATTTACTTTCCCCGTGTAAGCGATGCAGTTTCCACCCGCCCGCCCCTGCCCTGCTATTTTTCCATGGCTGGGTTCATGGTGGTACGCCAGTTTCGCATAACGATAAGGCAATCCGCAAAAGCGCGGTCCCAACTGCGCGCTGAGCAGGTTCGGCAGGAATTCCGCCAGGAAATAAATACCAGTCTCGCCGTTGTGC
This sequence comes from Verrucomicrobiota bacterium, assembly GCA_013820875.1. Taxonomy (GTDB): domain Bacteria; phylum Verrucomicrobiota; class Verrucomicrobiia; order Limisphaerales; family JACDHS01; genus JACDHS01. The sequence goes on along the minus strand of JACDHS010000047.1, from coordinate 18,249 downwards.
CGGACATAGGTGCGAATGTTCAGCAATTCATGGTTCGCAATCGGTTTCATGAATGCAGCACCCAAAGCTCCACCAAACTTCGGACGCAGTTTCTCCAGGTAAAATGCCACTCCACTCACGTAGGCTTTGCCCTCGTAGAGATCGAGCTCGAACGGGACTTGCGACTGAAGGAATTCGGGTTTCACTGCGTAATGAAAGAAGGCAACCTGCCGCCAGTTGCTCAAGAGAAAATGCTCGCCATGAGCGAGCATCTTTCGGCGCGATATTTCGTTCAGCGGAGCTTTTTCAACCCTCGCATTCTCCATTTTCATAAGCCCCCTCCAGTTCGCGTTTGCAATGCGGCGATTAAATAAGTGGCAGCAAATCCGCCATAGATGATCAGCAGCAATATGTGAATGACAATCCGCCCAGGCTGGCCGCGCCAATGACTCGCGCTGTAGTAAACAACCTGCAACACCGTTCGGAACGCCCAGAACAAACCGATGCTCACGGCGAGCCATTGGAAGACTTCATGATTCGCATTTGCAAAATCACTGCTGAATCGCCAGGTCACCACGGCGAAAATAATAAGAGTCGCGGAGACGAACCAGCTATGGACATGAAACACTTCGCGGATCAATAACGGCATCCGCTCCACATCCGAGCGCCACCCCATCATCCGCACTAAAATGAGATTCAAGAGCGCAATTGCGAATTGCGCGATCGCACAGGTCTTAAGCAGCAGTTGGAGTGTTTCCGGATTCATTTTTGAAAAGCGGCCCAGCCGTAGATAAAAACAAAATAAGCGCCCCGGGCACAAGCGCGCTGCCGATCAGTATCCCAAAGTGCAGCAGGCCGGCGATTTGCAGGTATGTTTCGTCGTAAAAGACCCAACCTTGATCGTTCCTGTTCTTTGTCCTTTCTGTCTTCATCCGGAACTGGGAAACAAAAATCTATTTCGGCTGCTCGGCACATGTTTCAGCTATTTCTGTAGTCACAGAATTCTCAGTCGAAAATTTTTTATGTCAGCGTTTTAATCATTTTTTCGCCGAGCTTAATGAACTTCATCACTGCGGCGGTCGGCAGACGTCGAATTTGTTCGTACCAACTGGTCATCGTCTCGAAGAACCGGGTCAGTTCAGTCAGTTTCTTCCGGGTATGCTCGTCGCTCTTCGATTTTTCGGCTTCCGCCAGGCATTCCCGCAGGATCGCAAGGGTCGGATCTATTTCCCGGCGTTTCCGTTCCTCCAGGACGATGCGAAACATCTCCCACACATCCTGGATGGATTCGAAATGGTCACGTCGATCACCCATCACCGGCACGTTTCTTACAATTCCCCAACTCTGCAACTCCCCGATGCTCGTGCTGACGTTGGAGCGCGCGACCGATAAGGTCTGCGCAATCTCTTCGGCATTGAGCGGTTTGGGAGAAATGAAGAGAAGCGCATGGACTTGCGCCACAGTCCGGTTGATACCCCACTGCGTTCCCATTGTGCCCCAGTGAAGGATGAACTTTTGTTGAACTGGTGTAAGAGGATTCATCTGTTGTTTCTGTCTATACAGAAATTGCCGCAGAAAAGAACCAGAGTCAACGTGGTTTTCGCCCCCCAGCGGAGCGCAACCGCAGAGTGGTTCGTCTCATTTATAGTTCTGGCTTGTCCGTAGGATCAGCCGCAGCACGTGATTTTTGAGAGCGATATTGGGACTCCAAACACTTTAATTCCAGTCTCACGTGCTGCGGCTGTGCTTCGCACACAGCCGCGCTCCGTTTTCATGCGCGCCGCAATCTCACCCACTTTAATCCCTCACCCCTTCTCGCTTCAAAATCTTTCGCTTGCAAACAATGTCCTGTTCGCGAGTTTATAGGAAGATGAAGTTGCTTGTGCGAGTTACCGGATTGATTGGTGTCGGCGCAATGTTGGCCGCCTTGGCGGTTTCACAAACCAACACTCCTGCCGTCCTCAAACCGGGAACTACCAACACCACCACTCAAGTCATGACAAATTCCAACAGCAAGCCGAAAGAGACCAGTTCCAAAGAGGAAGCACTCCGAAAACTGGACCCCATGCAACTGCACGTCACACAACAGTGCGGAACCGAACCACCTTTTCGCAATGCCTACTGGGATAACAAAAAGCCCGGTATCTACGTCGATATCGTCTCCGGCGAACCGCTTTTCAGTTCCCAGGATAAATTTGATTCCGGCACCGGCTGGCCCAGCTTCACCCGGTCGATCGCAAAAACGAATGTCGTGGAAAAAGACGACAAATCCCACGGAATGGTCCGGGTCGAAGTCCGATCCAGGGATGCCGACTCGCACCTTGGCCACCTGTTCAACGACGGCCCCGCTCCAACCCGCCAGCGCTATTGCATTAACTCCGCCTCTCTCCGTTTTATCCCTGTCGAAAAAATGGACGAGGAAGGTTACGGCGAATACCTGGAACCGTTCGTTAAAGCAGAGCAAATCAAAGCGCCATCGAAATGAAGAGAAGGGGGCCTAGCAAAGGCCCGAAGTCCCAGCGCAGGCGAAGCCGTAAATAAAAGTAGAGCCTGTCCGCAAACGGATATTTCCTACACCAGTGGGGTTTCACGCACCCCCCCCACCAGTGCTGTGTTGGCCCTCGAACTCCCCCCGACCTTGCATTAGTGATTGATCATCGCGCCCATTCAGGACGCAATATCCAGTTCCGGAACAAACCCACTCCTGGCTTTATCAAAACACGGTCGCCCCAACACGCCCCATCAAACGAACCGAATTGGCCACGATGGTAGTTGGCTGCTATCGGGAAGATGCAGAGGGTTTTGGCCTTGGCGGTTACGCACCCGATTTTCTCTATGACTGGTGGAGTGATCGATCGGCCAGTGGTGCGTTGGCACCCGATGGAAACGGCGCACGATTCACCGAAAAGGCATCTTCTGATTTGCTCGCAAAGCTTCGAAAGATGCAGTCGATACAGTGATCAAATCGGTAATCTCATACACCGAAATTGCCTTGGAGGGTTAACGGATGGAAAAGAAATCAGGAACTCTGCAAGAATCGCCGAAGCGATGCCAATGGGAACGGCATCGCCCCAAAACGAGCACTGCGATGATCAAACCGGAAGCCCAACCAGCATCAGAGATATTCCCAGATGGAAGAGCCTTGATAGATATGGTGAATCTTTTACCGGTAAAAGGTCACTTGGTGGGAACCGCAGGCATACCTTTTACTGTTAAAAGGCCACTCGGTGGGAGCCGCACACATACCTTTTACCGGTAAAAGGTCACTCGGCGGGATCCGCACACACACCTTTTACCGGTAAAAGGTCACTCGGCGGGAACCGCACGCATACCTTTTACCGTTAAAAGGTCACTCGGTGGGAGCCGCACACATACCTTTTACTGTTAAAAGGTCACTCGGTGGGAGCCGCACACATACCTTTTACCGTTAAAAGGCCACTCGGCGGGAGCCGCACGCATACCTTTTACCGTTAAAAGGTCACTCGACGGGAACGCACACATACCTTTTACTGTTAAAAGGTCACTCGGTAGGAACCGCACGCATACCGTTCCAAGTAGTTGTTTTGCAATGGGTTGCACTGGGGTCACCGGTTGCTCGGTGTTTACAGTGGAATAGAAAACTGCTTCTCAAGTGGCCTTGCTTTGTTCCGGAGGGACATTTGAACTTCTATTCCACCGAAAACAGCGAAGACCCTTTCTCACCCACCCGTTCTGGTAGCTACATTTCAGGGGGTGATGGGAATGGTGCTTTGCAGGGGAATATCGCCACGCAACATTTTGGATGCTTCGTTTGCGAGGCGCAGATACCAATCGCTGGGAACTGAGGTGCCATCAATGTTCAGCGGAACCCACGATCCTTGCGCCGGCACATCATTCGCGGTGGCCGCCATTTTATACATGGCAGTGGCTTCATCGACCTCGTCGAACATCGCAGTGTAAAGCATGGTGCATCCGGAGAGTTTTGCATTGTAGGCCTGGCGCCAATAAAACGTCCCGCCCTGGCGCGGGATCTGGTTCAATGCGCCGCCATGCAGGTTGTGCCAGGAGAACCCGGGAAAGATCACGGGCATGTAGTCGCGTCCAATGGCAAGGGCTTCCGTCATGTCAGGCACGATTAAATTCTGCCTGAAGCTGTCGGCACCCGCGAGGTTACCATACCTGCCCACGGCCCAGGGACTGATGATATCGAAGGAGCGAAATACCGGTGCCCAGGCTGGGTTCGATTGCGTGTCGGTTTTGAGTGTGCGCCAGTAGGTCGGCACTCCGCCCATGACGGTCAGACCCGCGTTCTTGAAGAAATTGATCACCTCCTGTGCCTGCTGCGGTGTATCAGACCGGCCGGCGAACCCAAAACCCCACAGCGCCACGACCGGCTTGCCGTTGTGGCGCAGGTAATTGGGGCTGTTGGTGATCCGGAGCGTGTTCGCCAGGTAAAGCCAGTCGTTGGTCAAAGCGCTCACCAGAGTGTTGGTGGGCTGGCCCGAGATGTCGTACATCAGCGCGAAGACCCGGCGGTGAGCCTCCGCTCCCCTGCGAACATTATCGGCCACCTTGTTCAGCCGGTCGAAGTTTTGAGAACTGTAAATCTCGCCGGTGAATCGTTGCAGGAATACACCATCGAGGTGGTGTTCTCTCATCCATTTAAAATGTCGGCGCACGGTCTTTTCGTTATAAGCCGAGTAAAGCATGGCAGGAGCGCCGTTGGGATAGGTCATTCCCGTGGGGAAAAGCTCGTCCGGATCCAGCTCGGAAAGATCGGGCCAGGCATCAACCGTTGCTTCGGAGGCAATCGGGTTCTGACCGCGAAACCAATGATTCCAACGGTCGCCGGATGAACCGTCGCCGGGAGTGGCGAACCATCCTTGATAGCCCATCATGTGTTTGCCCGTCAGCGTGCTCGCGTCCACTTCTGCGGTCAGTCGGAAATACTGCGGCCCGGCGCCGACCGGCACGGTGAGCCTGTTCGAGGAACCGATCACCTGCACGGTATTGGTGAGTCTCGTCCATGTAGGAGAAAGAAGGTTCGAAGTGCTCTCCGCGATCATGCCGTCACCACTACCGCTCAACGGCCAGGAGAGAATGACTTCCTCAATTCCTTTTGCAATCTGCGCCACGGGCGACGACGGCGGATTGATCACGTTCACCCAAACCGGAGCAGAGACGGTCGTCGCTCCCCTGTCGTCAGTAGCCACTGCCGTCAGGACACAAAACCCGGGCACCGGGTCGTTCCAGTAGGCGGTCCAGGGGTTGGTCAATACTTCGGCGACCTTGATTGTCCCGGCGAAGTATTGAACCTTAACGATCGTGCCATCCAGATCTTCGGCATCAGCATGGAGAGGCAGCGCGTTTTCCGAGGCATACGCGTAAATACCAGTGACCGGACTCGTGATCCTCACCAGCGGCCGCAGAGTGGCAGTCGAACCACTGGATCGGGGTGCGACAAAACTGGTGCTTTTGGTGATCGCGATATTATCCCATTGCGCTGCCAGGGGATGATACGCGGGCGCAGAGCCAATGCCGGTCAATCCGTCATAGAAGACGCGCACGGTGACATTGGTCCCGGTGTTGCTGGTGTTAAAGCTGCGGTAAACAAAATAACCTTCAGCCGCGTCGGAATTGCCCGCCGTCAGCAGAAGTTGCGGTTCGGAAGGCGCATCGCTGAAGTCAACGACCGTGTTCACACGGTTCGTCCCCGCCCCCATGTTCCAAAGATAGGCGCTGAGCACATAGGCAGTCGCCGGCTCAAGGGTGACGGTCTGGATGTACCCGATAGCCGGCACGCCATTGTTTACCTGTCCGCGGGCCACGACGCCGCTGTTCACGGTAACCATGTTGGATCCGACACCGGCGGACAAATCGACCGAAGTACCGAAACTGCTCCAGCCAGTCGGAGAAGGGTAACTACCGCCCACGAGTGGTCCCTGAAACTGGAAGTCGCCGTTGTTAATCAACTGCACACGCTCCGTGCCGGGCTTGACAGCGGAAAGCTTGAGCATCGTCTGGGCCACTCCGGTTGTGGCAAAAAGCGGAAACAGGAGAAGGGCCAGGAAAAGTTTCAAACCAGGACCATGGCGATCCACAAGAAATGCCCGGGGTACGCTCGGCAGCTCCAGCGTCTCATCACAAACCTGCTCGACGGTCATTTCCATCGCGCAACTATAACAAGGCGAACTGTGAAAGCCGCCAACAAAAAAAGAGGCAATGGACTTGCTATCTGATGTGTGAACCCATGATCAACATCATCACAAGCCGACGGCGCAAAAAGAAATTCCTACTCTTCAACAAAAACGCCTGCAATGAGCGACCCAAAAGTAAAACAGCCCTGGAGATGATAAAAGTCATTCTCAAGAAATTGCGGAATCGGGGCTGCGATTTTTCTCTCCATCGAGAAAAAGTTGGAGCTGCATAAAGGCCGATTTAGCCTGCGTCGGGAATGTAGCGTAGCCGTCCCGACTGCGAGTTCACCGGGCGTCTCGCCGGTGTTCCGATGGCGAATTATGAACAGGCACCGGGACGGTGCCTGAACTCGCAGCCGGGACGGCCGACACCCATTACGACTGCCTCAAAGCACGTAAGTGATCCGGCGCGCGACTCGCTCGAAGTCAAGTCAGAGCCTCGTTACCTCGTCTGCTACGAAACAGGTTCGCTATTTCAGGAATTGCGATGCCGCAGTGAATCCCGGGTTGCGCTCCAAAGCCATTCTCGCGGCGGCACGGGCTTCCTCCGCGAGTCCCATCCGGGCGAGGACGGTGGCGCGGGCATAGGGAATTTCTGCGGAACGAGTGTCCATCTGTTCGGCGCGTTCGAGGGCTTTCACGGCGTCATCCAACCGCTGGTTCGTGGCGTAGGCGAGTCCGAGATTGTACCAGGCGCGCCCATATAGCGGGTCGAGTTTCACGGTTTGCTCCAGGGCAGCGGTCGCGGCACGGACATTGCCCGCTTCATTCAAGGCAAGGGCGAGTTTGTATTGATACTCCGCTTCCCCGGGAGCACTTCGACAGGCTTCCTCCAGTTGGGCGATTGCCTCCCGATTGTTGCCGGAGAGGTTCAGGGCGATTGCGTAATCGTGACGCAACGGAGCGGAGTTCGGGTCCCACTTCACAGCACGTTGAAAACAAGACACGGCATTCCCAAGATCATCGCGCGAGAGAAAGAAATGGCCGAGTTGCAACGCGCCAACCGGTTGATCGCTGTTCAGCGCAAGGTACCCCATGAGGTCCTGGCCGGGCGGTGTGTTGGTGTCGATATTTCGTCGCAATGCCCATGCGGCATCAATCCGCACGAGGCGCGACTCATCCTCCAGGAGCGCCTTCAAAGCGGTTTCCGCCGGGGCAAATCGTTGCTCAACCAAAGGGGCGATGGCCCTCGCTGCGGTGGACCGAACCAATGGATCTGGATCAGAGGTGCGACCGAGTAATTCCTGCATCACCTTTTGATCGGCCAACGATGACCGCAGCAGGGTGACGATGGAGGCGCGCCACAGTGGAATGGTTTCGTCGCGCAACATTTCGAGGAGCGGCGCAACAGCGTTGGTTTCTCCGGCACGCGCCTGGGCCAGCAGGTCGGCGCGGTGACGGGTCCGGCGATCCATTTTTTCGCCATACCATTGCTCCACCTGTTGCAACGCCCAATCAGCCGATTGCTCTGAGTGACAACGATTGCAGGCATTGGGAATCCCATGTTCCAGGGTCAAGAGGGGATCGGGAATGGTGAAGCCGTGATCGCGCCGGGGGTGCCTCTCCATGTAGGTGGTGAGGGGCATGTGACAATCGACACAGGAACTGCCGGGAGTATTGGGCTTGTGAAATGTATGGGTAAGCGGATCAACCTTCGGCGAATTCAAGATGTTACCGTTGTGGCACTGCATACAAAGGGCATCGCCCGGCAACTTCGTCTTGCCTGTGTGCGGACTGTGGCAATCCACACATCGAACACCCGCCGCGTGCATCTTGCTGCCGAGGAACGCGGTGAATTCGAAATCTTCATCGCGCACCTGTCCGTCCGGATAAAAAATATCGGTTTCATCCGGAATGGTGAGACTGAAATGATCATGAAAAGAATCGCCCGGTAGAAATTTGCCTGTCAGGTCGCCGCGTCGCGCATGGCATGAACCGCAGGTGTCGAGGGTTTGATCGCGGGTCAACTGTTTGAGGGTGGGATCTTTTTCCTTTTTCGATTTACCACGGTTGAGCTGCTGCCATTGCACGTGCGGTTTCATTCCGCCGTGACACGATTCGCAACTGACGCCCATTTCTACCATGGTGGTTTTGTAGCTGTCGGAGATGGCGTCGTAGTTCTTCTCTAGACCGGTGTTGTGACAACTGGCGCACATGGAATTCCAGGTCATCCCCCTCCCTGTCCAGTGCCCCCATTCGCCCGGACGCCGGTCTTCATCGCCAAACATGTTGAACCACTCCTCCAGGTGCGGATCATAGGCAAGCTCGGTGGTTTGAAAACGTCCACCAGCGGCAGGCACCAGGTATTGGCGGAGCGGATTTACGCCAATCACGCGCGCGAGTGAAACGGAATTGGTCTGACCGGGTTTGGTTTCAGTTACTAATTGGAATTGACCATCCCGCTTCTGCACCCTGGAAGTTTGTTTACCATGCACAACCTCCCGCTCAGGATCGAATGCCGCGTCGTCCAGTTCGGCGGAGACATTGCGCTCGGCGAGTGCGTGGTGAGAGGTTTTCCAATCCTTAAACTGGTCCGCATGACATTCAAGGCAACTGCTGGAACCGGCGAAACTGTCGAAGGTGGTTGAAGTGGTCTGCGTTGCATTCGGCAAATCGGAAACCTGCAGCGTCCTGGTCTGGTAAACAAAGTAGCCGACACCGATCAAACCGATTAAGCCCAGGAGCACCACAGCCAGCAACTTACGGGATCGCAAGCTGCGCCCCTTCATTGCCGGATCTCCCTGGAGCAGGATTTATCCAGCGGCAAAACTTTTTGAAAAACAACGCCCAACGTCCCCTCGCCCCCAACCGGCGCCAAGGGCAAGCACAGACACATCAACATGGGTAATTGCAACAGAAACGGCGCAGAACCACTTTGACCCAAGTCAAACTTCGCAAGCACGGTTAAATTGGGCAAAAGCGTTTCGATTAAGTGGGCAAGCAAGGTGGCTTGCTGATCCCCTGCCAATGTGCAGAACCTTTGACGGGATCGGGTCTCCGACTTAAGTTGATTTACGCCATTCTCGGTCGGAGGAAAAATATGATTTTCGTCAAACGCGTTTATGAACCCGCCAGGAAAAACGATGGATCCCGATTTCTCGTCGATTATTTGTGGCCTAGCGGAGTGTCTAAAGAAACTTTGCAAGTGGAACGCTGGGCTAAATCCGTTGCGCCAAGCAGTGCGTTGCGGAAATGGTTTGGACACGATCCGGCCAGGTGGGAAGAGTTTCAGCAGCGTTACTTTGCTGAATTGGACCAAAAACCAGAGGCATGGCAGCCATTGATGGACGCGGCGCGCGAAGGAGACATCACGCTCGTGTTCGCCGCAAGCGATACAGATCACAACAACGCAGTCGCGCTGAGGATCTACCTGATAAGACATCTAAAGATCAGGAGAAGCACACGTCCCGAAATGGCCGCCGTTTAGCATCCACCGTTTGCCATGATAAAGATTCGCAAAGCAAACGAACGCGGCCACGCCGACCACGGATGGCTCAATACCTATCACACTTTCAGCTTCGCAGACTATTACGACCCGCAATGGATGGGCTTCCGCAGTCTGCGCGTGATCAATGACGATCAAGTCGCGCCGGGGATGGGCTTCGGAACGCATCCACATCGCGACATGGAAATCATCACTTACATTTTGAGCGGGGCGTTGGAGCACAAAGATTCCATGGGCAACGGCCGCGTGATCCGCGCCGGTGAGGTGCAATACATGGCTGCGGGCGCCGGGGTGAAACACAGTGAATTCAATCCTTCCAAGGATGAAGCAGTGCATCTGCTCCAGGTTTGGATTCAGCCGGACAGCAAAGGCGTGACACCGCGTTACGCAGAGAAATCATTTGCGGACGCACCCACGGGAAATCTCCACCTCGTCACGAGCAAAACCGGACGCGATGGTTCCATCGCCATTCATCAGGATGCCGATCTCTGGCTGGCCAATTTCGACGCGGGCAATGGCATCAGGACCACGCTCGCCCCCGGGCGCCATGCATGGGTTCACGTCGCGGAAGGTGAAGTGTTGCTGAATGGGCAAAAACTAAGCGGGGGCGACGCCGCAGCAATTAGCGAAGAGATCTCTCTGGAACTGAACGCAACCAAACCCTCGCAGGTTCTTTTGTTCGATTTGAACTGAATTGGCACGATTCACTTCATTGTGAGCTTCACACTTTCGGCCAAAACGCCTCCGAACACGTCCAGATCAACTGTCGAGATGCGCACAGATGCACCTCACTTCCACTTCTTGGCTTGCGATCAAACTCGACATTATTTTGCAAGTAATCATCATTCCGCCTGAACTATGGTCGTGTTCTTATTCTTCTGCTCAGGAGCTACTGCTCTGGTCTATGAAGTAATTTGGTCTAAGTATCTTTCCTTGATGTTTGGCAGCACCGTTTACGCGCAAACAACGGTGCTGGCGGTCTTCATGGGCGGGTTGGCATTGGGAAATCGTATCTTCGGTGGTCGCTCTGATTTATTGAAAAAGCCGCTGGCCACTTATGGTTACATCGAAATAGCAATCGGCTTGTATGCGTTTTTGTTTACATGGATCTATGGAGCAGCCGATGCACTGTTTGTCACACTCGGTTCTCCCTTCGTTCATGATCGTTACGTTCTTCTGCTGTTGAAAGGATTCTTCAGCATCCTGCTGCTGCTGGGACCGACCGTCCTCATGGGCGGCACCTTGCCGCTGATTGCGGCATGGCTGCAAAAATCTCCTGGCGATGCAGGACGGAAATCAGCTCGGTTCTATGCCGTGAACAGTCTGGGTGCGGTTTTTGGCGCGTTCATGGCAGGATTTATCCTCGTACAATGGATGGGGCTGCAATCCACCCTCGAAATGACAGCCCTGATCAATGTGCTCATCGGGGCCTGTGCCATCGTCATCGCTCGCAATAAAAGCGATTTTCCCGCGATGGTTGGAGTCGCCGAAACATCTCATCAACCGGCCATCACACCTGAACAAAAACAATTACTCCTGCGCGGCAGTTGCCTGGTCGCGGTTACAGGAGCCGTTTCCATGGGGTTGGAAATCCTCTCGGCGCGTAGTTTGTCGCTGTTGTTCGGAGCGTCGCTCCAGGCGTTTGCAGTGGTTTTGATCGCCTTCATTTTGGGAATCGGAATAGGAAGCGCCGTCGTTTCCTCCACTCGATTCAAATCGCTTAAAACAGAAAACCTGGTCTTTGCCGCTCTCCTGCTCGCGGCATTCTGGATCGGTCTCTTTATTTTTAACATCGAACCGTTATTCGAGTTTTACCGGCATTTAAAAAGCGGTTTGGCTCCAAGCAATATGGGCTACCGCTATCAACAGGTTTTGACGGCATTGGTGTCCATCGTGGTCCTTGGCATTCCAGCGGCATTGCTCGGTTCGGTTCTGCCACTATGGATTCGGAACGTAGCCCAGAACACGTTCACGCTGGGCAACCACGTCGGACGGCTCCTGACGTGGAACACATGCGGGGCGGTTGTTGGAGTCCTGGTGACAGGTTTCGTGTTGATGCCTTTGGTCGGTTTACGGGCGGCATATGCGTGCCTCGCCATTCTCCTTGGCGTCGTTGCGTTCGCAATGGCGTTCCAAAAGTTCTCGTTCGCCAAAGTGCTCGCGGCTGGCGCGGTTCTCATTTTCTCGGCAATTGCAGGTTCTACTGGAGGCGATCACTGGCAATACATCATGAGCTCTGGCGTGTTCCGCATCCGTGAAATGGAGGTTGGAACGCCTATTCGGGAACGAATGAAATACACGAGGCTTTTATTCTATGAAGATGCCCCGGACGCAACAGTTTCGGTAGAGGCAATGGTCGCAAATACAAACAATCTGAATTTGCGAATCAACGGCAAGCCTGACGCTTCTTCCGAGGGAGATCTTTCGACCCAATACCTGCTGGCTCACATTCCGATGGCGGTAAAACCAGACAGCAAGGATGTCTTTGTGCTCGGCTTCGGCAGCGGTATGACTGCTGGAGCGTTGCTCAGCCATCCTGTCGAAAACATCGTTGTTGCTGAAAACTGCGCGCCGGTTTTGCGCGCCGGAAAGTTCTTTGAGCGCTGGAACAACGGCATTTTGACTAACTCCCGGGCAAAGATTCGACAGGAAGACGCGCGCACGATCCTTAAGCTCTCCCCTCAAAAATACGACGCAATCATCTGCGAGCCCTCAAATCCGTGGACTGCTGGCGTCGGCAGTATTTTCACAAAAGAATTTTATAACATCGCCGCAAGCCGCTTGAAGGACGACGGCGTGATCTGCCAATGGTTTCATGTCTATGAAATGCACGATGGAATCGTTTTCCTGGTGCTGAGAACGTTCGGAAGTGTGTTTCCTTTCTATGAAATTTGGGAAACCGGCCAGGGAGACATCCTGATGCTCGGAGCCCTGAAACCTTTCAAATCGGACGCATCGGTTTACGGCAAAATCTTTGAACGCGAAGCGCCTCGCACACAACTCGCGGCCATAGGGATTCACAATCCCGAATCGCTTTGGGCGCGGCAAATGGCCTCTCAAGAGACTGCCTTTGCCATCCCGGGAAATGGCCCGGTGCAGACCGACCTGTTTCCGATACTGGAATACGAAGCGCCCAAAGCGTTTTACCTCGGTAAAAGTTCCACCAGGCTGTTCACCTTTGATGAACGGACCTGGCAGACGGATATCGCCTCAGCCGGAAAAACCAAAGCATTGAAGAGCCTGGACATCGATCAACTCGACCAAATCTTCGCAGGGCACGCTTCGGCCAATGCCGAACTCGTCCGGTTTCTGAAATGGTATTCCCAAACTGGGCGATGGGAGACAAACGCCTGGAAAGAGGCGAGTTTTCCAGTCATTTTTCGTCCCGCCAATGTTCCAGCGCCGCAACTCGTCCCAGGAAACAACGAAAGCATTGGCATGCAAACGTTGTTGGAAGGCAATGCCCTGCTTCTTAACAACCAAATAAGCGCTGGACTTGAAAAAGTGGAAGCCGCCTTGCAATCCAGCCGCCTTGAACCTAACAGCGGATTTGAGCATGCCACCGCTAATGCGGTTCGCAAATGCCTGGCAAACAAACAACTGGAACGCGCCCAGGCCCTCTTGCAAAAGGCTCTCGACACACATCCAACCTCCGACCAGTTGAATTATCTGTTTAGACTCATCGGCAAACCCGAAGCACCGGAGATAGCCGCGAGGGAATAGAGCAAGACTCGCGAGTTTTAATCCAAACGACTACTTCAACTTCTTCACGAGCACCTTCGAATTACGACCGCTCTGGTCGTATTTTTCGCGGCGTCCCGGTGGCAGATCGTTTGGGGTTCCTTCCGTGAAACCACCCTTGGTTTGAAAGTAGGTAAATGCCTGGGTCGAAAGCGTCATCAGTTCGGCCAATCCCAGTTCACGAGCTTTCGCTTCGACGAACTGGATCAACTTGCGACCAATGCCCTGGTTTTCATGTGACGAATTGACGTAGAGACAGGCCAACTCTCCCTGGTTCTGCTCCGGATAAATGTGCAAAGCAATGCAGGCGACTGGATTCTTATCGATCTCGAAGATGTAGTAGTCGCCAAGTTGCTTCTCCAACGTTGCCCGGGTGCGCTTCACCAGTTCTTCATTCGCCACAGAAGGTTTGGTGATCTTCATGATCGCGCGAATATCCTTCTTCATCGCCTTGCGAATCTGCTGATATTGATCGGCGTAAATCAGCGTTCCGACGCCTTCATTGGAAAACACTTCCGCAAGCAAACCTTCATCCACGCTGCCATTTATAATGTGAACCCGCTGCACATTCGCGTGACAAGCCGCCGAGGCAAACTGCGCTTTGGAAAGCATATCCGCCGCAAAGTCATTCTTATGCCTGGCGAGAAGCTGATCGAGCTGCGCCACCGGCATCTGGCGAAACAGTTTACCCTGCAGGAATAACCCTTCGTGCGCGGTGATGAAAATAAGTTTAATCGCGTTAAGGGCCGAAGCCAGCGCGAAAGCAACTGCATCCGAATTCACGCGGTAGGTTTTGCCTTCGCCATCAAACCCGAGCGGCGGCACAACGGGAATAATCCCTTGAGAAAGCAATGTTTCTAAAAACTCAACATCAATGCGTTCAACCTTCCCGGTGAACTGATGGTCCACGCCCTGGATGATTCCGAGCGGATGCGTAATCACAGCATTGGTAGAAACAGCGCGCAGGTCGTTTGCGGAAAAGCCTTCCAGGATTTCGTGCGTGAGACGATTCGCAGCAGTGAGTGCAAGTCGCAACGTTTGGGCGTCAGTGACGCCGCTGCCCACCAAGTCGGATGGAGGCATTTTGCTTTCTTCACCAAGGGCTTTGATCTGGGCAGATGCGCCGTGAACCAGGACGACCCGAATGTTCAGCGAACGCAGAACAGCAATATCGAGCAGGATATTCGCGAAGTTTTCATCCGTCACAATCGCGCCATCAATGGCGATGATAAATGTCTTCTCGCGGAAGCTGGGAATGTAACGAAGAATTCCCCGAAGATCGGTTGGTTTCACTTGGCGTGTCGCTTAGTTATTTGTTGCAGTGGGATTAAGTAGTCAGGCTTCAATGCATTTCAATCAATTTATAAAGGTTTATTACCCCATCACCTGCTTCAAAGCTTCGACACAACGCTGATTTTCCGCAAACGTGCCGACGGAGATTCGGATCCATTCCGGCAGTTGATAACCGCCCATCGGGCGGGTGATCACGCCGAGCTTTTGCAACTCATTGAAGATTCGCTGGCCGTCGCCCACTTTGATCAGGATGAAATTGGCGGATGAAGCCACATACTCCAGTTTCATTTTGCGCAACTCAGTCTCGTACACCCGCAAACCCGAAAAGTTATTAGCACGCGTTTTCTCCAGATGTTCATCGTCGTCCAGGGCAGCAATCGCTCCGGCCTGGGCAATGGCATTGATGTTAAACGGTTGACGCACCTTTTCCAACGCACTCACCAGTTCGGGAACGGCGACGGCATATCCCAGGCGCAACCCTGCAAGGCCGAAGATCTTCGAAAAGGTCCGCATCAATATGAGATTCGGTTTTGCACCGGAGCGAATGAAAGGCAAGAGATCCACGGAATCGTTAAGGAACTCAATGTACGCCTCGTCCATCACAAGCAACACATGGTCCGGAACTTTGTTTATCAACTCCACGATGTGTTCGCGCGGAGCAAGAGTGCCTGTCGGGTTGTTCGGGTTCGCCACAAACATAACCCGCGTTTGCGGAGTAATCGCCTTCAGCATCGCCGGGATGTCATGTCCGTAGTTGCTCGCAGGCACTGTAATCAGATTTGCGCCAAATAACTTCGTAACGATCGGGTAGATCGCGAAGCAATACTGCGAAACAACGACATCAACACCGGGCTGCATAAACGCGTGCCCAATGAATTCGATGATTTCGTTCGAGCCATTGCCAAGGACGAGGTTGGATGGTTCAACACCAAGTTTGTCCGCCAGCTTTCGCTTCAGATAAAAAGCATTTCCATCCGGGTATAAATGAAGGTTTCTCAGCACGTTTTCCATCGCTGCCCTGGCTTTCGGCGATGGTCCGAGTGGGTTCTCGTTTGACGCCAGCTTGATGATGTTTTCCGGCTTGAGATTCAGCTCGCGGGCGACTTCTTCGATAGGGCGGCCGGGGTGATAGACCGGCAGCGTGGCCAGGGTTGGGTTCAGGTGAAGTGACATGCAGTTCAGTATTCAGTTTTCAGTAGGCAGTATTCAGTCTGGATGGTCCGGGCTAAATTGCTTTCAAAATGCGAGATACGTCAACGTGCTGGCCGATCACATCGCGGATCAGGGCGATCTTTTCGACGTCGTCAGGACGCGTCTTGATGATCAAGTCATGCACCTTCGAAGCGACTTCGTAGCTGTCATCTTTTGCGAGGAGCACCGGGAAATTCATTTCACGAATTAGTTTAAGGACGCCTTCGCTCGGGCGAAGGTCGCCGGTCAAAACAATGCCAGCGATGGTGGATAAACCTTTTCCAGACAATGTCGCAGCGGCCGCCGCGATGATGTCTTCGCGATCGCCCGGTGTTATCACGAGGACACCAGGCGAGAAAAATTGAACGGCATTGTTGGCTCCCATCGCACCGACGACGACATCTTCCACCATGTTCGTCAGTTTACGGGAATGGTTTAACTCCTCCGCATCCAGATCTTCCTTGATGGAACGCAAAGTTGGACGCGAAAGGATGCGTTGATGAGGAATGACCCCCAACAAATCCAAACCGATCCGTTTGAGACCGCGCCGCGCGAAGTCCGAGATGTAATCCAACTTATCCGGCATCACCTTATTGATGATCACGCCGATGATTTCCACCCCCGCCTTTTCGAAGAGCGCCTGATTCAAGGCCACCTCATCAATGGGTTTTCCAATCCCGCCGCGGGTAACGATCACCACCTTGGCGCCAAGAATTTTGGCGACCTGCGCATTCGACAAATCGAACACCGAACCAACACCCGCATGCCCAGATCCCTCGCACAAGACAAACTGTTTCTCCCATGCCACACGGTCGAAAGCGTTTTGGATTTTCTTTACCAGTATCTCGTAATTGGCGTTCTCAAGGTATTTGCGGGTAAAGTCCGGTTCAACCGCGATCGGGCTCATATCCACCAATGGACAATCCAGTTTATAAACGCTGTCCATCAACACAGTATCTTCGTCAATCTTGTGCTCCGCCACTTCGACGAAACGTTGGCCCACCGGTTTGATGTAGCCAATCCGTGGATAAAACTTTTGCAACGCCGCCATCAGGCCGAGGGACGTCGTGGTCTTGCCGTCGTTTTGACGCGTGGCGGCGATGAAGACGCGGGGAGTAGTAATGTTCATCAGTGCTTGGAATCCGGGTGCAATTCTTTATAGGCGATGGATTGCATTCCGACGATGGCAGCGACACCAAGAATATCATGCGCAGAAGAACCACGGGAAAGGTCGGCTGCCGGCCTGTCCAGCCCGAGCAATATCTGCCCGTAAGCGTTCGCCTTGGCGACGTGTTGGATCAATTTGCTCGCGATGTTGCCGGAATTCAGGTCTGGAAAAATCAAGACGTTCGCCCGACCTGCCACCGGACTGTCCGGCAGTTTTCGCAATGCGATCTCCGGAATCAACGCGGCGTCAACCTGCAGTTCCCCATCGAAATCTGCATCAAGCCTTTCTGCGCGCGCCTTTTGTTCAGCGAGAGCGGTCGCAGCTTGCATCCGCCCGATGGACGGGTGCGTAGCGCTGCCCTTGGTGGAATAGGAAAGCAGTGCAACCCGCGGACGTATGCCCAGGAGCAACCGCGCCAGGCGAGCCGTGGAAACCGCGATGTCAGACAATTGTTCAACGTTCGGTTCCGGGATCACACCGCAATCCGCCATGAACATCACACCTTCATTGCCGAACCGGGTGTCTTCCACTTCCATAATCATGCAACTGGAAGCTGTCGTTGCTTTCGGAGCTACCTTGATGATTTGGAATAACGGACGCAGCACGCTGCCGGTCACTTCATTTGAGCCGGAGATCATGCCATCCACCTGGTGCATCGCCACCATCATTGCGCCGTAGTAATTCGGCTTCAACATGGCTTCAATCGCCTCGTTTTCCCGCAAACCCTTCGATCGGCGCA
Organism: Verrucomicrobiota bacterium; assembly: GCA_013820875.1. Lineage (GTDB taxonomy): Bacteria > Verrucomicrobiota > Verrucomicrobiia > Limisphaerales > JACDHS01 > JACDHS01. The sequence goes on along the minus strand of JACDHS010000047.1, from coordinate 517 downwards.
GCATCGCGTAACGTTTCGCAAACGCCTCCAGATCCTCGCTTTCGGCAGGATTGATGATACGGATGCCTTGAAGGGAAACGTTCAGGCGCTCGGCGGCTTCTTTGATCTTCGTGCGATCACCGAGCAAAACCGGTGCGCCGAGCCGCAAGGAATAAAACTGTCGAGCCGCCTGTAAGACGCGCGGTTCCGTTCCTTCCGGAAAGACCACCCGTTTGGGATGCCGTTGCAGTTTTTCTATCACATTCCCGATAAAACGCATGTCTCGTTAGTAACGGACACCCGTTGAAACTGCAACTCACTAGTGCTGCCAGCATAAGCGCCGGGTGTGATTTTTTCCGGGTGAGATTGTAGAATCGGAGCGCGGCGTAACCGCAGAGCGGTTCGTTGTTTCTATAGTTCTGATTTGTGCGCAGCATCAGCCGCAGCACGCGAGATTATCAAGCTGGCCTGCAAAATCTGAACGCCGCAATATTGCCGTACCCGCTGCGGCTGACTCTTCGAGCACAGCCGCGCTCCG
>JACDHS010000005.1 GCA_013820875.1 Verrucomicrobiota bacterium | reverse complement strand
GCTGAAACGGTTGCACTTTTACTTTCATTCAGCGGGTGAAAGCAAAAAAGTTACCTTATCCAATCTTCTCCTTTTGTTTTTGCGCCTTTTGCGTTCTTTCGCGGCTATTAACTGCCGTTTTAAGGTTGAAAGACAAAGACAGGACCGTTGGGGTTCCGCATTAGCCGAGGGTAAGTAATGGCCACTTCATTGCGGGCTATCAGCATTCGGAGTAAACTCAACGAAGGAGACGACGCGGTAGATGGAGGATGATGATATAACTGAGTTCACACCGGAATTGCTGAATGATTTTTATGCCGAGTGCGAAGAGCATTTGAACTTTATTCGGCAATCATTGGCGACCCTTGAAAAGGGCATTGATAAGCAGGAGACGACGCCTCTCCTGGACAGGCTTGTTCGCAGTTTTCATTCTCTCAAAGGCATTCTCGGAATGGCTGGCATCCGGTCTGCGGAGCAACTGACCCATCGGACAGAAGACTATTTGCGGGAATTTTCGAGAGGAACCATTCAACTGACTCCGCAAGGATTGGATAGCCTCGCCAACGCTGTGCAGTTGATTGAGCAGAGCATCACTGCATTTCGTCAAAAGCAGCCCTATCCGGACGTTGAGAGAAGGATACAAGAGTTCGATGCATTGCTTGTTTCCGCTCAGGAAAAAAAAGAGAAACCGATCATTGCAAACCCGTTAGGCGACGCATTGCAAAGCCGGGTTGAGAGCGCTCGAGGGAATGGCTTTTTCGTTTGGAAAGCCACATTCATTCCGTCGCCGGCATTGAACGAAAGCGGCATCAACGTGAATGCGATTCGCAGTCGCTTAACGGCTCTTGGTGAAATTATACATGCCGCGCCGCATATCGGGCCCGGTGGCACAATTGCGTTCGAGTTCTTTGTGGCTCTGCGCGAACCGCCAGCGAATATGGACGCCTGGATCAAATCCGGGGTCACGTGGATCGCCATTGCAGAGCCGTCGTCGAACCGAATTCAGCCGGACACCCGCGCGTCCCCTGCCGCACAAATGGCGGTCGCGCCCTCGCAAGTAATCCGGGTCGAACTTAAACGGTTGGACGAATTGATGCGTATTGCCGGTGAGTTGGTGACACAGCGCGCGCGCCTGGAAGCCCAAATCAACCTCCTGGCAGTGGACGGAAGCGTGGATGTGCGGGGGTTGCAGGAGGTGAATCATGGGTTTGCGCGGCACTTTCGAGATCTTCGCGAAAATGTGATGCGATTGCGCATGGTTCCCATTGCAGAAATCTTCGATCGAATGCCGTTTGTTGTGCGCGATCTGATCCGGGGATCGCGTAAAAAAGTTCGGTTGGAAGTGCGAGGGCACTTGACTGAGTTGGATAAATACGTGGTCGAGCGGTTGAAAGAACCTTTGCTTCACCTGGTGAGAAATGCAGTGAGCCATGGAATTGAAGACACCGATGAACGCATTGGTTTGGGAAAACCGGAAGAGGCATCCATCGCACTATCGGCCACCACTTCCGGAGAAACTGTCGTTATTGAAATTGCGGATGACGGCAGAGGCATTGATCCAGAGGAAATTGTCCTGCGGGCGAAGGAAATGGGACTTACAAAGTCTGACACGTTGGATAATCCCGCCATTCTGGATTTGATTTCTACCCCGGGCTTTTCCACGCGTGACGAGGCGGATCGTGCTGCGGGGCGTGGTGTCGGCATGGCTGTGGTGGCGAATACTTTGCGTGAACTCGGTGGTACGTTATTTTTACAGACGGAGTTGCAGCGCGGCACGCGTTTCACTCTTCGCCTGCCACTAACCCTGTTGATCACTGATGCACTGATCGTTTCTGTAGGCGGCCAAAACTATGCGGTGCCGCAAAACAGCGTGGATGAAGTGGTGCAGATTGAAGAGGTCCAGGTGAAACGAATGGAGCGGGCTGAGTTGCTTTCGCTGCGAGGGGTGGTCTTGCCATTGGTAAGATTGAGGAGGCTTTTTGGTTTTCCGGTTGCAACCCATTCCCACGCGCTGGTTCTGGTTTCACAAACCGACCGGGGCAAGGTCGGCCTCGTGGTGGACCGAATCGTCGGACAGCGCCAGATCGTGGTGCGGTCACTCCGCGATCCGCTGATTCATGTTCCAGGCGTGATCGGCGCGACGGAACTGGGCGATGGAAAGCCGCTACTAATTTTGGACGCAATCGCGTTGGTAAAGCAAAACGGAACTCGTTCACGAACGATGGAAGGCGATTACGGCAAAGGTGATCATGACAACGCAAGATTTGGAATCTTACATCCTGTTTGAACTCGGTGGAACCAGCTACGGAGTGAAAAGCCGGGAGGTCCTGCACATGGAGATGCTGGACCAGGTTACGCCCGTTCCGAATGCGCCACTTTTCGTGGATGGGGTCGTCTTTTCGCGGGGACAGGTCATTCCAATCGTCAATCTGCGTGTTCGCTTTGGTTTTCCGAGACAGTCGCACACGTTGCGGACGCGATTGCTTGTGGTGCAGGTGGACGACCGGGCAGTGGGGTTAATCGTAGATTCGGCCCGGGAGTTTCGAATGATTCCCGCTCACGTGATCCAACCACCGGATGCTGCGATTAGCGGCTTAAGCGGAAAATTTCTCACAGGGATCGCCAGTATGGATGACCGATTAATTCTGCTTCTCGATGTTCAAGCGACTTTGGATCTGATCGAAACGGAGGCGGCCAACACGGCCGGGCCTGCCATGGCAATTTGATATTCAAGAGAGGCGGCCTTACCAAGGGCTGCTTCCAAAACGACTACGTCTATGAAAAAGCAAAACGGGCAAATGAGCAGCGACCTGCAACGGGTGCAGGAACTCGCTTCTGACATCTCCACTTCCGTCAACGAGGTTGCACGCCTTGCAACGGGTGTGTCCGAGGGCGCGGAGGAACAGAACCGTTCCATCGAATCGGCTGTGAGTAACGCCAATGAATTGGCGGCTTCACTCAAGGAAACCGCCACCCAGGCGGAGTCGCTCAGCGTCTCATCGGAGGAGATGGTCTCCTCGCTGCACGAGATCGCCGCGTCTGTGGATCAAGTCACCGGCAATACGACGCAGGTCGCCAGCAGTGTGGGGGAAACAGCAACCACCCTTAAACAGGTGAACACGTCCATTCACAGTGTGAGCACCACGGCTCAGGACATGGCAACTTCGGCGCAGGAAATCACAACGACGATGAACCAGATGACAATGTCTATCCAGGGCGTTGCCCGGGACACCGAAGATCTTGCCACTTCCATCACGCAAACATCGAGCGCCATAGAAGAGATGAGCAGATCGGTTAAAGGGGTTGCCGGCAATGCCCAGGGCCTGACCGATTCAGCCGAGCATACCTCCTCCGCTATGAATGAGATGGCCGCCTCAATCGAACAAGTGTCCGCCCTGTCCGAAAACCTTACTGCGTCGGTCGAAGAAACGTCTGCATCCATCGAAGAGATGGCGCGTTCCATTCAAGCCGTATCCCAGAACACAAACGCAATCACGGAAGCTGGGACCAATGCCGCGGCGAGTGCAGAAGAGATGGATCGCTCGCTTCGTTCCGTTGCGGACCTGACGAAACGGGCAGATGAAACCACACGCCGCGTTTCCCAGGACGCGAAGCAGGGTGGAGAAATTGTGCAGAGATCCATTCAAGGCATCGGACGTGTCTCTAACTCGATCACAGATGCGGCGCGGGTGATGCGTGAAATGAACAAGCGGGCAAGTGAAATTTCTTCCATTGTGGACACCATCAACCTGATTGCGGAGCGCACTAATCTGCTTTCCTTGAACGCCTCGATTGAAGCGGCTCGCGCCGGGGAGGCTGGGCGTGGTTTTGCAGTGGTTGCTGAAGAAATTCGTAACCTGGCGGATCGGTCGGCGAAAGCGACTTCTGATATCTCTGGCATCATCAAAGGGTTGCAGGAAGTTGTCGCGGAAGCCGGCCAGGCGGCCGAAAACGGTGTTCGTCTGGCTGAAGAAAGCACCCAGCAATCACAAGAAGGTCTTGGCGGATTGGAAAAAATCCTTGGTGGAGTCAGTGAAACGGCAGAACTGGTTACCCAGATAAGCAAAGCCACGGGCGAACAACTTCAAGCAGGACGCGACGTCTTAGAGGCGGTCAACGCTACTGCTGCCCAATCGCGTCAGATCGCGACTACGACTTCCGAGCAAGCCAAAAGCGCGAACAGCATCGTCCAAGCAACGGCCCAAATGCGGAATATTGCCCGGGAAGTTTCGCAATCGATGGGTGAGCACAGTCGGGCCGCGAGAGAGGTGATCAAAGCGGCGGAAAACACCACCGCACTGTCGAAGCAGGTCGCCAGGGCCACGGAAGAACAGTCGGCAAGCGCCGGAGAAATCACCAAGGCTGTGGATAGCATGCGCCGCACTGCTGATGCCAGTTCGCGTGCTGTCGGCGAGCAGGCAAGAGCCTCCGAGCAGGTGAGCAGGGAAATCGGACGCCTCGCCGAGATGATCGCCGGTGTCAGTCGATCCATGGCTGAGCAATCCACGAGCACCGGGCAGATGGCAAATTTGGCGGATAATGTCCGGCTCCAATCGGACCAGTCATCGCGGGCGATGCTCGAACAGGCCCGCGCTTTGAAAGACATGACCATCGCTTCGGAAAACATTGCAAAGCAGGTTCGGCTTATGTCCAACGCGAATCGTGAGCATTCCATGGCAGGCGCAGGCATCCTCACCAATCTCACGGGAATCGGGAAGATCGCTGATCGCAACGCGGATAACGCGAAAGAGACTGAAACGAGCATGGAGAACTTGATGAAAGCGGTTGAGAGTTTATCCGGGATTGTTGCAGCGGGTAAAAGTGCGACCCCTCGATCGTCACGCGTAACGACCTCTTCTCCGCAAAAAGGGCAGGAACGCAGCCGGCGCCTTAGAGGGGATAAGTAACTCTCTGGAATGAATTCGCTTCCTACAGTTCAGGATTCGCAAATTGCGGCTCCGGTTGGGTCGCTCGAATTACTGCGCGATCTGATACACGCCAGGAGTGGGATTCACTTCCATGACGGGCACCTTGACTTGATGTTCGACAAGCTGCGGCCGTTAATCTTGAAAAAGGGATTCCGCTCGGTGCTGGATTATTATTACCTGCTGAAGGAACAGCCACACTATTTCGAGGATTGGCGCAGGCTGATGGATACCTTGTCAGTGCAGGAGACTTATTTCTGGCGCGAGATGGACCAGATCCGCGCGCTTGTGAATGTGATCGTGCCGCAATGGTTTTCAAAATCACGTGAGCTGTTGCGGATCTGGATCGCAGCGTGTTCCAGCGGTGAAGAGGCGTTCACCATCGCGATCGCACTTGAGGAAGCGGGATTTTCGAGATTTCCGATTCAGATTGTGGCGTCAGACGCAAGCGAGGCGGCCTTGGAAAAAGCGCGAACGGGCCTCTTTCGTGAGCGATCATTCCGGGTACTCCCTCCGGAGATTCGGGATAAGTATTTTCGGCAATCCCGCGATCGCTGGTTGGTGAACCCTCAAATCATGAGCCGCATTCGGTTCGAGCGAGTGAACCTCGTGGTCAAGGCTGAGACTGCAGAACTTGCCCGTTCGCCCGTTATTCTTTGCCGAAACGTATTCATTTATTTTTCCCAGGAAGTCATTCGGCAGGTTGTCCGGCATTTCGCGGAACAGATGCCCGCAGGCGGATATCTTTTCGTCGGCATATCGGAATCGCTGCTAAAACTTACAAACGATTTCGACCTCGTGGAAGTAGGAGGCTCGTTTGTGTATGTCCGCAAGCCGCAGCTCACAGCGATGGCCCCGTAAACGTATGAGCACTCTAATAAAAGCTCTGGTGGTGGATGATTCGGCGTTCGTCCGAAAAGTGGTGAAGGAGATGCTTGGCCGAAGTCCTTTGATTGAAGTGGTCGGCGTTGCCCGGGATGGAGCGGAAGCTCTTGAATTGGTTGAGAAGTTGAAACCGAGTGTCGTGACCTGCGACTTGATGATGCCGGGCATGGATGGAATTGGATTTGTTCGCGAACAAATGAAACGCCGGCCCTTGCCCATTCTCATTCTTACTGCCACGCCGGAGGATGGGGAAAAGGCATTGGAGGCGATGGAAGCGGGAGCGGTGGACATCGTGCAAAAACCGACAGCCCGGGCTACGAATGAGATTCTTAGTATCCGTGATGAACTGGTGGATAAAGTAAAAGGAGCGGCGCAGGCCTCGGCTTCGAAGCTACAGCCAATCACCGCACCGCCTCGACTTCCAAGGCCAACAATCAAACGGGAAGTAGAAACGAAAATCATCGTCATCGGGATTTCCACGGGAGGGCCGCAGGCGCTTCGTTATTTGATCCCGCAATTTCCCGCCAATTTTCCGGTGCCAATCGCGATGGTCCTGCACATGCCGGTTGGCTATACCGAAATGTTTGCGCAGAAGCTCAATGAGATTTCCATGCTGAAAGTGATCGAAGCAAAAGACGGGAGTCTGCTGCACCCGGGAACCGCGCTCCTTGCAGCCGCCGGGCGACATTTGATGCTGCGCCGCGCAGGAGGCGAAGTCGTGGCGCAACTCTCCGCGACACCGTTCGATACACCGCATCGGCCTTCGGCTGACGTCCTGTTCCAATCCGCAAGTGAGTGTTATGGTAGTAAAGTGCTTGGAGTGGTGATGACCGGGATGGGGGACGATGGCAAAAAGGGGGCGGCATGGATTAAAGCGCAAGGAGGGACTGTTCTCACAGAAGCTGAAGGAAGTTGTGTCATTTACGGTATGCCGCGATCAGTAGTGGAAGCTGGTTTAAGCGATGCCTCGGCGACTTTGGATGAAATGCTTCAAACAATATTGGACCGATTATGAATGCTAAGATTCTTGTGGTAGACGATTCAAGCCTGGCGCGACGGACGCTCCGCCAAATTCTGGAAAGTGTTGGGCACACTGTTGAAGAGGCAACGAACGGCGCTGAAGGGTTGGAGAAATATTTTCTAAATCGCCCCGACATTGTCTTTCTGGACATGGTGATGGAGCACATGCAGGGACTGGAGGTTCTGCGCAAATTGCGGGAGATGGATCCTCACGCCCGCGTCATTGTCGCCACGGCCGACATTCAAAGTGGCACACGAATGAACGCCGAAAATTTGGGGGCATATGAAGTGATCAATAAACCGTTCACCCGGGATCGCGTGCTCAGCGCGCTCGAGAACGTGCTGGCAGGGAGGTCATAATGCAACTTACCGAAAATCAGACCGACGCACTGACGGAGTTGATCAATATAGGATACGCCCGAGCCGCCAGTGCGCTATCCGAACTTACAGGGCATCAGATCATGCTGGAAGTCCCACAGGTGGCGGTTCACCCCATCAGCGAAGTTGGAGATATACTAAGCAGTCACATCCGCGGTGAAGTGGCCAGTGTCCACCAGGTTTTTTCAGGGCCGGTCGCTGGCAATGCCCTACTTCTCCTGGACCATAAAGCAGCACAACTGCTCAACCGGTTGTTGACGAATGGTCATGGCAACAGCCCTTTGGATGCATCTGCCCGCGAAGTCCTCACGGAGGTGGGCAACATTGTGCTTAATGCCTGCCTCGGTGTTTTTGGAAATATATTGCAGGTTCAAGTCACATTCGCTGTTCCGCGGTTGCATATCGAATCGGTATCCAGCGTTTTGAATTCCATCACAGTCGCGCACGAGGAATTGCACTATGCACTCATGATTCAAACGAGTTTTCATCTCCGTGAAAGTGATGTCAGTGGTTACCTGGTAATCGTCCTGGGAGTGACATCGTTGGATAGGTTGCTTGAAGAACTGGAACGATGGGAGGAACGGCAAGTTGCCGAATAATGTCACGTAATGAGCGCGAATTATCCACCAGTTGAAAACTCACTCGATCCAGCCCTTTTAGGCTGGATCCAGGAATTGTCTCCCCATGGGATCTTCGTTACTGATACCGAGTTGCGAATCAAACGGTGGAATCTTTGGTTGGAAACGAACAGCGGCTTGAAAAGGGCTAACGTCATTAATCGATCGTTGCTCGAAGTCTTTCCTACACTCCTGAAACGCCGCCTCGACCGCTATTTTCATCGCGCGCTGGACGGCGAAGTTAACGTGCTTTCCGCGGGGCTTCACGGCTACTTGCTTCCATTTCAATCTCCCGTCCGGGAATCTGGTTTGCTCAACATGCTGCAAACGTCCCGCATCGCCCCCCTGATGGAGGAAGGTAACATCGTGGGGACAATCACCACGATCGAAGACGTCACTCAGCGCGAGCATCAGAACACCATTGTCACTCGTCAACATCAGCGGCAGGAGCTGTTTTCCTGGTCATTGGCCCAATTACTCAAAACTCCAGATCCGGAAACGATGGTGAAGAGCATTTTTCCAAGGATTTCAGCTCATATATTGGTGGACACCTATTTTAACTACTTGCTTGAGCAGGATGGCAAGCACCTGCGTCTCCACAGCTCCGGAGGAATTTCTAGAGAGATACAGAAAAAAATCGCTGTCATCACAATGGAAGAGGCACTCTGCAATGCCAGTGTCGTACAAGAGGAGTCGGTGACCGTTGCATCTGAAGAGGCGCGGTCGTCTTTTGCGAAACGACTGAATCTGCGCGCCTACATTTGTCATCCATTATATGTGGGTGACAAGATGATTGGAACCCTCGCATTCGCGAGCCGTAGCCGCGATCATTTCGATGAGGATGAAATCGAGTTCACTCGAATCGTCGCTCAGTACGTTGCCATTGCCATTGACAGAGCTTGGAACGAAACAGCGCTTCGCAAAGCCCAGGAGGAACTAAGTGACCATGCTGGAGCCCTGGAGCAGGCCGTTCAGGAACGCACGCGCAAACTTCAGGAAACGATCGCAGATCTCGAAAGTTTTTCCTACAGCCTGGCTCATGATGTCCGCGCTCCGCTGCGTCACATCCAGGGGTTTTCCGAAGCGTTGTTGCAGGATTATGGCGAGGGATTGCCAGCAGGCGCCCGGACCTACGTTGACTCGATTATCCGTGCGATTCGGCGGTTGGAGGCACTCACTCAAGGGATTCTTGAGTATAGTAAACTGTCCAACAAATCAGTGGAATTGAGTCCGGTTGATTTGGAAGTCCTGGTAAAGGATGTCGTCTCACATAATGCCACCTTAAACGCGCCAGGGGTTGTGACCGTTGAATCGCCTCTGCAACCTGTCCTGGCCGAACGCAGTCTTTTGGATCAGTGCCTGACAAACCTTCTCGATAATGCCCTGAAATTTATTCCCGCCCATGTCCCACCTCGCATCATCGTTCGAAGTGAATTGAGGACAGTAAGTAAAGGTGAAGATTTTTCGACGCAATCCTCAGCACCCCCGCCGTTGAATCCATCAGTGACTGCTGACACTCCGGAGCCTCCATTGCGTGAAATCAACTCACGCTGGATACGGATATGGGTGGAAGATAATGGGATTGGTATCTCACCAGAATTCCATGGGAAAATCTTTGGCATCTTTGAACGCCTTGCCAATCAGAAGGATGGCACCGGGATCGGCCTCGCGATTGTTTCCAAAGCCATTCAGCGCATGGGGGGGCGACTTGGTGTTGAATCTGAAAGCGGCAAAGGGAGCAGGTTTTGGTTGGAATTACCGGCTGCTGATTAGCATTTTGCGAAAGAGCTTCAATTCAGAAACATCGTCTCATTTGCCTGGAGCAGTGCATGAGCGTATTTGGCCCACGCATCAAGCGGTTTGTAATCCGCAGAGGAAAGAGTGGCGAGTGACATGGCGCTGTTCCCGGGACGCCGCACCGGTTTGCGGACGTTTTGTTTTGTTATCTGGACCTTCTCATCGGCGGGTGATTCATCAATAAAACTTAACCCGAGCAGGATTTCGGAATCGGTGGGGAACCGTTGATAAATCAGCGAATAAAGAAGTCGGATGCGCGCTTCGGGATGGGGCTCCTCCTGGAAATCTCTGCGAAGAACAATGTTGCGCGCTTGTTCCACAACGAGCGGGCTGTTCATCATAAAAAGGGCCTGCTGCGGAACGATGGTTTCGTGACGTTTGCCGGTGGAAAGGTCGGGGTTGGCAAAATCGAACTGCGTGTAAATCTCGGGCAGATTGCGGCGATCCACAAAACCATAAACAGTGCGTCGTTTGGAATAAGGCGATTCACCCAGATTAACGGGCCGCCCACCCATCGTGGTGTCGAGATTGCCGCCAATCGCGAGGATGGAATCGCGGACGGCTTCCAGGTCGAGACGCCGGATGTTCGCGCGCCAGAGAAAACGATTTTCCGGATCGCGCTCGGCGTAGGCGGCGTTATTGACGCTGCTTTGCTGGTAGGCATTCGAAAGCATGATCAAACGATGAAGCTTCTTCATGGACCAACCTTCTTCCATGAATTGGATCGAAAGGTAATCCAGCAGTTCCGGATGGCTGGGTGGTGTTGATTGATTCCCAAGATCGTCCGGGCTCGTGACGAAACCCTCACCGAAATGATGCATCCAGACCCGGTTAACCAGGGTGCGCGAAGTGAGCGGATTATTGGTGTGAACAATGGAGAGCGCCAGTTCGTGACGTCCACTGCCGCCTTTGAAAACAGAATTGGTGCCGGAAAAGATTTCGAGAAATCGACGCGGAACAATCGGACCGGGATTGCCAGCTTCACCGCGGATGAAGACACGCGAATCTTTCGGACGCGGAATATCAAACAGAACATGGGCGCGGGGCGGTGCCGCCGCATGTTGCATTTCAAGTTTGGCGTAGCCTTTGCGAAGATCCAATTCCGCGCGCAGGTCTTCCCGGGAACGTCGGCCGCGTTTGTTTTGCAATTCGCGCGCTTCCTTTTCGAACGCGGCAAGTTTCTTTTGGTAGTCGACATATTCGGCGGTTTGCCTGACGGGCAGCAGGGCAGGACCGACCTCTGGTTCATAGGTGTTGGCGAAGACACCATACAATGCGTAGTAATCCTTTTGGGAAACGGGATCGAACTTGTGATCGTGACAACGAGCGCAGGAGACCGTAAGGCCCATCAACCCTTTCGTGACGAGATCAATGCGGTCGTTGATGATGTCATGACGATTGTTATTAAAACGATCGCCGAGCGTCAGAAAACCGAGCGCGGCGAGTGTCCACCGATTGGTGCCGAGCGGGATTTTGTCTGCCGCGATCTGTTCCACGATGAAACGGTTCATCGGTTTATCTTCATTGAAAGATCGAATGACGTAATCGCGATAAGTCCATGCGTGGGGATAATTCTCGTCCATGCGATTGCGTTGAATATCCCCGCGGGTATCGGAATAGCGCGCGACATCAAGCCAGTAACGTCCCCAACGTTCGCCGTACTGCGGGGAAGCGAGCAAGCGATCCACCACCTTGGCGAAAGCATTTGGAGAGTCGTCTGTAAGAAAAGCGTTTACCTCTTTTTGTGTTGGCGGCAGACCAATCAGATCAAAAGTGGCGCGCCGGATAAGGGTCCGTTTCTCGGCTGGCCCGGAAGGTTTCATTCCGTTCTCCTCGAGTTTGGCATAGATAAATACGTCCACCGGGTTCGCAGACCATTCCTTACTTTTTACTTTGGGAACAGCGGGGTATTGGATTGGTTGAAAGGCCCAATGATCCCGCGTGGTCTTGCCCCAGGTCGTTTCGGCGAGCGTATCGGATTTCCGAGGGTCTGGAGCCCCCATCCTAATCCAGGTTACAAAATCGTTAATCTCGCTGTCTGAAAGTTTTTCGCCTTTGGGAGGCATTTTTAAATCGGGATCGTCGTGGCGGATCGCGGCAATGAGGAGGCTTTCTTCAGGTTTGCCGGGGACGATGGCTGGACCGTTGTTACCACCCTTGAGAATAGCTTCACGGAACTGAACCGAGAGATTGCCTTTCAGTTTTTCGCTATCGGTGCTGTGACATTTGTAACAGCGGTTCACGAGCACGGGACGAATTTTGTTTTCGAAGAATGCCAGTTCAGCGGGTGTTGGTTCGGCGGCGGTTAAGTGAGTTGAAAGAAAGAGTGCGGATGAGAGAATAAAATGATGCGCAATTGATTTTTTGGTCCTAAAGGGCTTGGTCACGTTTTTACCCTCACCCCAACCCTCTCCCTCAGAGGGAGAGGGAGGTGATATATTCGGCTTGTTCCAACGGGAAGCCAGAACTGTAGAGTCGCTGACCGCTGACGCGGTCGGGGCAGGGGAGACGGAGAAAAGTTTCGAAAACATAAGCGCCTTTTCGTCTAGGCGAGAATTCCCTTAACCACATTGCCCGCCACATCCGTGAGCCGGAAATCGCGTCCGTTATAACGATAGGTCAGTTTCGTGTGATCAAAGCCGAGTTGATGCAAAATGGTGGCATGCAGATCGTGAACATGGACGCGGTTCTCGACAGCTTTCGCCCCGATCTCATCCGTTGCGCCATAGACATGTCCGCGTTTCACTCCGCCGCCCACCATCAAGGTTGTAAACGCCTGGTTGTTGTGATCGCGCCCCGGGGTATCATTCCCATTGCGGTCCCGGACAGGTTTGCGACCGAACTCTCCGCCCCAGATGACCAGTGTGCTATCGAGCAATCCGCGTTCTTTCAAATCGGCAATTAATGCGGCGAACGGTTGATCGATATCACGCGCCCGTTGCGGCAGCCTTTCTTCAATGTCCTGGTGATGATCCCAACCGCTGGCCCAGACTTGCACGAAACGAACCCCCCGCTCAATCAACCTGCGGGCGATCAATAGCTGCCGTCCTTGCGGTGTGTTTCCGTATTTTTCACGCATCGCGACCGGTTCCTTGAAATAATTAAAAGCATCCGTTGCCTCCGTCTGCATTTTGAAAGCTATCTCGAATGCCTGAATGCGGGCTTCGAGATTCGCATCTTTTTGCAGGTTCAGACTGTGAAATTCGTTGAGCTGTTTGACCAGGTCCAGTTGGCGCCGTTGTTCCTTTTGCGAGACGTACGAATTCTTGATGTGCTGCACCATTTCCTCCGGCGAACCGAGAGTCGTGTTGATGCTCGAACCCTGGTAAACACCCGGCAGAAAAGCCGACTGCCAATTTTGCGTCCCACCCGCCGGCAATCCGCCGCCTGGACGCAACGAGATGAAGCCGGGCATGTTCTGGTTTTCAGTTCCCAGGCCGTAAACCGCCCAGGAACCAAGGCACGGCCTGGCCAGGCGCAATGATCCCGTGTTCATGAATGTCGTCGCGACTTCATGCGCCGGGATGTCGGTGAACATGGACCGGATCACCGTCATTTCATCCACATGCTGCGCAAGATGAGGAAAGACCTCACTGACTTCGATTCCCGATTTGCCATGCTTTTTGAATTTAAAAGGCGAAGGCATGGCAACCCCGCCGTCCATCCCTGGGAGCGATTGTCCGGCATACTTTTCCAGGTGCGGCTTTGGATCGAATGTATCCACCTGCGATGGTGCGCCCTGTGCAAAAATGTGGATAACCTGTTTTGCTTTACCTGTGAAATGAGGTTTCTTCGGCAGCAACGGAGACAATTCCGATTCCGCCTGCGCCTGGTTGAGTAAACCATCCCCCATCAAGCCAGCGAGTCCGAGGGCCCCGAACCCCATTCCGAAACGATTGAGGAACTGCCGGCGCGTTACAAAAAAATCATCCGGTCGCGCGGAATGTTCACTGAAAAATTTGGCTTTATCATCCATGGTATCAGAGGTTCAACGATTCAGACGAAAGGGCCGCTGGAAAAGTTTCACTGGGGGAGAAGATAGCGGAGTTCCCATTGGAAAGAAAATGTGCAAACCACGGCAAATCCCGATGGTACAAGGGGGTGCATCCCGATTGTTCACTCTTCATTCGGGTTTAGGTTGATTCGTTCTGCTGAAAACTGTCCGGGAGGCGAAGTGAAACTATTGAAGAATCTATTCCTCGGTATCAATGCGCGTGAAGCGCGTTCCTTGTCGATTCCTGTTCCGAACGAACTGATGCGCGATGGCGAACGCAGAAATGGCATGCCGGAAAAACAGAAAAATGGCGCGCTGGTGTTTGCCAGAAATTTCATCGCGCACCCCCAAATGCTCGGATCAGCCATTCCCAGTTCATCCTTCTTGATCAATCGTTTGTTGGGGAAAATTAATTGGGGGAGTACCCGGATTATCGTGGAGTTCGGCCCCGGCACCGGTTGTTTCACGGGAGAAATACTAAAGAGATTGAGACCGGACGGCACCTTGATAGTGATCGAAATGAATCCAGCTTTCGTTCGGCATTTGCAAAACAATATCCGCGATCCGCGCCTCCGGACGTTTCAAGGTTCTGCCGAGAATGTGGCTCAGGTCCTGGAGTGCGCCGGAATCCAAAACGTTGACTACGTCATTTCCGGAATTCCATTCAGCACGATGCCGCCTGATGTGAGGACAGCCATCCTGAAATCAACTTCCTCCGTGCTTGCGGCTGACGGTCGAATGTTGGTCTATCAATTCTCCAAGAAAGTTCTGCCGCACTTACAACAGTCATTCAGTCGGGTTGAGACCGATTTCGAAGCCTTCAATATCCTTCCAGCCCGGTTGTTTTACTGTGAGAAATAGGCCAGTGTTCAGTTTGGCTTAATCATGAATTGGAGTTGCTGTTTCAGGAGTGTCTGTTCTTTCCTGGAACAAGCCGTAAACCGGTTACGGCGCTCGTAATCGGTAAAACATACTTTTTCCCATTGCGGATGACTTGTGCTGTATCGGTTGGGTTACACCATTCTCCACAATTCCGACTGATTCCCAATCCATTAGGTTGGTTGATGCTTCGATGAAATAAACTTGGTTTGTGTCACTCGCTATTTTGAACCGCAACTGTCGTTCGCCCACCGGTTCAGGCAGAAGCAGATTGATAGCAATCTCCGAGACCGTCGATTGTATAACAACAGGATCAACGGAAACATTCCCTGGTTTTGCAGAAGGCGAAAGAGCTATGGCTAACTGCACACTACCTGACGCGCCGTTTAATCCATCGACAGCGATCTGATAGGTGGTGCCGCCTTCAATCCCCAGGGTGGCCCTGGCACGATAAGATCCCCCGCTTAGGTTCGTGTCGTTGGTTGCCAACAGCAGGTTTGTGAGTGTGTTCCCAATATAAACTCCCAATAAGGTTGGGAATGAACTTCCTTCGGTACTAATGCTGGCTGTCCCGGACGACGGTGCGGTCCATGACCACCACAAAGATTTTCCGCCCGGATTGCCGCCGTGATCGACTTCGAACATTTCCCTGGTGGCATTTACATTGGTCCCATTCGTCAGGATTGAAGTGCCGGTAAGCGGCACAGCCATTCCAAAATCGTCCCCTCTGACCTTGAAGGTTGCTGTGAGAGATTTGTTTGTATCCATGAGCAGGTTTAGCGGGTTCTCAATACCGATGTGACTGCCGGACCATCCTGCGAAGAGATATTCATTCGTGGGAACAGGCGTAAGCTGAACAGTCGTATTCATGGCGTAAAACGAAGTGTCAGGGCTTTTCGTGACTACCCCATTTGCCGCAGAGATCGTTAAACGCGGGTTGAACGAGTTATTGTCTGCTGGATTTGTTCCCTCCAGATATTCGTCCAGGTTACTCACTCCGTCTCCATCGAAGTCAGCGGATGCGGTTTGCGTGGTAGTCCCGAAATACTGCCGTTCCCACTCGTCCAACATTCCATCGTTGTCTTCATCATCGGTCACAGCGTTTTTGCCATCTGTTTGGATTTTTAATGTCTGCACATTGGCGGTGGTATTGGAGGCCACGAGAAAATATGCCTTACCCGGCTTCCATGGCCACCCGCCTAAATACTGGTTTAGTAAAGAATTCGCCGTGGTGCTGCGCCAATCATCCGCACTTGTTTTCAATGGAAGTGTGCCTTGCTCCATATGAAGCTTTACGAGGGAGGAATGAGTATTGATTAGCTTCAACCGGGTGGCCTCATTTGGCACATCGATGCGATATGTCCTCTGCGTAAATGGAGCCAAATCTGTTTCCGTGCTGCCTGAATAGAAACTAATCATTTGTGGAGCCACGGCCCCTGTATCGAGAATTTTCACACTCAATGAGAAGGTTGCGTCGTTCAGCCCGCGTACTCCGACATAGTAAAGCTCGCCCGGACGTGATGGAGGTGTGTTGAAGGTATAGGTTCCGGCTGTGCTGAACTCAAGATAAGGTCCATGATTCTTAGCATCGGTTCCCCAATGGCGCCGCTGTGTTACTGAGGCTCCCAATCCCGGAGGCACGGTATCGCGAATGGAAATCGCCATATCACCCAGTTGCTTGGAAAAGGCCAACTGCCACTGTGCTGCCACCGGATCGGGCATGCGAAAACTGTAATAACGCCAGTCTCCGCCTGCGACGACCTGGTCGGTGAGTAAAGTTCCATCCATCGGAATTTCCTGAACGTTTCCAATGGAAAAGCGAATTCGATAACGGGAGTTCGCTCCGGATGCGCGCACCGCCAGGTACCAAAGACCGGCTTTCATGCTCTCTTCCACCTTTCCATCAACTGGGACGAAGTTCGCGTATTCAGTTCCGAGATTGCCTGCGACAGTACGGTCATAAATGACCCCGTTCACTCCAGTCATATTGTGCGTGATAGTCGGCGCACCGGCATAGCGCAGATAAAGATTTGGGTTGCCACTGATCGCTTCCAATTGCAACCGCACAAGGCCGACGTTCTGAGCAGGGATATGAAACGCGTAGTAATGTTGATAGCCGGATTCAAGAAACACGCTTGTGCTTGGGAAGGAAAGCCCGTTCGTGTCAATCGCGGTGTCGCCAAAGAACGGAAGACTGACACCCGGTGCTGTGTTCGTTTCACCGCTCGCCGGCATATTCCAGGCTGGCCGCTCAAGTTCCAGTGGGCTGCTCGTCAACGTGTAGGTCGTCAAACTTTGGGCTTTCACCTCCACAAACCACGTTCCCGGAGTGAGCACCGGTGCAACTATATAAGCTGCGGGAGTGGCAAATGGGGTTCCGGTTAATGGAATGTCACTTGGAAACTGATTTTTTCTGGCTCGCACCGATGCAGTGCCGGATGCCTGCGCCAATTCCAGCTTCCAACCCACCTGATCTTCAGGAACAACCACTTTATAGAAAGCGCGATGACCGTTTTCCAAACTGGCTGTTATCGCATTCGTGAGGCCATTTTCATTCGTCGAAGCCGAGAAATTCAGTTCAGGAACGTTAATTGGACGGATTCGCAATTTGTAAGTCGCATCGGAAAACACTCCACTGGTGGATCGCGCTTTTACCATGAGTCGATTTGTCGAGTATCCTTCGCCAGCTTGCGCGGTGGTGGTGGCGAGGGTGAGCAGAGTTTGTGAAGCGGCCACTACTCCCGATCCTCCTTCATTTCCGTAGGGTTCGTTAGGCAATGATGAAAACGAGCCGCCTGGGTTGGGCAAAAGTTCTCCTTCGCGCCATACCATCACTGGATTTCCCACCCGATTCTCAAGTTTCAGCTCCACCCCAAGAACTTCCGGAGCAAGCACAAATTCATAGCCTTTGGATTCCCCGCCTTCCAATGCATCCATGTACTCGACCTCATTGGTTCCCGCCAAAACGCCCAGAGCCGTCAGGGGAAGTGCTCCGAGTGTGTTCAAAACGAAGGCGCTTGAGCCGCTTCCAATACGGGTGTTGTTGGTTACTGCTCCCTCGCCGACTACGGCGAAATATACCATCCCGGTCGCAATCTGATTTTCATTTGCCGGTGGCAAAAGCAGGAAATGTTCGTTGCCGGCTTTTTGAATGGTTTTGCCTGTTTGGATGGACCGCGTGGTATCGATGTACTCGACGTTGGGCACGTGTTCGCGCAATCCCACCATCATCGCCTCACCGAACAGGCCGGTTAATTTCATTTTAAATGAAGGGGCATTCGACGGGATCTCGACGCTAAAATAAGCAGCCTCGCGAGGGGGGAGCGCCAAATTTGTCACGCTGCCGCCTTCGTAGGGCAGGGGGGTGATTGGAATGGTGTAGCCCTCTCCGATGCCACGACTCACGAGGGTGTAGGACATCGAAGCAGTGCCGACACTGTTGACGATGCCGACATAATAGCTGCCGGGCATCAACGGTTTCCCCATTCCCATCGCCAGGATGCGTCCATTTTGATCCACGGTACCGTCCGCTGAGAACTGTCGCCGTGTCCAATCGGCGCCTGCCGCCCAGTGATTTGTGGTCGGCCACAATGACTGATTGCCTGGACTGGACCATGGTTTGGTCGAAAGCGAACCCGGCAACGCATCCTTGCTGACTACCATTCTTGGGAGACCTGCGAAGACGTTCGTGAGGCGCAGATCCCAGCCCAAAGCTTCCTCTGGCACGTCCACCCGGAAATATTTCCATGAACTACTTGGCTGGTTCGCAATCGTTGTGGTTCCACCATCGAAATCCAATGGCTCCGATGTAATAACGGAAAGACGTAATCTAAAGCTGGCATTGGTGTAAATGCCACTGACCGGGCGTGCTTTAACCAGGAGATAATAAATCCCATTCGTAGGATTGGCGAAAGTGATGATATTGGCTCCGCCTTTGGTTCCAGTGGTCTCACCACCGTCAACACCATAGCCATCGGCCGCAACACCAGTCACCGAGATGGAAGGATCCGGCAATAAAGGTCCGCGCCGAAGAACCATCACCGGGTTTCCCACCTTGTTGTCCAGTACCGCTTCAAGACTTACTGTGCCAGGTGGAATTTCGAATTGATAACCAACCACCTGTCCTCCTTTCATCGCACCTTGATTCGTGATCGAGGTGGTAAGTGTCCCGAGGTCGGTCAATGGCAAAGATCCATGACTCGTGAGAGTGTAACCTACCTTATCCGTCCCCACTCGTGTTGCATTCGTCGCATTCATTCCTTCAGAAACAACCGCGATATAGTACAGGCCCGGGGTCAAGGTTGACTGCTTGTCGGAGGGTAAAAGGAGAAAATCTTCCGCACCGATCTTTTTAGTTCGCCTTCCAGCCGAGGTGGTTTTGGCCACTTCTAAACTCGCGGCAGCAAGCACATTTGGTAACACATCTTTCAGGACAATAAGATTCACCTCACTTTTCGATGTCGGTGTGAGTGACAGTTTCCAGCTCTGCATATTTGGAGGTACGTTGACCCGGAAATACGCAGCATGGCGGGGGGGCAACGTAGTGGTCGCCGTCGTGCTGAAGGTTCCGTTGAATGCCAGATCCCGAACGGGAATTGTAAAGCCAGCGCCGATCCCGCGGCTGACGAGTGTATAACTGGATAGCGTAGGTGATTGCACACCCACGTAATAGGTGCCCGCCACCAATGGACGGCCCATCCCCATTGCCAGGATGCGACCGTCTTCAGAAACGCCTTGGGCGGATAACGATCGTCCGGTCCAATCTTTGCCTGCAGGCCAGCGTTGGTTCACCCCCCATAATGAAGCCCTGACGCCAGTGAACCCGTCGTTTCTATAGGGGATGGGAAGAATCTCACGATTCACAATGAGCTTTGGCGTTCCTGCTGTGACATTGGCCAACCGCAGATCCCAGCCTGCGGCGTTTGCCGGAACAACAATTCGGAAAAATTTCCATTGCCCCGCCGGATGATTGGTCATTTTTTCGATGCCGTTGTCGAAAGCGATTGTTTTCGGAACCAATTCTTTAATTTGGAGAGTATAATTCGCATCGGGATAACCTCCTGAGGCAGACCTCGCCATCATCATTATGGTGTCGGTGAATTCGATGCCTGGAATAGCTGCCGCATACAGGTGCGAATTGAACACTTCACAATCGGGCGCAAAATCTTCTCCTCCTTGATTCCCGTAAGGATCCTTAGGCAACGATTTTCCAAGGCCGGGAGATGGAAGCTCTGGCCCGGCCCGGATCACTGCCACTGGATTTCCGATTTTCTTTTTGAGGAAGCATTCATACCCGGCAATGTTCCCGGGCACCGTGAAATGGTAAGCTTTTACCGCTCCACCCTCGAGCGCGTCAGTTCGAACAATTCCCGCCGAAGTGATCGGGCCAAGATCTCGCTCTGGCAGTTGCCCAAGGCTTTGAATCGTGTAGCTGCTTGATCCCGTTCCCACACGTCCGGGCTGCGGATTCGCACCTTCCCCGACAACCGCCAGGTAATGATCGCCGCTTTTCAGGAAGTCGCTGCCACGATCCGGCAAAAGGAGATAGTGCTCTGTGCCCAATTTCTGCATCCGTTTGGCGGATTCGACATTCGGCACCTTATTCGTGGACACCACCAACATCGCCTCGCCAGTGTTGACGGTGAGCTTAACCCTCCAACTCCGGGTCAACGGCGGAACGGTCACCCGGTAATACGCTGCCCCCCGTGGTCCAACACCGCCGGTGGCAGATCCATTCGCGAATGCCAGATCGGTTACCGGTATCTTTCGGCCCGGGCCGATGAACCGGCTTGCAATCGTAAAACTGGCTTTTGTGTTTCCATGGTTAAAGACCCCTACATAGTAGGTGCCGGACTGCAATGGGCGTCCCATTCCCATCGCAAGGATGCGACCGGTTTCATTCGTACCCAACGCGCTAAGAGATCGCGAGGTCCAATCCTGATTTGCCGCCCATTGCTTTGCGATTGGCCAGCTTGTGGCGATCGAAGGCGAAGAAAGGGTGGTGCTGACGTTTGTTGTCACAACACCGCTGCTGATGTTGGGGCCTGGAAGTGCCTGGTGGCAAACAACCATTTTGGGAGTGCCCGTTACATTGACGAGACGCAGATCCCATCCAAGAACATCATCGGGAACATCGACGCGGTAATAAGCCCAGTTCCCATTGATCAAGTTGCGAGTGTGTGTTCCACCGTCTCCCGTCAACATTGCAGCTCCGATTTCCCGTGAGGTTAACGTAAAATTTCCGAGGGCAATGTCCGGATTATAAACTCCCACATACCAAACGTCAGCCTGATGCCCCGGACGTTTCAACGAAGTCGCCTGGCTGATGTAATCATAGTGGCGTACGGCTGTGCTGCTGGTGGTGTTGCCACCCCGGAAATCCCAGATTCCCGGTGCCTGGCTCCTGCGAATCACAATGCGAGTTCCTGGAACAGCATTGCTCAACAGAAGTTCCCAGCCGAGTGCCCCGAGTTGCGCGTCAATATCTGCCACCCGGAAATACCGCCAACCTACCCGGGCAGCCGCGGCGTTGACTGTTTGGGATGTGAAATTGATATCCGTGATCTGCGCGGGACCACTCTTCAGGGTGAAACTGTGTGCTCCGTTCCCAACAGCGGTTATGTAATAAGTCCCGTCTGTGAGAATGGGCGGAACCAGCGCGAGACTCTTGTTCGTCGCGACCGTTTCGCAATACGCCTGGTTATTCCATTCATTCGGAACGAGAGATCGTCGGACATAAAACTTCGTCGCCTTGGCAGAACCGGTGAGGTCCAACTGCCATGCTACAATGTTGGGTGGCACCTCCACTCGATAAGTCGTGTAACTGTAGCCCGATGAAGTGGTGGATGAACTGGAGTTGAACGCGATGTCTTGAATGATTTGCGCCCGCGAGTCCAAAGAAATGGTGCGTCCCGGCACACCCGGAATGCCTACAAAATATTGTTCCCCGGCGACCAGGTAGGGAGGCACAAGGAGCATCTGCTTTGCGCTTTTGGCTTCGTGTTTACCAATGGGGAGGCTGGTCTTCTTCACGAAAATATTGTTCGTCGCTCCATTCAAAGACAAACGCCATGCCAACGTTCCCTCCCCAATCCCGGTCTTATAGAAAAGCCAGCCTTCCGGACCTATTTTCGTTGTATCGCCACTGGATCCTGTTTCGCTCAATGTCCCCAGGTCCGCTACAAAGGCAGCCCCGCTCACCAGTTTCCATTTACTATTCGCCGCTGCTCGAACCAGGATATACCAATCCTGTCCCGCCGTGAACTGCGACGTTCCCAGCACAATGCCATCCGAGCCAACTCGTGTGGACTTAAATTGCGCAAGCGTAGCCGTTGGCAGGACGCCCCGGGAGATGTAGAGATCGGCCTCTCCCGAGATCACTTTCAGAGCAGTTCGCCACGCGCCCACTGAAGGAAGCTCCGTTCGGATTCGAAAGTAGGTATCACCTGCGGCAGTCACAGGATGCTCATAGAAATCGGTACCTTCCTGCTCAAATCCCGAGTCAAAAGGAAGCTGCACCATTTTCAGAACTTTCGATGTCAATGTGTAGCTTACCTTGCTCGATGGTGAGTGAACCCCTATGAAATAAACTCCCGGAACCAACTCTGTGTCAGTGAAGCTCAGCTTGTCAGTCAGTGCGTTAATGCTCCGCCGCCAATAAGAGGAGGTAGTGGGGATAACCTCTTTTTGAATGTAAAGATTAGGCGATGGGTCGGGACCGGTCAGGATTAAATTCACCCGCACCGGTCTGTCGGGCACTTCAATGCGATAGTAGTTCCACTTTCCAGTGTTCACGATTCCCGTCGTGGAAAAAGCGAGAGGTTTATTGATTGGTTGAAGCACCCGAAAACCCGCAACATTTTGCTTCAACACCATCGTGAACGAGTGAGACTCCGACTCCTCTGGCGTGACCACACTGACATGCCAGGTGCCGGATGCTTCCGGGTTTTCCAACGCTATCGTGTTGGTCCGCCCTATCGATTGGGATGAATAATTATAGTTGGTTGCCGAAGCAGCCACACCTTTCCTCACATAAAGATAGGAATAAGCGCTCGTCCCACCCGGCACCGTCAACGTCCAGTTGGTGGTGGCCGCGGGAATCGTAAAGCTAAAACTCTTCGCACTGCCCGGTTCGTTGGTGCCGGTAAACTGTTGAGCGTCGGCGAAAAAGGAAAAGCCAAAGCACGCAAAAAAAATGCCAAACAGGTTGAAGAGTCGATTGCCCATGTGAGGATAGATTCAGCCAGAGCTTAGTTTTTCGGCCAGTTAAAACAAGCAAAAGCTCAGGGACACACCCAGCCCTGGTTAGGGTGCTCCCCTGACACAGGTAAACACTTATTCGTTCACCTGGTCCACACCCAGACGCTGGCCCGCCTGTCATTACCCACAACTCTGGCATTCCAAACCCAAAAAGTGATCAGATGGGGGCGGGACGTTGTTACGGAATCCCTTTGGAATTCAACGCTCGGCCGCCCGGGTTTTTAATGCAAAAACCTGAGTTTGGGCGCAAAATGACGAAAAAAGGGATTTTTGACACCCAACAAAGCTTGCGGAGAGTCAAAAAAGGCTTTTTGCGACCCTCGCAAGGTTTGCGGACAGTCAAAAAAGGGATTTTGGGGAGTGCGCAAAGGTTGCTGACAGTCAAAAAACCGTTTTTCGACACCCAACAAAGCTTGGGAGGGTCCAAAAAGTCTTTTTGCGACCTCCGCAAGGTTTGCGGACAGTCAAAAAAGCAATTTTGGGGAGTGCGCAAAGCTTGCTGACAGTCAAAAAACCCTTTTTCGACATCCAACAACCTTTGCGCACTCCCCAAAATCCCTTTTTTGCCGGTGCGCAGACCCTCCAGGGGAGGCGGAAAATCTTTAAAAAAACCTCGTTGATCCCAAGGTCGAGACGATCGGACGAAAGTGAGAAACTTTGCGTTGTTTCGTCGGCGCGGCTGAGTTTTCGTTTGGGTGTGTTCTGCCGCCACAAAGACCTTCGGATTGGCCAACAAGTGAGGCGGGTGTAGGTGCGGATGGCTTCGTCTTCGCGCTCGTGTTTCGCGGCCAGGGCTTTCAAATCCTTTGTAGGCGACACCCGTAGGCTTTCGGAATCGCTCCATGACATTTCCAATCGATGTTGCGGATCGGGTCGTCGTAGTGGTTTCGGGGCGAAACGGTCATGGTGCCAAACGCAGTGGCGTTGGCGGAAAACTTTAGGACAAGAGGGGTGTCCCCTGTCCCTTCTCCTTGATTGCAAAACTCAAGCCCCGCTCACGCGGGGCTTTTTTTATTGTGCTGCCGACTCTTGCCGACAGAAAAGGCTGCTTCAGGGAAGACCTGGCAGCACGATTCAGGCAGCGTGTTAAGTCGAGACCTGGATCTCAGGCGTTGTAAGTCGAAGAAGCGGTTGTTCCGCCGCGGCCTGTCCAATTCGTGTGAAAGAATTCTCCGCGCGGTTTGTCAATGCGCTCATAGGTGTGCGCGCCAAAGTAATCTCGTTGCGCCTGGAGAAGGTTGGCTGGCAGCCGTTCGGTGCGATAGCCATCAAAGAAATTCAGTGCGGTGGAAAACGCAGGTATCGGGACGCCTTTCTTTGCGGCAGTTGCGATGACATTGCGCCAGGCGCGCTGGCATTTTTTGATTTCCTTTTTGAAGAAAGGATCCAATAGCAGGTTCGTGAGCTTGGGTTTGTTGGCGTAAGCTTCTTTGATCTTGCCGAGAAAACGACTGCGAATGATGCATCCGCCGCGCCACATCAATGCGATGCCGCCGTAGTTGAGGTTCCAGTCGTTCTGTTTCGCCGCCGCTCGCATGAGCATATAACCCTGCGCGTAGCTGACGATCTTCGAGGCGTAAAGAGCCTGGCGAATTTGCTCGATGAACTTCGCGCGGTCACCGGAAATTTTCGGCCTGGGACCTTTCAATTTTTTGGCAGCAGCGACGCGTTCCTCTTTCAGTGCTGAAATGCAGCGGCTATAAACGGCTTCAGCGATGAGGGTCACCGGCACGGCGAGTTCCGCGGAATCGATGACCGTCCATTTGCCGGTGCCTTTTTGGCCTGCGGTATCGAGAATCTTATCCACGAGCGGTTGTCCGTCCGTGTCTTTGAATCCCAGGATGTCGCGGGTGATTTCTACCAGGTAGGAATCCAGGTCGCCCTTGTTCCATTCGGCAAACACTGCGGACATTTCGTCGGCAGTCATGCCGAGTCCGTCCCGCATCAGTTGATACGCTTCGCAGATGAGTTGCATGTCACCGTATTCGATGCCGTTGTGTACCATCTTCACATAGTGCCCCGCGCCACCTTCGCCGACCCAATCGCAACAGGCTTCCGTTTTGCCAGTGGTGGGATCCTGAACTTTGGCGGCGATACCCTGGAAAATATCTTTGACGTGCGGCCATGCAGCGGGTGAACCGCCGGGCATGATGCTCGGGCCGCGTCGAGCGCCTTCTTCACCACCGCTGACACCGGTACCGACGTAGAGCAGACCTTTGGATTCGAGATACTTCACGCGGCGCGCCGTGTCGCCGAAAAGGGAATTGCCACCGTCAATGATGATGTCACCCGGTTCGAGGTAGGGGAGCAGTTGCTCAATGAATTCGTCCACGGCGGAACCGGCTTTGACCATGAGCATCACACGACGCGGCCGTTTGAGCAGCTTGACCATTTCCTCGACCGAATGAGCGCCGATGACGTTGGTGCCCTTGGCTTCGTTCGCGAGAAAATCGTCCACTTTGGAGACTGTCCGATTGAAGGCAACGACCGTAAAACCGTGGTCGTTCATGTTTAAAATGAGGTTCTGACCCATGACGGCCAAACCGATTACAGCGATGTCAGCTTGTGGTTCCATGGATGCGAACTTTACAGAAGTTGAAAATGGCGGCGAGAAGATTTTCCTTAGCGTGGTTCGTAAGAGATCAAGTCTTCGAGTTTTTCGGCAGCTTTTCCGCTATCAATGGTGAGCGCGGCGAGTTCCCAACCTTCAATGAGCGATTCTACTTTTGCGGCCATCAACAATGCTGCTGCAGCATTGAGCAGCACGGCGTCACGTTTCGGGCCGCGATCTTCACCGCTCAAAATGTCTCGCAGGATTTGCGCATTGGCCTGGCTGTTGCCTCCGACCAAATCGTCCAGGCGCGCCGTCTGCACCGGGTAATCCGAGGGGTTCAACGTGGACAAATGGAAGCCGCGTTCATGATAGAATTCAGCAATGGTATTTGGACCAAAAATGGAAATTTCGTCCAGGTAGGAACGTCCGGCTGGATCGGCCATGCTGAGTGGGGAAACTTCGCCACAAACCACCATGCCGCGTCGCAGTCCGAGCGATTGGAGCACGCGCCCGACAGGTTCGCAGAATTCGGGTTTCGGCACGCCAATGAGTTGCGCCGTGGGCCTTGCTGGATTCAGGAGTGGCCCGAGTAAATTAAAGATCGTCCGTTGCCCGCGTTCGGCGCAAAGCTTTCGAGCAGGCGCAATGTGCTTGAATGCCGGGTGATATTTCGGTGCAAAGAAAAATGCGAACTGATGTTCCTTAAGTGATTTCGCGGCTTGCTCCGGGGTGACATCGATTTTAACGCCGAGCGCTTCAAGAACATCGGCACTGCCAGCCTGGGAGGTGATGGCTCGGTTGCCATGCTTGGCCACCGTCACTCCTGCCGCCGCCGCAAGAAGTGCGACGGTCGTGGAGATATTAAACGTGCCGAGATGATCGCCGCCGGTGCCGCAGACATCAAGGATCTCGCCAGCGCGAACTGTCTCGTCCAGGGGTGGTCGCACAGATTTCTCCCGCAGTTCACGAGCGAAACCGGCGATCTCTTCCACCGTTTCACCTTTGCGCGCGAGTGCCATCAGGAACTCTGCTTTTGCGTCGGTCGGGATGAGTTCTTCGGTGAGTTGATAAACGGCTGCGGAAACCTGTTCGGAAGAGAGTGCCGTTCCGCGCAGCAATTGTTCAGTGAATGTTGTCAGCACAAGCCAAGTCTAGGCACAGCAAAATAAATGAGCCAAGAGAAAGTTATGCGGAGCCCGACGCAAGCGCTCTGCGGTTACGCCGCGCTCCATCTGGCGTTTGCCCGCTATTTTGAACTTTTCCGCTGGCTTGTTATGCCGTTCACTATGGGATAATGAAGCCTTACTACGCCACGATCACTGTGATCGGACGCGACAAAACCGGTGTGGTCGCAAAAGTCACCAGTTTCCTTTTCGAACAACACGCCAACATCGAGGCATTGGAAGAGCAGGTGACCCGTGGCCAATTCAGCATGACCATCCAGGCTTCGTGGAAACCCGAACAGACCGCGATGGATACTGTCCGCGCGGGCTTGCAAAAACTCGCCAAGACTCTCGACATGGAGATCAAGGTGCGTTTCACCGAAGCAAACCGGCGCCAACGCTGCGCCATCTTCGTGACCAAAGAAACGCACTGTTTGGATTCGCTGATGAAAGCTTTCAGTGCCGGGAAATTAAACAAAGCGCAACCGGTGGTCGTGATCGGCAACCGCGGCGATCTCAAGCCTTTGGCCGATAAATATAAACTCCCGTTCTATTGTATTCCCTGGGAAGAACGCGGGCCTGCGGAATCGCATGCCTTGAGCATTCTCGACAAACACGAAGTTGATTTCGTTATCCTGGCGCGGTTCATGAAAATTCTTTCGCCGAATTTCGTTTGGCGGTTCAAAAACAAAATCATCAACATCCATCCGTCGTTGCTGCCGAGTTTTCCCGGGCCGCAAGCCTACCGTCAGGCTTACGAGCATGGAGTGAAAATCGTCGGGGTGACCGCTCACTTTGTCAGCATGCACCTGGATGAGGGGCCAATCATTGCGCAGGACAGTTTTTCTGTGCGATCCAACGCCACCTTGAAAGAGATCGTTGCATCCGGCCAAAAGATCGAAGCCAAAACACTCGTCAAAGCTGTGAAGCTTTATCTCAGCAAACGCCTGGATGTCTTCTGGGGTGTGGTCAAAGAGGTGTGAGTTGCACCTATTGCAAAAGCGCAGCAAGGGTTTGGACCTTGCTGCGCGTGGGGACTGGCGGGGCGCTTCGCGGCCTGCTGAGACTTAAGTCGTCGCAAGAATCACTACTTCACTCTGGACGCTTTCGCCGCCGTTGTTCACTGCGGAGACGGTGATCTCGATCACCGAATTCGACGGGAGGTTTTCGAGCGTGAAGTCCAGGTCACCCGGTCTGCCGACTGCCACCATGATTTCGTCCACCCCATTCACCCGGCGTCGCACGCGATAATATTCCGCGCGCGCCGACCGTTTCCATTTCACCGAAATGGCATTGGGCCCGATCAGGATGGCCGTCACACCTTCCGGCCGATCCGGACGCGCCTTGAGTCCGGGCTGATTTAAGCCGAACGCGTCCCAGCGCATATCCAGGGAATCGAGCTCCTGGGCGAGAGCGGAGATGGTTGCCCGAATGCGCAGGCGCAACTTTTTGGCTCTTTCATTGCGAGCCTTTATCAAATCCCCGACGGCCGTCGTCGTTTCTATAGTTCTGGTTTGTGCGAAGCATCAACCGCAGCGCGTGAAACTGGATTAGAGCGCTTGGAGCTCCGATATCGCTCTCAAAACTCAAGTGCTGCGGCTGATCCTGCGGACAAACCAGAACTATAAATGAGACGAACCGCTCTGGCGGTTACGCCGCGCTCGGGCCCATTCGATGTTCACTTTACCCAGGCATGGTGCCGGGAAGTTAGTTCGGGACTTAACGGAAAATCATGTGCATTCTCCGCAGTGTGCTGATTATCCAAGAATACTTTCTTAAGTGAGTTTATTCCCGTTATTCTTGTAATTTTGGCCGTGAACATCCGGTTTGGTAGCGTGCCGCTTACTAGGAGGATTAAACACATGGTTGGCTGTTGTTTTCTGTTCTTTTGTTTTCAAGGCTCCGTTGGCCAGCTAGTTTGGGCGATCCGACACGAGCAAGTGGAAATTTTGAAGGTAATGATAGCGTTGGTTGGACTTTCTGTATTTTTAGCCGGTAGCGCCTTAGTTGTCGGCAACGATCGAGTTAGGGGACGGTTGTTAAAGATGCTTCCTGTGCTGTTTTTGGTTATGGCTGTACGGCAGTTCGCTTTTGGAAAAGAATCCAACTTCTTCGCATTCGCATTCGCATCAGCAATTTTTGCAGCGGGTCTATTTATTTTTTATAGATTTTATACCAATCCGGACACGTTAAAGACGTTTTTTTCGGATTGGCCACCGAATAAATCGAAGCGCATTCAGCAGTTGTAGAATTTCCGAGCCGCCAAAGATATTTTGACGGGAGTTCAAGAGCTGCGGAGACGTTAAAAAATGTCTCTACTGATAATTCCGAACACGATTGCACCTCATGAAAAGGAAAGTGCCGGAATCCTGATGTATCGGAGGCGCGAGGGGGAACCTGGAGGTTCTGTTGGTGCATCCCGGTGGATCTTGGCCCCCGAATCCCAACGGGATTCCGTAACAAAGCCCAGGGTTGCGAGGCACGAGCTACCCTGGGTAAAACGTCAAAAGACCAAACAACCCCAACGGGGTTGCGTAAATCAATCCCACACATATTTCTCGTCCCATTTGGTTTCGTGCTTAGTCAAAAGCACGCGCAACTCGTCTTGAAAACTTACCTTCCGATGATGCTCTTCCTGATTGGCGATGTATTTGAAGACCTGCTCCAGATTCGATTGGCTGACAGAAAAATCGGAGTAGCCACCTTGCCATTGGAAGTCAGCGTAATCACAGCCTCTGCCTTTAATCCATTCATTGGAGGCGCGTTTCAATTCCTTGACCCATTCGGCTTGTGTGATCGTCCGGCCAAAACGCGCCAGGATATGAACATGATCTTCTACGCCGCCGACGAGAAGAGCAGGGCAGTCGAGTCTGTTTGAAACTTCTGCAAGGTAGGAATGCGCTTCATGTCGCAACGTTTGATCCCGCAGAAAAGGACGACGATCCTTTGTTGAGAAAACGAGGTGGATATAAACAGCAGAGAGCGATTGTGGCATAATGTTTTTTAAATTTGTTTCTGCACGATTTACGCAACCCCGTTGGGGTTGTTGATCTACGGACGTTTTACCCAGGGTAGCTCGTGCCTCGCAACCCTGGGCTTTGTTACGGAATCCCTTTGGGATTCGGGGAAGGGAGAACGTTATCGCTTCATCTGCGGAGTCCGGATTTTCTCCCGACACCAAAACAAGCCATCACGCAAGCTTTCGTAACTTACACCGCTACCTCCCGATCCCGGGTCCTTGTTGACATCCAGCATCACGAGCAAACCTTCCTGATTTCTTTCGGACTTTTTATACACCAGCAGCAGTCCTTCGTTGTGATGCTCTACCGCAATTGGTTTCATGCGACGAACGGAAGCAGGCCACGAAGCCTGTGGAATGTCGTGCGATGCGGATTCGTTTGAAGTGGCGAGCTTCTCTAGATCTTTTCGTAGCGATGGTATGCCCGCTTCCCGTGCTTTGGAAAGAACCGACGATGCGTTGTTGCAACCTAATAACAGAGCAGCGATCGAAAATATAAAAAGTATGTATAGAAAGCGCATGATCGTTGGAAGGAGTCTTACAAATTCAACTTCGAATCCCAAAGGGATTCCGTAACGAAGCCCAGGGTTGCTCCGATCGGATCGGAGCTACCTTGGGGAAATGCTACACGGTGTTGTTTTCACTCACTTTTATATTCAGCTTTTCTTTTTCTTCAGGGAAACCAGACCGCACAAAAAACCTGCGAGGTAAATTAAGGTCAGATCGCGAATGAAAAATCCCTAAACTTGATCAGATACGATGGGTTCAACGGTGAGCAGCAGTTGTATACGAGCGATGATGCCGATTCTGTAGGGACTGAGGAATCACGCTATTTTACTTCCATTGGGTGGGCTATTAAAAAAGACATGTGGGATATCGTTAGATCCAATTGGCTTCTGGATAAACGTGGCTGGGACTTTTCGATGAATACTTTTCTGGAAAATCATCGTGCACTAAGAATCCTCCAGCCGAGGCTTGCGAGAGCAACGCATATGCGAGAGCAACGCATATTGGCAGAGAAAGAGGACAACATTGTACACGAGAGTATCACGATAAAACCTTCGGCCATATCACGCTTGGCTCCGGAAATAATGGGCACTATTGCGAGCCGACCAGCCAACAGAATTAAAAAACCTGCCGTTCTCTATCGACACGTTGCGTTTTTATTTCGTAGCTCTTTGTTGAGGGCAACCACTTAACTTCAACGCCCATCCTAGAAAGTTGCTGCTTGAGGTTGCCAATCCTAACGTGCGGCACGGAGGCTGGTGTGGATTTGGAAGTCTCAAATGCCTCTTGATCAACCTTTGGAGTTGCAAGTAGCTGATCAATAAGATATTGTGCCTCGTCAGAAGCGCCTGCTACTCTAGGTTGTATTCGAAATGTGTGGAACACATCCTCGACTTTTAGGACAACTCCCAATGGTGTCCTCGCATTGTTATCGGCCTGCAAAAACAGATGGTCGGTTCCAGAAACATGCAGAGTGTCTGATTTGTGCGGAATCACTGCTCCTTCCCTCACTAAAATCCACGTCTGCAACTCCTTTTTGAAAGTAGCATTGCTGACAGAAGTCTCGATTTCTACTACAATATTTGAGGAATCATATCGAATTTTTACTGGAACCTCAATTTTGTCATTTAAAAAAAACCATCCCAAGTGGCGCTTTCCGGTGCCAGGTTTGTTTTCAACTCCGCTGCAAAGGCTTGAGCTTGCGAAGATCGCGAAAACCAAGGTAAATAACGTAAGCGCCTTCCTCATTTGATAACTAGGCCACGACGTGCCGCGATAAACAATGCGCAATCAATTACTGTTTTATGGCAACGGCAATGTTGATCTTCTGGTTAATGCCGTTCAAGGTGCCGAAAGTGCCAGATACGCATACAGTCCATTCGGTGAAACTCTGCGAGCCACTGGTGAAATGGCGCAAAAGAATCCTATTCGTTTCAGCACTCAGTTTACGGATGATGTGACTGGGGATGCGAAGTATTTGTTAATCCCGTGCGCAACCCCCTTGGGGGTTGTTGATTCAAGAACGTTATACCCAGGGTAGCTCGTGCCTCGCAACCCTTGGGCTTTGTTGCGGAATCCCTTTGGGATTCGGGGTGAGGAGAGCGTCATAGGACACCTTCAAAACAATACAGCGGGATAGTGCAGAGTGTCTCCATCTTTTAACTGGATCGCCTCTAATTGCTCTTGATGCCGCAGTGAGTATTTCGTTTTTATTGTCTTGCCAGCGATCTCGCGTGTCAGGATTACGCTTAATGGTCCGACGCCGCCGAAGTCACCGCGTCCGCCGGAGCCACCGAATACTTTCGCAATCCCAGCCAGAGTTGTTCCATTTGGTATCCAATATTTCCCCGGGTGCTTTACATCACCTCGAATCGTGACTTGGATATTGTCCGCTCCTGCGGTGCCGTATTCGGCTACGATCGGTAAAGATTGCGTGTGCTTGCATCCGAGAAACAACATGCAGAGCAGTAGAACGCTGGGAATTGTGCGCATGTGGATCACTTTAAGTATTGGCTGAGGATGCTGGTCATTTCATTGCAAAATTTGTTCCTTGGCTCACAAGCTCAAGAGGTTCCCGCAAATGAATCCCAAAGGGATTCCGTAACAAAGCCCAGGGTTGCTCCGATCGGATCGGAGCTACCCTGGGTAACGTCAAAAAACATCAACAACCCCAACGGGGTTGCGTAAATCAATCCCAACATACTTTTCATCCTCAAAAGCGCGCCGATTGTGGCGTAGGTGTTATTGATATTTCCGAAACGATTTACGCAACCCGCTTCGGGGTTGTTGATCTACGGACGTTTTACCCAGGGTAGCTCGTGCCTCGCAACCCTGGGCTTCGTTACGGAATCCCTTTGGGATTCGGGGAATCGGCTTTCCAATCCCCGTGCTTCACGCATTGCCTGCAATTCCCCCCATCACCTTCATCTGCTCACAAACAAAATTTTGCCCTGCCGCGAGCGCTCGTTCCTGAAATTCGCGCGGGGCAAGGACGACGGTGTTGCCCTTGTATGAAATGGCGAAACGTTCGATCTCGGCGAGACTCGATAGGGTAAGATGGAGTTCGATGCCGCCGCAGGGGAGTTCAACCTTCTTCGTTTCGCCGCGCCACTTCTTTTCACGAATGAAATCGGCCGCGCTGGCGTTGGTGCGGAGGACGATGTCGTAAATGCCTTCGGCGGAATGCATGCCGAAACTCTTATCAAGATATTTATCTATATCGAAATCGGGGCGGTCGAAAACCTTACCCGTTTCCTCGATGTCACGCATGCGGATGGGAGCGAAGCGGCGAATTTCTTTGCTATTGTAATCGTAGGCCGCGAGGAACCATTCGCCGTTCATGTTGAAGAGGTGCAGGGGATCGAAAAGGCGCAGTTTGAATTCTTTGTCGCTTGGTTTGCGATACCACAGCCTGATCTGTTTGTGCTGAATGATGACGCGGTAAAGAGTATCCATCATGACCTGATCAATGAGCGATTCGGCGGTGTAATGGATGGAAAGATATTTGCGAATCTCACTGGGCTTCATGCGCAGGCCTGCGTCGAGTCCACGTTGCATTTTGCGATGGATACTCTTCAATCCACGCTTCAGTTCGGTTCCGGGAAGTTGTTGAGCGGCAAGTTGGGCAGTGGCGGTCAATGCTCCGTATTCTTTGGCGGTGAGTTGGAGCGTGGGGAATTCCGGCACTTCATGCGTGTAATAGAATCCGTTCCTGACCTTATCGAACGCCAGCGGCATGCCGACGCGCTCCAGGTGACGCAGATCCTTCCGAATCGTCGACTGATCCACTTCCAAGTCGCGAGCGGCGCTTCTCTTGTTGGGATACATTCCAGATCGGATCATCAGGTGAAGCTTTTGCCGCCGTTCGGTGCGCGGTGCTTCGTCGTCCCCATCGCGTCCCTTGGGATTGGGCGATGGTTTTGGAGTTTTTGATTTTTTGTTGGCTGTTTTTTTGGTTTGTGCCCGCCGTTGTTTGCCGTTTCCAGATTTCATGCGGGCCGTTTATGCAGGAAGAGTGGGCAACTGGGAAGCGCTTTTTGTGTGGTAGCGCGGAATTGTCGAGTGGGGGAGTGATCCTCAGGCGCGGCGGCGAATCTTGAGGTAACGATTTGAGTTGGTGAGAAATTCGAAATCGGTTGTGAACTCTTCGAACGTGAAGGGGGCGAAATCAGGATCGGTTTTAATCTTTTCGAAATGTTTGGAGGGTTCGGCGCGGAAGTTTACCAATGGATAGAGGCGTAGTTCGCCGCGGGTGATGCGGAGCAGTTCAAGTATTGATTCTTTGTGGAAGGCGTAATCAAGGTGATCGTCGTAAACGAACAGCAGGTAAGAGACAAGCGTGAGATCGAATTGGCCCTCTGAAAATGGTGTCTGCGGCAATTTGCCAAAAATGTAGCCCGTGCCTCGGTGCTGCCGGTAATCCTCCAGGAAACGTTTGTAGGCGCGCTCACGGTAAACGCGCATTCCTTCGGGACTTTTGTAGAACTCCCATTTGTAGGCTTTTACTTTGCCGATTTCCTTCGTCACGTAATCGAGGTCGGGTTCGCATTTGGCCTGAATCTCTTCGAGCGGAAACTGGTAGATCAAATCGAAGGCAGTGACATCGTAGCCGCGCTCACGCGCTTCTGCGGTGAAGGAACTGACGCCGCTGGCGACATCCAAAACCTTCTTCCCGCGCAGATCGTCTTCAGTAAGGCCGAAATAGCGGGTGTATTCTTCGAGGGTGCGTCCAAGCAAGACCACTTTATCGAGTTCAAGACCGGGTTTCATTTTTCAAAAACGTATTTGGAATAGATTAATCCGAGCACTCCAAAAACTGCCAGGACACCGCCGAAAATGGATTTCGGTTGCGGCTTCTCCTTTTCAAAGTAACTGGCAAATGGAATGACCATCAACGGCGTCAGCGCGGTAATGGCAAGAACGATGCCGGTGGGCGCGGTTTTCAATGCGAGTTGATAAAAGCTGACGCCGAGGGTTTGTCCGGCAATGGCGTTTAGTAAAACCCATTTCCATGCGATTTTCCATTTCTCCGCCGGGGGAAGTAATTTATGGATATTGAACTGGTTGCGTTTCACCACGAGCAAACAGATTCCGCCGAACAACAGGCCGCCAATTAGTCGCTGGTAGGCGGTGGTTGCGCCATCCATATCCTGGCCGGCTGCTTCGGCCACGGCAAATCCTTTCCGACTGAGCACCGCGCCGATGGCATTCCCCAAGGCGGCGATCGTCCCGAAGATGACGCCGACGGTTAGTTGTCGTCGGGTGAGATTCAGATGCTTACCCGGACTGAGCGCGATGCTGACACCGGTCAAAATGACTCCGCCGCAGATCATTTGGAACAGGGTCAACTTTGTCCCAAGCCAAAGATACTCAGTCAGCGCGGCGAAGGGAGCGGACAAACATTGCACCAACAAAATGGAAAGGCGCGAGCCGAGTCGTGGCAATGCCTGGAACAAAGCGACATCGCCCATGCCGATACCAATCACGCCGCTAAGAAAGAAGAGAAGGAAACTCGCGCCAGACAATCCCTGGCCAATGGTATGCGCCCAGATGGCAAGCAACATCGTGGCGATCGCAAGACGCCAGAAATTTGCTTCTGTGCCGCCAAGAATCTTCGCGGAACGATGGCCAAACGTGACCGAAGCCGACCAGAGAAGAGTTGTAATGAGTGCCGCGAGCACGGCGGCATACCATTAGGATTGGCGCTGCAAAGTCACGTTAAAAGAATGGTCAAACGCGGTCCGGCACCACAAAGGGAGCGCGGTATTTTCTGGTGAGCAATTGATTGGCTTTGCGGTTGCCGATGAATTTCTCCGCGCGTGGATCCATTTTCAAAAACTCTCCCATGGTCAGCGGGGTCTTGTTCACATCCACATCATTGAGTTGCAGATGTTCCAACATGCGTCCGAGTGTTTCTGAAGCTTCCTTGTTGCCTTTGATCTTCTCTTTGATTTTTCCGACCGGTGCTTCCTTGCCGAGCCGGTACGAGATGTTCGCGGTGTGACAGAGCGCGCTGGAAAGGTGGCCTTCCAGGATGTCCGCATTCAAATCACTGCTTTTGCGGCTTAGCACCGCTTTGACGAAATTCGCATAGTGATTTTCGGCGCCCTGAAAACGTTTGATCTCTTTGCCTTCCTTATCATAGACGATGGCGCTGGAGTAATTCGGCACGAGCACATGGCCTCCTTCGCAATGAATCAACACGCCCACGCGTGACTCCATAAATTTATCCATGTCTTTTGCGCCGCTCTTCTCTGGAAGACCGCGAACTTCAAAGATAAGTGGCGCGGCTTTGTAATCGTGAAAAACGATTTGGGTATTTGGCGTGTTGCCATCGTCGTCGTAACTCAAACGTCCACCGATGCTGAACACGCGGGGTGAAAGTGCGTTTTCGCCGAGGAACCAGCGGGCGATATCCATCTGATGAATGCCCTGGTTGCCGAGATCGCCGTTGCCGGTTTCGAAGTCCCAATGCCAATCGTAGTGCAGTTTGGAGCGCATGAGCGGCTTCATCTGCGCCGGGCCACACCAGAGGTTGTAATCAATGTTGTCAGGGATCGGTTGGGGCGAGGTTACTTTGCCGATGCTTTCCCGGCGTTTATAACAGGTGCCGCGTGCGACCAGGAGTTTGCCGAGATTGCCCTGGCGCACCCATTCGACGGCTTCGCGAATGGCAAAGCTGGATCGGGCCTGGGTTCCGGTTTGGACGATGCGGTTATATTTACGGGCTGCTTCGACGATCTTGCGACCTTCCCATACGTTGTGGGAAACGGGTTTTTCAACGTAAACATCTTTTCCGGCCTGCACCCCCCAGATGGCGCCCAGCGCGTGCCAATGGTTCGGCGTGGCGATTGCGACGGCATCGATTTCTTTGCTTTCCAATAATTTCCGGAAATCAACATAAGGCGCGACTGTTTCCCCGCGCTTCTTGAACTTGTCCACTTCGCGATTGAGAACATTGGAATCGACATCGCAGATTGCAACGACACGTGTGCCGATTTCCTTTTTTGTAAAATTGCCGAGCGCGTCCATTCCTCGACTGTTAAATCCAACCACCGCGACACGAATGGCTTCGTTTGACCCGACCACGTTTGCCCAGGAACGGGCAGGGAGGCTGAAGGCAGCAGCGGTAAAGGCCGAGGCTTTGAGGAAATTTCTACGAGTGAGTTTCATGGTGTTTAAAATCTGACGTGAGTTGCGGATGGTTTATTTAGCGGCACTAAGTTTTTCTTTGGAATAGCTTTGATAGAGTTCAGTGACATTTGCCTGTTTCTCATCGCCTTCATGGAAAATAAAGCGGTAACGGAACGTCGCACTTTTGCCGGCGGGAATCTTAAAATCACCTTCACCTTTCGATTTCTTCTCGAAGTCATGCACGCCGAAAGGATTGGCGGCGAACAACCCGTAATCGCGCACATGCCACCACGTTGGATGTCTCGGATTCTTCGGATGATCGAAAATGGCAATGCCGACCGTCTGTCCCATCACTGGTCCAGAGTAATCCGTCCAGGCGGCGCGCTTTCCCCAGGTATCAGCGCCGGTCACTTCTGTATCCTGAACAAGGCGCCCGGCGAGTTTGCCTTGATTGAAGGAATTCGGTTTCACCCGCATGGATTCATTCACGCGAATCGCCATCGATCCTTCCTTGGTGTCGCCGATTACGAGGTCGCCTTCAGAAGCAACCATGGTGACGTCGAAATCGAGAATCCGCGGATTGCCGGTTCCATGAATCCGCAATGTCCGTTTGTCGCGACAGATTAGTTTTCCATCCGCGCTGATCCATTTGTTCTCAGATTGAATGACACCTTCTTTGCCTGAGGAAATTTTCGTAAACTTATCATGCACGATCTTTCCGAACTGCTTTTGTTCACTCCAGAAATCAACACCGTTCACGTTCCCATGCGTAAACCATAATCCACGATGATGCGGATGATCGCGCTCTTCGCCGGTGGATTCGCGCATCGGCCAGTCGCGCGTCATTGAAACCTGGCCAGGACCGAAGACCGGATAGAGAACAGGGCGGGGAACGCTGCCAAAGTGATATTCGGTGAATAGGACACCATCGAGTTCGACGCGCAATTTCTCTGGTTGTTCCGTGATCTGCACCGAGGGTTTTATCTTTTTAGCAGAAGGTTTTTGGTCCGGTGCGCTCAGGATTTCGATGTCTTTGAAGTAAACCTCCAGATCCTGGCTGCCGTGGAGTTGAAATGCAAAATGACCTTCACGACGGCTAGGATCATTGATCACTTCCGCGGTGCGAAATCCATTCACATCGACGGCAATGCGACTGCCATGAGCCGAGACAGTCATGGAGTTCCAATCGTTCGTTTTGAAATATTTGTGAAGGTTCTTTGGATCTGGTTGAACTACCCAGGCGCGTCCGCCTGTTTCGTAGAGGCCGCCCGCATCTTTTGTGGCATCCACTTCCGCCTGGAATCCGACCACTCCCGAGCCGCCGCCTTTATCGGTGCGGAAATAAACACCGCTGTTACCCGCGAGCGCTTTGTATTTCAAACGCACGGTAAAATCGTTGAACCGCTTTTCTGAAATAAGATGCCCGAAGGGTTTAACGTTTTGAGCATGCGTTCCGATGAGCATTCCATCCTTGATCGTCCAATCCCCTGCGCCGATTTTTTCCCAGCCATTGAACGTTGCTCCGTCCCAGAGCGGTTCCCATTTTCTTTTGCCAAGATCAGCGATGCGAATGTTTCGGAACTGCACCTTGTGGTTTTTTCCCGAATGAACCTGGAGGGCGATGATTCCTTCGACGTCGAGTGAATCGCGGTAATCTGTTGCTGGAACATCATTGATCCAGGTGCGGAAGGAATCGCCGCGGCATTCGATCCGGTAACGGTTCCAGTCATTCGCTTTAAACGCGGCGCGAGCAGCGGGATTGTTTGTCAGGTTTTGCAGCCAGCCACGTCGTCCTTGTTCGTAAAGTCCGCCGGACCAGGCGCGCGCGGAAGGATCCACTTCGACCTGGTAGCCGACCATTTTGTCGCCCTCTTCGAAATGACTGCGAATCTGTACGCCGGCGTTGCCGCTCTCGATTTTGACTTCCAGTTCGAGGATGAAGTCGCCGTAGGTGCGATCGGTGCAAAGCCAGCCGTGACCGCCTTTGCCAGTGCGACCGGTGATGACGCGATCATCTATTTCCCAAATGGCTTCACCGCGCTGTTCCCATCCTTTGAATGTTTTGCCGTCGAAGATTGGTTTCAGTTCCTGGGCAAAAACTGCATTCGTCAGAAAAAGAAGCAGCAGTGCAATTGATCGTGAAATCATTGCACCGATTGTGTGAGAAAAACGAAGTCTGACGAGGGGAAAATTCGAAATGAGGAATCGAATCAATTGATTACTGTAACCTGAGCGGCGCGAACCCAGCCGATTCGATTCGGTCCTGCCGAGACCTGGATCCAGTTTTCGCGTTGGTCCAGTACGGTTAATTCCGCGCCGTCACGCAAGGTGAAAGCAGTCTGTGATTCGGCAAACGGCCCGTGCCGAACAACGGCTTCCACGGAAGTAACGACTGCCGCTTGATGTGCATCATGTTGCGCGGCGACAGCGGCACAGATGCCAAACACCAGCGCCAGACCTCCAAGAATCGTCGCGTAGCTGCGGACAATCTTTTGCCAGTCGCGCCTGATTTGTGCGAACGCGAGCAGGATAAAACAGAGCCAGAACGGAACACTCGCAAGAAGAATCCATTCATTCGCGGTGAGACGATTCAGCCAACTTTCCTGTGCTGCGCTGGCCCCGGCGTTTTGTGCTTTGTCACGTGCGAAGCGGAGATTTGCACGAATATCCGGATCGCGGGGGGTGAGGTTTTGTGCGGCGCGATAGGCGGCGATGGCTTTGCCGAATTCACCACTTTTAAAATGAGCATTGCCGAGATTGAAGAAGATATTCGGCGTCACGGTGCCGGATTCCACCAAACTCTTGTAAGCAGAAGCGGCTTCGGAAAAGTTCTGTTGTTCGTAGAGATCGTTGGCGGCGATAAAGTTAGCGGGGTTTGCCTGGATGGAAGTGGTTAACAAGGTGCTGAGGAAGAGCAGGGTGATGAGGCGAATATGCGTTTTCCTCTCCCTTGAGGGAGAGGACACAGGTGAGGGTGAAAACGTTGGACCTTCTAACGTGTTCTGAGATAAAGCAGATCGCGACCAGAAATTAAACTGAGACAGCAACAGGTTCATTCTTCAATTTCTTCAATTCAGCCAAGGCTTGTTCCACCTTCGTGATATGGGAGGCGAGTTCGTGGCTGCCGCGGACGGGAGCGTAACGCGCCTGGTTGCACGTTTGGAACAAGCTGTGCAACAGCGCGAGAGATTCAGCATTCAGCCCGCGTGGTTTCAATTCGCTATCCACCACTGCCTCGGTAATCCCGGATGGTGGCGTATCGAGTCGTTCGCCAATTTGTTCCTGTAACAAATGAAACACGGTGGCGAAGAATTCGTCCGACTTATTCGCGGCGGCATGTTCACGGAGTTTTTGCAAATCGCGTTGGATGATCCGTTCCACTTCTTTTTGTCGTCGCAACTTCGGGTTCTTGTCCAGGTTTTCCTTCCTACGACGGTAGAACATGGCTCCCAGCCACAGGGCAGGCGCAAGTGATTGAGCGATCCAGAAGCCGGGTTTCGTCACAAGGGGTGGTGCGCTTGTTCGAATCGTGCCGAGTTGTGGTTTGATATGCACAATTTCCTTCGCTTCAATTGCGTCAGCCCGGCTACTGCCCGTGGACACGATAGTAGGTTGCGGAGTAAGCGCTGAGGGTCGCACTTGCAGCGGAACCTCCTGTGAACTTAACGTGCGATACGCTTTCTGCTCGGGATCAAAGAAACTGAATTCAAACGGCGGCAGAGCTTTGATGCCTGCGTTCTGCGGCGAAATCACCAGTTCAAATTTCTTCGTGCCTTGCAAGCCGAGCGGATCCTGCGTCTCCACTGTGCTGGAAGGAGTGTAGCTTTTGAAATCACGCCAGGCAGGTTGCTCAGGCAATTTCAAGGATTCCAACGCGCCGCGTCCACTGATCTGCACTCGCACCGTGATAGGATCGCCGACCGCTAATTCGGTGGGACCGGCTTCCATCTTCATATTGAACCGGCCGATAGCCCCGCTGAAAGTGGCAGGCTTGTTTTGTTCCGGAAGCGGCAGGACTCGAATCGGCACTTCCTCGCTAACAAGATTCGCCGGGCGTGATTTGGAGAAAACTGTCTGGCCAAAAAAATCGCGGCGAGGTTCGGACAAAATCGCTAGACGACAACGCGCCGGGCCGAGTTTTAACATGCCGGTTTTGGCTGGGCTGATGGTGAATCGGAAGATCGCCATATTATATGTCATGCCATTCAATTGCACCTGGCTCTGGTCGGGGCGTTGGTTGAAAGGGGTCATTGTAAACCCTTCCGCACTGACTTCCGGCAATTGGACATCCTGCACCATCGTTTGGAAATAAAGCCGGAACTCGGCAGGCACAACTTCGCCGAAATAGATTTCCGATTTCGGCACGATTAATTGCACGAACGCATCCGGGGGAGTGCCGTCTGCTGTTTTTGCGGTGACAACGGGAGCTTTTGTGACGGTCAGTTTGAGCGGTTGGCTGGTCAGAGTTTGACCGCCTGCTTTCACCGTAATAGCCGGAATGGTAAATTCGCCTTCTTTCGTCGGGATCAGCGCATAATTGTAATGCACCTGCGCGGATGATTTCCCATTAACGATCTGGAAATTTTGCGAAGCGGTGATACCGCCGACCTGGATGCCGGGAATGGTTGGAATATCCGGTTGGGTAGAAGGAGAACCATCCTGAAAAATCAGAGAAAGGTTTACGCTTTCTCCCACGCTTACATTGTGGCGATCTAAAGTAGCGGTGAAGCTGGCGGCCCGTGCGCTATTGCCCAGCACAAAACTGGCGGCGCACACCAGCAACAGCGCCAACCAAACCCGTTTGATATACAAATTGTAAAGGTCCGTAACGTTCACCATGAAAAAAGACAGCAAAGTTTTGCCTCTGTTCGGCTTCCGCGCAAGTTCTGTATTGAGCTAACCTGCGTCCTTTTTCGAACTCGTTTATCTTTATCGTCTCAATTCGGATAACTTCCATTAGGCACCAAATCTTCTGTAACAGAGAAGAATACGCAAAACTAGCCCTGTGCAAGATCAACAGAGATGTCTTTGAATTCACCGGCAGGTAGTTGCCGAAGGGTATTGCCAGGGTTCTTCAATTCAACTTTACCGATCAGAATGTTTCCTGATTGAAAGCCGATGGGGCCACAGACTTTTAATTCGCGACATAGTTTTAATGAAGGGGCGCCGCCGGTTAGTTTTTCGTCGAGTTGATCCACGAGCTTGTAGTGATCGGTATCAAGATCGATGGCTGGTGGCATTCCCTGGCAGATGGGGGAGAGTTCAAGCCGATAATCTTTTGTGACGTCGTAAGCATCCGATCGCAGGGCGAGTAAGTCGGTTGTGGTCTTCACCGGAGCGAAACGGCTGCGTGGAACGACCATAGCCCCCGCGCCATCAAAACATTCGATCGCGGCGCCCATGGCGGTTTCCAGTTGGAAAACCTG
Organism: Verrucomicrobiota bacterium; assembly: GCA_013820875.1. Taxonomy (GTDB): domain Bacteria; phylum Verrucomicrobiota; class Verrucomicrobiia; order Limisphaerales; family JACDHS01; genus JACDHS01. The sequence continues at coordinate 52,533 of JACDHS010000005.1, read as the reverse complement.
GGGTGAATTTTTGTCGCGTGGATCCACCGTCTTTGCGTTTTTGATCATTGGCAGCGGAATAAAGCCGCCGTTTCGATCGAGCGCTTTCTTCAATTCATCCAGCCGGACCCAGAGGTTGTTTGTATTGAAAAAACGATGCCGGTGAATGTCTTGAAAGGCGTCGGAATCGGATGGCGGGCACTGGGCGGATTCGCGCAGGAGGAGATTGCCGTTCCGCTGGGCCAGATGACCACCTTTTTTGTCTGAGGAGGTGCGCTCGCACACCTCCATCAAGAAAGGTTTGTTCGATTCTGCGAAGTAATTCAGTAACTTCAGGTCAAGGCTCGCGCCCAGGTTGTCGGAATTCGAAACAAACATAAACTTCACTCCATCCGCCAGCAACCGACCCAGCAGTCCGGAACCGAGCAGGGAAGGATACAAATCGCCATGGCCCGGTGGGCACCATTCCAAGTCGGGATCGGCTGGCCAGGAAATCGGTCGCAACGTTTTCGCATCCACTTTTAAAACGGCATTTTGCATCAACTCCAACGACTTGGCTTCGCCAAGCTGCGGATATTTTTTCAGAAACTTCAGTGTGTCTTCACTGGTGCTGAAACTATTCATCAGCAGAAAGCGCAGGGGGGACTTGTGCTGTTCCCTAAGGAAAAGAATCTGGCGCGCGATGAAGTCGAGAAAGGTGAGGCCGTCCTTGATGGGCAACAGCGACTTCGCTTTTTCCAGTCCCATGCTCGTGCCAAGGCCTCCGTTGAGTTTCAGAACGACGGTCTGAGAAAGGAGGGATTGGGCGTTGATGGGGCCGTCGGCCAGTTCTTCAAAACGGGGCAGGGAGGTAACCGGTTGGATGTCGCTCTCGGCGATCAGACCGGTTTGTCCGGCTTCGAGGTTCGAATAGCTATTTTCGAAAGCGCGGATGGCGGCATCGCTGACATTGGCGTTGCGCATCTTATCAGCAAATTCGGCGAATTGAGACGTTTGAACCATACGCCTGCGACTTTTCCATCATGGCGGTAGAATGTCCATCAGGCTTAACACCGACTTCAGGGCAGACGGTTAGGACAGCTAAAGTCTGATCTGTGGCTTCGATTTGTCCGAGTGACCAGTGCGAACGGAAAGGTATGTGTGCGGAACCCGCCGAGTGGCCTGTGTTCGCCGAATGGCGAGTTCGTGTTCATCTAGTCCAGCATTGCGGCCACTGGATCAAGATGCCGAAGGATTTTTCGGTGGGCGCTTGGAAAGGCGAGTTTCTCTAACTCCACTCGAGTCATCCAATGGCCGGGCACGCCTTCCTTGTCGGCAATTTCAGCCCGGAATACTTCCAGGGAGATTCGATACCGGGTGATGGAGTGTTTGATGCGGCAAACGGGCTTTTTGGAGATTTTTGAAAAATGCGAGACAGCTCCAGCCAGCTTTCCAGTGATTTCAAAATTCGGAAACTCCCAGAGATGGGCATTTACCACCCCTTCGGGCCGTTGTTGCACGAAAAATTTCCCTTTTTGCTCGACGATGAATGCAACGAAACGGCGATCGGTCGTTGCGACCCGTTCGCCCAGGTTGGGTAGTGCATGGACCCGGTTCTCGCGAAATGCGGAGCAATGTTGTTGGATTGGGCACTCGTCACATTTGGTTTGGCGCGGCGTGCAGATCAGCGCGCCCAGCTCCATGAGAGATTGATTGAGGTAGGAGCAGTGGGGAAACGTCTCTCGCCGGTTGGCCGGGCGCCTGCCGCACTCAATCTGGCTCGCGTCCTTTACCAACTCCTCCGCCAACGCCCATAGCCGTGCATTGGTGTTTTTGTCCCGCGGATTTTCACTAATCCCATACACGCGGGTCAATACGCGGATGACATTGCCGTCGAGAAGCGGCGTTGGCTGATTGTATGCGATACTGCATATGGCACCGGCGGTGTAGCGTCCGATCCCTGGCAACGAGAGGACAGACTCAAACTCGTTCGGGAAGATACCTCCATGCTTTTCGAGAATAACCTGCGCCGCCTTCTGCATATTGCGGACGCGGGTGTAGTAGCCGAGTCCTTCCCACAGTTTATGAATCTTTTCCGATGGGGCCTGGGCGAGGGAAGTGATATCCGGCAGTTCACTCATCCAGCGCTCCCAAAACGGGATTACAGTCTTGACCTGCGTTTGTTGCAGCATGATTTCGGAAACCCAGATGGCATAAGGATCACGGGTTTTGCGCCAGGGAAGTTCGCGGGCGTTGGCGCGAAACCAACGGAGTAGGAGCGGAGTGATGGAGTGTTGGAGTCTGTCTTCCATCATTCATTACTCCACTTCTCCAACACTCCATTACTCCGCTCGTTTTTCCTGCGCTGCACGATCAAAGCCTATCGGGTGTCCTGCCGAATTCCGAAATGAAAAACTTTGGTGTCTTTTGCGAATTTTTGTGGGTATTTAAATCTTGTTGAAACCGTTAACGAGTTACACGGCCAAGTTGAACGATGTGCAGGCGACCGCACTGGAGCAATACCTCCGGGCAAACGATTTCATTTTTCGGGATGTGCCGTATGCCCGCTACGCAGGGGAAAAGAATAAGACCAACGTCGTTTTTTATCAGAGCGGGAAGTTGGTGGTGCAGGGGAAGGGGACACAGGAATTCGTCGAGTTTGTGTTGGAGCCGCAGATTCTGCAGGAGGTGAAGCTCGGTTACGAAGAAATTTTGAATCCCGACCTGCTGCTGCCGCGCATCGGTGTGGACGAAAGTGGTAAAGGCGATTTCTTCGGCCCCATGTGCGTTGCTGGAGTTTATGTCAATGAATCGGTGCTGGCTTCGTGGAAAGAGGCCGGCATTCGCGATTCGAAAAATATCAGTAGCGATCGGAGAATGGCGGAGCTTGCGAAAGTGATTCGTGAAACGCCGGGTTGCGTGTGGGCCGTCGTGCCAATCGGAAATGAAGCCTACAACCGCCTCTACAAAACGATGCGGAGTGTGAACAACATTCTTGCCTGGGGCCATGCCCGCGTGATCGAAAACTTAATGGGGCAGGTGCATCGCATGAACCCACCTCCGGTGCGTGCCATCAGCGATCAATTTGCCGCCACTAAATCCACGGTGGAAAACGCCTTGATGAAGATGGGCAAGACCATCGAATTGGTGCAGCGCCACAAAGCGGAAGAAGACATGGCAGTGGCGGCGGCTTCGATCCTGGCGCGGAATGAATTTGTGAGTCGGTTGGGCGCCATGGAGAAGCAGTTTGGAACCAGACTTCCCAAAGGCGCCTCGGCCGCCGTGGATGCAGCGGCCAAGGAGTTCATCGCCAAACACGGCGCGGAGAACCTTCCTAAAGTGGCTAAGATGCATTTTCGAACGGCGTTGCGGGCGCAAGGATTGCCGGAGCCGCCCAAGACCGAGTGGAAAAAGCGGGGGACGGGAAAAGCGTAATTTTTAGTCAAGATCTGGAGCCATTGACATGGGAATCGCAGTTTGCAAAGTGGCGTGGAACAGATTATCAAAGACCTATAACGAGATTTCTCTGCAAGCATGAGCACTGTTCAAGAAATTGAAGCGGCCATCGAAAAATTGCCGCCCGAAGAAGTTCGAACTCTCGCCGTTTGGCTGGCTTCGAACCTGCCTCGTTTGGATTCTAAAATGCGCGTTGAAATCCTTCGGAACGCCAGGGGGATCTGGAAGGATCGTTCCGACTTGCAAGATGTCCGTTCACTGCGATCAGAATGGGATCGCCGTTCAGGTTCATTACGGTCGTTCACATGGCGTGGGACTTCCCGATGCTTTCCTGGCAGCAACCGCGCTTGCCCATAATTTGCAGCTTGCCACCTTGAATCAAAAACATTTTCCCATGCTGAACAACATCGTTGTTCCGTATCAGAAAACCGCAAAGAATTAACGTAAATGGAATACGAAGCAGTCATCGGGTTGGAAACACACGTCCAACTCAAAACCAAGTCGAAGATGTGGTGTGGGTGTGCCAACGCTTTTGGTGCGGCGCCAAACAGCAATGTTTGTCCGGTTTGCCTTGGCATGCCAGGCGTTCTCCCAGTGGCGAATGGAGAGGCGCTCAAACTCACGGTGCTAACCGGTTACCTATTGAACTGCTCGATCCCGAGCCACGCCAAGTTCGATCGCAAAAACTACTTTTATCCTGATGTGGCCAAGAATTACCAGGTCACTCAATACGACAAACCTTCCACTGCCAATGGCTACGTGGAATTCGAATTTGAGGGTGGTATTTCACGTGTGCGCATCACCCGCGCACACCTGGAAGAGGATGTCGGGAAAAACATTCATTTCGATCGGTTTAGCGGAGTGGATTTCAACCGCGCCGGTGTGCCGCTCCTGGAGATCGTCTCCGAACCCGACCTGACAAGTCCCGAGCAGGCTTACGAATACCTGAATGCGCTCAAGGATATCCTGCTCTATGGCGGGGTGAGCGATTGCGATATGGAAAAGGGGATGGTGCGTTGCGATGTGAATGTGAGTGTCCGACCCAAGGGGCAAAAGGAACTGGGCAAGAAGATCGAAATCAAAAACATGAACAGCTTCAGCGGCGCGCGACGCGCGCTGGAGTATGAAATCCCGCGTCAAATTGAAACGCTGACAAACGGGGGGCAACTCTTTCAGGAAACACGTCGATGGGATGATGTTGCCGGCATTACTGAAGTAATGCGCAGCAAAGAAATGGCGCATGATTATCGCTATTTCCCTGAACCGGATCTGATGCCGTTCGAACCGACTGAGCCGTGGCTTGCAGAAGTTTCAGGACGCGTTGTGGAACTGCCACTCGCAAAGAAGCAACGTTTTATGACGGATTACCAACTTCCTGCGGGCGACGCACAATCATTCGTATGGGATCGGCCTCTGGGAGAATATTTTGAGGCACTCGCCAAACGTTCGAAGAATCCCAAAACGGTTGCGAACTGGGTGATTAACAACCTTCGAGCCAAAATGACCGAAGCAAATGAAACACTTGTTTCGGAACAGGCGGCGATGGGAATCGAACCGGAAGATCAACAGAAGTTCAGTTTCTCAGATCTCAAGTTCAAGCCAGAGGGTATCCTTGAACTGGTCGGCCTGGTCGAAAGCGGGAAGATTAGTTCCAAGATTGCACAGGACGTTTTCGTTGAAATGTTCCAAAGCGGTGAATCGCCAGAAATAATCGTGCAGAAGAAAGGTCTCGCTCAAGTCAGCGATACCGGTGCGATCGAAAAGTTTTGCGACGACGCGATTGCTGCAAATCCGAATTCTGCTGCTGATTTCAGAGCGGGCAAGGTTGCCGCACTAAATTTTCTCAAAGGGCAGGTCATGAAGTTGAGCAAAGGTAAAGCAAACCCGAACCTGATCGGAGAGATGCTGGAAAAGAAATTGAAGGAATAGCGTCGGGTTTATTGCAGATATTTCCGGAACCAGTCACGGGTGAGCCTGGAAACCTCCTCAAGAGCGCCTCGTTCTTCAAACAGATGAGTCGCGCCCGGGACAATCTCCATCGCCTTCGTGCAGGTGAGTTGCTCGTAGGCTTCCTTGTTTAATTCAATAACAGGAAAATCCCTTCCCCCCACGATGAGAAGTGTTGGGCATTTGACATCGGGCAGGGCGGGCCCTGCCAAATCAGGCCTGCCACCGCGCGAAACCACTGCGGAGATTTCGGCGGGTTCCTGAGCAGCAGCAGCCAGCGCGGCGCCGCCTCCGGTGCTTGAACCGAACAACCCTGTTTTTAGATCTTTGGTTTCTGCGGTTTCTTTCAGCCATGCCTTGGCGTAGAGAAGTCGCTCGGCAAGAAATGCGATGTCGAAACGAAGTTGCGTTGTCTGGAGGTCGATAGCCTCCTCGCTTTCGGATAGGAGATCCATCAGCAGAGTTCCCAGGCCGCCTTCATTCAGATAGGCGGCAACCGCACGGTTTCTAGAGCTGAATCGACTGCTCCCACTCCCATGCGCAAACAGCACCACCCCGGATGCTTTTGGCGGAACAATAAGATTGCCTTCCAACGCGACATCTCCCGCGGGAATCGTCACCAGTTTTCCATGTCCATGTTCTATGATAGTTTTCATGATGATGCTGCCACTTCGCTTTGGTTTTTACCTCTTCCAAAGCTTTTGAATTCAGATTCGAAATCTTCCATAGGTAAACGGCCGGACCTAAAATTAACGAGCGTGACACCGTTCTCCGCTTCGATCTGAAGGAACTTTTGGCCGTCACCGTTTTGCTTTACCCGGAGATGGATGGGTTCGATAACGACGTGGTCGGTCCGCATTTCGCCTTCCTGTCCGAAGCGCAACGTTATAATACTGCTGCACGCTGGGCTTGTATCCCAAATCATCTCCTGAAACACGGCGTCGCGTGCAATCCCATCCCGCCTATTATCGAGATGATGCAAATCCACGGACATTAAAGTGCCGCGGTTCAGTTCAGTAAAAGCTTCACAGAAAGCTCCCCATTGATTTGGATGAATAGCTAAGTTTTTCATATATAAAATTAAACGCTGAATGGGAATGTCTCAGGGATATCGCCTTTTCTCCATTCAACCGTGCGCTCCAGCGGTTCGACTGCGCGGGTTTGGTCAAAATGCAGGATCGCATCAAACTGATCGGACAAATAAGCTTCGAAATAATGGCTCATTCGTTCGGTCTGCGGCATGTAAATGACTCCAATGGCACGTTCGAGGCGGGGTTCTTGCAACTTTTCTTTGACTGCTGGAATATCTCGCATGTTTAGAAAGAAACGATCGAATCCCACTTCGTGAAACAGAGCCTCATAGCTTTCAGGAAGGGAATCACGCACACGTTTGCGCTCGGCAGGTGTATCCCACTCGGAAGCTGCTGTGACGGACCCGGAATACGTCGTAAAGCCAACCAAAACAGATTGGCCTGAATGACGTTCCCGGATGAGTTGTCCCACATTTAGTTCGCCGCGTTCACCCATCTGGGTCGCACGAGCATCGCCCAGGTGCGAGTTGTGCTCCCAGACGGCTATTTTTTGCGGCACACGATGTCGTTGCAGATGTCCCATGAGGGAATCGAGTGTGTCGGCCATGTGTTGATCGCGAAGATTCCAGGAAGATTGCCGCCCATAAAACATGGAGCGATAATAGTGCTCCGCATTTTTCACCAGGCGTGCATTTTGTTCGGCAAAGAAGAATTCGTCGGCGACGCTTTTGCCCTCCGCACGGAGGTAATCTTCCGAGCGACGACGCAACTCCACCAGTTGGCGAATGACCTCTTCTTCACAGGAGTTTGCGTTCGAAGTGGTGGCGGCGAAAGCGTAGGATTGCGGATCTTCTCCAAAATGCTCAAAGCAGGAGTATCGCGACCTGGCGCGACGAGCTTCTTCAGGATCAGTTTTTTTCAAGTAGTCCAGCACCGCCTGGATCGAGCTATGGAGGCTATAGAGATCCAGCCCGTAGAAACCGACTTTTTGTGTTGGCTCAAGAATGTTGTCATTGTAATCGCGCAACCATCCCACGAAATCGAGCACGTCAGCATTGCGCCACATCCAGGTGGGAAATCTTTTGAAATCCTGCAGAGCTTCTTCAGCATCTTCATCTTCGCTTTCGTTGCGAATAAATCGGTTTACCCGGTAGGCGTCCGGCCAATCGGCTTCGACTGCGATGGAGGTAAAACCTTTTTCCTGAATCAGCCGTTTAGTGATCTGGGCGCGTTCGCGATAGAATTCGTGTGTGCCATGGGAAGCCTCTCCCAGCAGGACAAATCGGGCATCACCAATCATCTCCAACAGTGGATCATAATCCCTATTGGAACCTGTAAGTCGGTGGGCGGACTCACCGATAATCTCGGTTGTCGCATCAACTGCTAACGCCATTGAAACCTCCTTTCGCTTGGAAATCAAAAACTGGAGCCTGAAACCACTTGGTTTTGAGCGGCCAACAACTCCCGGACTTCGTCATCCGTTGTCTGTGAAAAATTTTCGTACCATTGGCCAACTGCATAAAACAGTTCAGGCTCAAGCACGCATATAAACTCATCGGCTATCGCTTCAAATTCTTCCCTGGCGGATGCCGGAGCTACTGGAACAGCAACGACAATCCTGTCAGCGCCCCGTTGCCTGACTGCTCGCACAGCCGCTTTCATTGTGGAACCTGTCGCAAGACCATCATCTACAAGAATCACTGTCCCCCTGCTGATGTCCACTTGTGGCTGTTCACCGCTGTAAAGTTGTTCCCGCCGTTCCAACTCCCGGTTTTCTCGTGCAATTACAAACTCCACTTCAGACCGGGAAATCCGCAGTTGCCGGATAACTTCTTCGTTCAAGAGTGTGACACCTCCGGAGGCGATCGCGCCCATGGCATATTCTTCATGGCCTGGAACCCCCAGCTTTCGCACCACAAATACCTGGAGAGGCGCATGGAGACGGTGAGCTACTTCAAGGCCGACGGGAACACCACCCCTTGGCAAAGCAAGAACCACATTTGCCTGATCGGTGAGATGATCCATCGTGTTCGCCAGCCAGCGTCCAGCTTCTCTGCGGTCTCGAAATCTCTCGATCATGGCGATCTAAATCTCCTCGTTACGGTTCGGACGGCTGCCTTCCACCATACGATCGTGTTCTGCTTCCTCCGAGCCTTCCTCGACCAATTGTTCCGCCAGAACTTCTTCATCAGTCGGCTCAATGTGCGGCACGCGATGACCGGAAGAGCCGGGATCCTCATCCCAACGGGTCAGCGCATTGATGGATTCATCTTCAGGTGTATCGCCATGAATCCCAATCAGTTCACGCTTGGCTTCATGCCAATCATCTTCAGTGTAGCGATCGTGCCCCTTGATCTGCGCCAGTTCCTTCGCGCGTTCTTGAACCATGTCGCGAGTGACGGTTCCGAGTCCTCTGAAATGATTGGAAATCTTGCCCGGAGTCGCTTCTCTTTTCATGAAACAACCTACGCCCGCAGGGAGGTGTTTCAACCCACAAAAGCGGTGAGGGATTGGTTGTGGTTCGTTTTAAGTGAAAATGGTAAAAGAGAGATTTACCAGGTATGACGCCCAACGTGTTTCGCGGCTTCCTTGTAGCGCAACTGCATCTCTGGTTTGCGCGGATGCAGATCGTTTGCCAGGAAACCGAGACTGACCTGAAGTCCGTCCAACCCGATTCGTCTGGCGAGTTCCATGCCAGCGACGTCGCCTCCTTTGCCGATGGAAGAAGGGCTGATGGAAGAGATTATGGCTAATGACAAGACCGTCTGGCAAAAACTCTATGTCACTGTCCTTGACGCGGATCAAGGAAGGTGGAGTGATGTTGAGCCATTGTTTGCTCAACGTGTCCCTGTCACCTGTTTTCTTTGCCCTGCCTGAACACTCCATTCCTGAAAATCTGGCATGAAAATATTCATCACGCTCCTCGCGACCATCTTCGCGGCCATGCTCCCCTGCAAAAGTAGCGGAGCGGAAATCACAAAGACCAACGCTGCTACCTCCGAAGCGACGGTTCGCACGGATCGCATTTCCTGTTCGTCGCTGATCCAGTCCAAGCAATCGACCGAAACAGCGTTCAAGGCGATGGCCGACATCGGTTACAAGTGGGTTGATCTCTCGTGTTTGAAATGGGCGCCGCACGTTTCGGTGGAAAAGTTGCTCGAGGATTTCGATGCCGAAGCGTCGCGAGTGGAAGCGTTGCTGGCGGCGAACGGCCTGCGCGTTTCCAATCTCACATTCGACCCAGTGGAGGCGCGCGCTTTTGAACAATATGAACGCGAGTTCACCGCCCTGGCTCAACTGGCGGCCCGTCTCGATGCGCGCCTGATCAATCTCATGGCCCCATCACTCAAGTCAGACCGCGACGAACAGGTGGCGCGCTTGCGGCAGCTTCAGGCGATTGCGGCAAAGCACGGCATTCTGCTGACTGTCGAAACCCATTGCTTCCAGATAACGGAACGTCCAGCCGACGCGCTGCAGTTATGCCGCGATGTGCCGGGCCTCGGGTTGACGCTTGATCCGGCCCATTATTACGCCGGCACAAATCAGGGCGCCTCTTTTGATGCATTGCTGCCGTTGACACAGGGAACCGGTTTTCGCGCGGGTGGCATGACATGGAAAGAAATCCAATTGCCCTGGGGTGAAGGGCCGATTGATTTCGTGAAGATCGTCAAAAACCTGGAAGCCGTCGGGTATCGTGGATTTTACGTTTGCGAATACATCGAGCGCCACAACGAGGTGAACGCAGTGGAGCAGGCCCGGCGTTTTTTCGATTGGGCGGTCCGTCTGAGTATCAAACCCATGGCACAATAATCTCAGCATCCCGGTAATCAGGTTGAAACTTCTGGGGCCATTATCCTTCCGGCAGTTGGCGGAGCATTGGATCATAATCCGGAGCCGCTATGACGTTTTGCGAGTAATCTCGCGGAAATAATCAGAGCCTCCTCACGTCGTCTGCCACGAGAGAGAGGCTTGCGCACGAGCGTGCGCCGCGGTCGACGGCGGATCAAAATCTGGTAGCAGACGACGTCAGGAGGCTCATTTCCTTTCTGCGAGAAAAGCGTTTGTGATCAGTCCGCGTTGATTACCCCGACAGCGGAGGTCGAACGGAAAGGCGTCGGGAAGACAGACGTTTCCGATGAAACTTGAAGTGCCTATCCGGAAATTACTTTTGGTAAACGCTATAGCCGGAACGATTCAGTTGAAATTGCAACGGAACGCCGGATTCATCCGGCAGAAACGTGAATCTGTCCCGAATGCGCCAGGTGGTTCTGGAGTCAGCGTTCGGTTTGGGAGATTGCTGCCGGATAAATCCAGCGTTCCGCGCACGGCTACAAGGCGGGTCGTCACTCCGCGACTGGGATCGGCAACTGCTTCCTGATCGGTGGGTTGAAACCGGTTGAAATCCTCGGCCACCTTCAATTGCCGCTCTGCGGGCAGCTTATCCGTTCGGTGATCGATTTATTTGTTTCCACTTGGGCTGTTTCCGGTTGGAAATCCATTTTTCTCGCTCACTTGAGCCGGTTTCCGTCCGGAAATGCATTTTTTTGGATTTTTCAAGGGCGTTTCCGGGCGGAACTCCGGGGGATGCATTTCGATAAGTCGTCGCACGATTGGGAAGGGGTTGTTTTGAGTTTGAGCGGTTCGGTTCCGATCGGTTGGGTGGTTCATTCTTTTGTTGGACAGGGGATCCGATTGGAACCGGAGTTGTTTGTTTTTACGGAGTCAGTTTTTGCGCGTTTGAAGGTGTTTTATCGCTTTACGTCTCCCAACCATGGCTTGCGTCGCCCTATGTTTTACGGGTGATTATCGCGGTGGCCCACGTTTCGGCCTTTATTCATGCGGGTTTGCGGTTATTTGAAAATATTTTGAACTTTTTTTGCGTGCAGAATGCCTTCTGCATCAGTGGGTTAACAGGGTGGACAATCACTGCGACAGAATGTTGTCCTTATGCGGGGATGTCCGTTTGTGAGATAAAGGGGGTTGTTAATTTTTAAACATCAAACGAAAACAAAAATATGGAAAATAGATTAGCCAATTCAGCGGCGAAAATGGTGGTTCAGATGGGGAATATTATTCCCGGGATCCTCAATTTGGGGAGTCAACTGGGGTTGGCGTCCAACCTGGCGGGGTTGCTCACCGCTGAGAAGGAGGCTTTGGACCTTTCGCACAGCCAATTTCTGGAAGCGAGGGTGATGCTGCGCAAGAAAGGGGAGAAATTGGAGCTGGCGCTGAAGACGGGACGCACTTTTGCCACGGTGTTGCGCGTGTTGCGCAAGGATGCGTTGGGGCCGAAAGGTTCGCGGGAATGGGAGGCGCTCGGTTTCAGGGGATCGCGCCAGGTGCCGCTGACGGTGGATAAGGTTTACGTGCTGCTCGGGACGATGGGAGGGTATCTGGAGAGCCGTCCGGAGTTGGATTATTCGGGGATCGACATCACTTCCGCGCAGGCGGGAGTGTTGAAGAAGGCGTTGATGGATCGGGTGGCGGCGGTGAACCTCGCGAAAGCGGATGTGCAACGGGCGTTGCAGGCGCGGGCTGTCCTGCTCGGCAAGGCGCGTCGCCTGGTGCGCAAGGTGTTCAATGATGTGGCCTATGCGCTGGATCCGCTGGATGGGCGCTGGGTGGAGTTTGGTTTTAATCAGCCGGGATTGAAGAAAACTCCTGCGGCGCCGGAGAAGGTGAAAGCCACGGTAGTTGAGCCAGGTGGAATAATCGTGGAGTGTCCGCCTGTGCCGCTGGCGGAGCGTTACCGGGTCTGGGTGCGAGTCGTCGGCGTGGATGCAGAGATGCGGCCGGTTGCGAGTGGATCAGATCCTTCGTTTGTTTTGAACGGCATCGCGCTGAATGCGGAGGTGGAGATTGGAATGACGGCGTTGAATCGGCGCGGGGAGGGGCGGATGAGTGAGATTGTGGTGCTGAAGTGATGGGGGGTGAATCGTTGCATCGTTGAAGTTGCATCGGGCTGTAAATTCCCCACTAACTTCCGTTTGTGCGCCTTACCGCAATGGCATTCGCCCCGATCAAGGTCAGGTGACTAAACGCAACAGGACTCAACGGAGCCACCACCACATCTCCTTCAAAACGCCCTGCCGGCAATCCCTCACCCCGGCCCTCTCCCTTTCGGAAAGGGCGAGGGAGTGGGAAACGGTCAAATCTCTCAATCAAAAAACGATCACGGTTGGCGAAGCCGGAAGTATCGTTGTGTGGTTCCAATGTCTGGAGCAATGAATTCGAACTGGCCCGGAGATTGTTCCGTGGCGGTTCCGACCACTGTCCAGTCGATCGGCGTTTCCAGGTTATTCGTGGTGCTCAACACAGAATAAGTGCCCCCGGCAACTCCGCTGAATTGCAGTTGAAATTCTCCTCCTGGACTGATGCCAAAGCCGTTGATGATTGGAGCGCTGACGGGTTGGGTGGCTTCGACACGCGCATTGTCGAAAATCACGAAGGCATCCGCGGCAGGAGTTGCAATGGAAGCAAATAAATCCATGTAACCGAGCATCACTGTGCCAGCGATGAATGGCGAACTATTGGTGCGCAGGGCAACCAGGTGGCCATTCATACGCAAGGCAACAATGTTGTTCACGTCCTGGCTTAGTTCCACTTCCACCCAGCGTTTTCCCGGGGTGCCAGCGGTTTCAAATTGCGACGCGGGAAAAATGGTTTGGAAAAATGCGTGAGTGTTGTTGACGCCAACGAGTCCGCTGGCGGCGAAACTCAGTTTTGTGGGTATTGAGGCAGCGTTGCCCGCATAGGCGAGGTAATCGTCAGTGACGCCGCCTTCGCCGTTGAAGCCGAAAAACAAGCCGTCGCTCGGGTTGCCGTTTTGCCAGTTGACGCGGGTGCCGGAGTGGTTGATTCCGATGGTCGCCGTTTCGGTGCTGCCGGTTGAACCGCTTCCGCCTGGCCCGCCGGGATAGTTCATCCACATATCCACTTTGAAGCTGTAACCGTTGCTCAGGACCAAATTGTTTGGGTAGAGACTGACAGCGGCAAGCGCGCCGGTTATGTCATTATTATTGACGGTCAACTTTAGCCCGCGCGTGGTGCCGTTGGTTGTGTTGGGCGCGGGTGGAATCGTCGTGCCATTGAACGCGCTGTGATAGGTGCTGTAATCAAATGACCAGTCCACCGTGTAGTCAGGGATGCCGTTTGCGGAGCCTTCAAACAGGAGCCAGTTGTTCGCGCTGTCCGATGTCTCAAATTCGTCCCGGAACAGGGTGGTCGTCATCGAATTGGTGTCCACAATTTCTGCCTTGGTTGCGAAGTAGGCGATCGCGGTCTTCGCCATCTTGCCCGCGTAGATCCAGTCAATGTAACCAGGCATTTCGACGTAATCGGTGAGCTTGTGGTAGTTGGGGTTGCTCGAAAAGTATCCTTCAATGAACAGGCAGGCCTGGAACCCGGCATTTGCAAATGCCACATGGTCGCTGAGATCGCCGGAAGTACTGCGCAACACCGGAACAATGCCTCCTCCGTAGGTTTGCATTACCAGCCTCAATTCATTGCGGATGACAGCCATTGTCGAACGACCTTCGATATAGGCCTGGTTGGAACTGCTGCCGGAAGCCTGCCATCCGATCATATCCACCGAAACCATGCCTTTGATATTGTCATTAAGGTGCTGACTCACATAGCGGGAACTGCCCAGCCGGCGAGCGCCGTAGTAATCATAAACCTCTTCGGCATCAAACGCGCAGAACACAATCGTTTTGGCAAAGTTGTGCTGGTTGAAGATCCGGGCCATTTCCAACAGCGCGGCCACTCCGGTGGCGTTGTCATCGGCGCCCGGATTATCCTCTGAATCGAAGTGCGAGCCGACGACGAAGATTTCGTTATCGGGATTGCGCACGCCCGGTTTGATCGCGATCACATTGCAGGCGATTCGAGGAACACCGCTCGTATCCACATAGTCAAACTGGTCTTTGTAGGCGGTGTATCCGTAACTCTGTAATTCGGCATAGATGGCCTCCCGGCAAAGTGGATTCTCGGGGCCAATCCCCGGAGCGCGATTCATGCCCTGACGCGTGTAGAGTTTGTTTGCGACCAAATCGTAGTATCTATCCGAATCAAACTGGTTTACCAGATCCTGCACGACCGGCGCGGCCTCGGATGACCGTTCGCAGAGGGGCATCAGCGCCAATGCTGCTGCCAGAACAAAATATCTTAAAGGAACACTGATCACCGCGAAGCTGAATTATTCACACGGAATCCCTTAACAGCATTGACTTGGGTCAAGGCTGGCCAGACGAGACTAACGGTATTCTTCGGGAAGCCCGATTGAAGCAATGACCGACCCTGTTCAGAACGAGACCGTATCCGACCGTAACAGCAGACTCTACGATGAACGCCTGCGCCGTTACGTGACGGCGATGCGCAACGGCAAGCCGGACAGAATCCCGATGCGTCCGTTCGTGGCCGAGTTCGCCGCAAAATACGCTGGATATACCTGCCAGGAAGTGACCCACGATTACGAAAAAGCGTTTGCGGCGGCGCGAAAATGCGCCGCGGATTTCGATTGGGACGCGGTGGTGGGTAACATGGTTTATGTCTGGACGGGACTGACACAGGCCATCGGATTGAAATACTACGGCGTGCCGGGAATTGATGTGCCGCCGGACACTGGCTTCCAATACCACGAGCCATCCGAAGAAAACGCGTTCATGCAACCCGATGATTACGACGCGTTGATCGCTGATCCGACTGCTTTTTTATTTAACGTCTGGTTGCCGCGGGTTTCGAGTGATGTTGCGCCGATCGGCAGCCCGGCTACCTATCGGAACAATCTCTCCTTTCTTAAAGGCGGCATGGCGATGTGGAATTATTTCATGGGTTTCGGCCGGCAAGTTGACCTGCTTCGCACCGAGTCGGGAACTGTCCACGCTATCAGTGGCATTTTGAAAGCGCCGATGGACATTCTCGCCGACAAACTGCGCGGCTACGTCGGCCTTTGCATGGATTTGCACGAACGCCCCGAAAAGGTCCGTAAAGCATGCGAAGCGCTCGCGCCGCATTTGTTGCACGTGGCGCTCTCGGGTGCTGACCCGCAAAAGAATGTTCCGATCACCATCTGGATGCACCGCGGTTGCGTCCCTTTTGTTTCATACAAACATTTCAACGAAATCTATTGGCCGACGCTCAAGCCAATCGTTCTCGAAATCTGGCGTCGCGGCCATCAGACGCTGTTCTATGCGGAAGGAAAATGGGGCGCTCACCTGGATGCCTTCGCCGAACTGCCGGATGGGAGCATCATTTACCACGTCGATCAGGATGACGTTTTCGAGGTGCATAAGAAAATAGGGCATAAGTTCGCGATCAGCGGCGGCATTCCCAACGTGCTGCTGAGTTTCGGCAAGCCGAAGGAAATCCGCGAGTACTGCAAAAAGGTGATTGATAGCGTGGCGCGGGACGGCGGCTACATCATGGACGCCAGCGCGATCATGCAGAACGACATGAGCGTGGAAAACATGCGGGCATGGACGGAGTTTACGCACGAGTACGGGGTTTATTGAAACGAACATCTTATGGAGCAGAACATAAATAAAAACGAATTGCCGCAGGTTGCGAAGCTGCCCGGCGTCTGCATTCCCTGGGAGGAGAAGTTGCGCGAAATTCCCGAGATCTCCGGCGATCCGCAAATTGCCAAAAAGGTTTGGGAGGATGTCGATGCGCTCGGTTACACCTATGTCTGGCACTGCCTGGTTTCCTTTTGATCCTTCACACTTAACAAATCTCCATCATGACACCCTCACATCCGCTCTATGACGCAATGATTTCCGGCGACGCCGAAGCCGCCCGGTGTGTCACCGTGCGCACCCTTGCCGAAGGCGTTGCGCCGCTCTCCCTGGTCAATGACTACATGATCCCCGCGATGGAAGATGCGGGAAAGCGTTTCGCTGCTGGAGAATACTTTGTGCCGGACCTGTTGATCCGCGCGAGGGCCATGAAAACAGCGATGGCAATCCTGCGTCCGCTCCTTGTCGCGGCTCAAATCAAATCCGCCGGACGCGTTGTCCTTGGCACGGTGAACGGGGACGTGCATGACATTGGCAAGAATCTGGTGGGCGCGATGCTCGAAGGTTGTGGTTTTGAAGTGGTTGATCTCGGGGTGAATGTTTCCCCGGAGAAGTTCATCGCTGCGATCAACGAACGGAATCCGCATATCGTCGGCATGTCCGCCCTTCTCACCAGCACAATGTATTCAATGAAGACAACCATTGATGCAATGGTTCAGGCCGGTGTGCGGGATAAAGTCAAAGTGCTCATCGGAGGCGCGCCTGTGACGCGCCAGTTCGCCCAGGAAATCGGCGCTGACGGCAGCAGCAACAATGCAGTTGGCGCGGTGGCCGTGGCGAAAATGGCCATGGGACTGCAAATTGAAAGTACCGCCGGGGTCTATTGGCGCACCGCGTGACGGAAGGATTGTTCAGTATAGCAATTTGCATTTCCCTTACAGCCAGAAACCCTTGGATTTACCGTTGCAGGATCTGCAACGATGTCTGCGAAAGAAAAATCCAGTCCCCCCAGGCCGGAGGCCCACTGACTCGCGTTTTTTAGATTTACTCTCGCTTCAGCGGGAAAATAGCGCAGATTAAGGTTGCCATGAGCGAAATGGAATCGATTCGGTCTGCGGTCAATCGGGCGTCGCAACGCCGCCGCTGGCAAAGGGCGTGGGTTGGGAGTTGGCAGGGGTTGCTGATCGGCGCCGCGCTCTGGCTCCCTGCATTCATCGCCTACAAAATTTTCCCCATCCCATTCGAGGTTGTCACCGCGACGGCGATTGCAGGGGTGGCCTGTATTTTGATCGGGTTTGCCCATGGCTTTTTCCGGCGTTTAAGAGCGCAGGAGACCGCGCGCTGGCTAGATGAAAAAACGCATCTGCAGGAACGACTTAGCACTGCCCTGGAACTGTCCGACAAACCGGTGGATGCCAATTGGAAACAACTCCTCATTTCCGACGCTGCCCATCACGCGCAGAAGATCGACCTGCGAAAGCTCGCCCCGCTTTACCTGCCGAAGGCGAGTCGCTGGGCGCTTTTGTTACTGGCGATAGGTGCTGGGCTCGGTTTCGTTCCGGAATATCGCAGCAAAGCCCATCTGCAGGGCGAGAAGGAAAAAGAGGTCATCAAGGAAGTGGGCGCGCAAATTGCCGAACTCACCCGGCGCGATTTGCAGCGGCGTCCACCTGCGTTCGAACCCATCCGTGAAAGTCTCGCAACTGTGGAGGAACTCGGACATGCGCTGGCCAAGAGTCCCATCACCCGTAACGAAGCACTCAAAGATCTGGCAAGCGTTACAGATCGTTTGAAGAATGATTTGAATGAACTCGGTCGCAATCCTGCGCTCAAGCCGCTGGAACGCGCCGCGCGCAATGCTGAGCGGACGGGAGCCGCCACACCCGGTGAATTGCAAAAGAAGATTGATGAGATGCAGAAATCGCTAGGGAAAAACGCCGGAAGCCCGGATGCCATGGAGAAGATGAAGAATGAATTGCAGCAGGCGCAGAAAGCGGCTGCCGGCATGCCGAGCAAAGATTCTCCGGAAGGTCAGGCAGCACGCCAACAGATGGCGCAAAACCTCGCGAATCTTTCGCAACAAGCTCGTGAAATGGGAATGAGTTTGCCTGATCTGGATGAAGCGATCGCCGCCTTGCAATCGGATCAAACGGATTTGTTCATGAAAGGACTCGATTTGGCGATGACTGACCTGGAGAAACTGCAGGAGATGTCGCAGGCATTGCAACAGTTGCAGAATGCCGCTTCGAAATTTGGCAAGGATCTGGCGGAACAATTGAAAAATGGTCAGGCCGAGTTGGCGCAGGAGACACTGGAGAAGATGATCCAGCAATTGAAGACTGCGAATCTTACTCCGGAACAATTGCAGAAGCTGATGGAGGAAGTTGCCAAAGCGGTGGATCCGGCGAGCGAATACGGTAAAGTCGGTGAATGTCTCAATGACGCTGCGAAACAGATGAAAGCAGGCGAGAAACCGGGCGCAGCCAAGTCGCTTGCGGATGCGAGTGAAGAGTTGAAGAAGCTGTTGGAACAGATGAATGACGCCGCGCAATTGATGGCATCGCTCGAGCATTTGAAACGTGCCCAGATGGCGGTTGGTAATTGTCAAAGCTGGGGCAGTTGCAGTAGTCCCGGGGTTGGTAAAGGCGGAAAACCTGGGGCGGGTGTGGGAACGTGGGCCGATGAAACCGGTTGGATTCAAATCCCCGAATCATCCGCTGGGTGGGACAACTCCGGTTTGAACCGTCCGGACACCGATTCCCGAGGTCACACCGAACGCGAACTTGATCTACCCGACACTCTCACCCCCACGAAAGTGCGTGGCCAGATTTCCCCAGGCGGACCGATGCCGAGCATCACCTTGAAAGGGGTCAGTATAAAAGGATCAAGCACGGTTGGTTACCAGGAAGCCGTCTCCGCCGCCCAAAGCGAAGCTCAAAGCGCCATCAACCAGGATCAGGTTCCCAAAGCGTATCGCGGTGCCGTGCGTGATTACTTCGATGATCTACCGAAGTGATGAAAACTGCATTTCCTCGTATTTTTTTGCGGTAGGCCCTTGGCTGTAACGGTGCAGTTCAACCGCGAATTGCGCAATGGAGCGCGGCGTAACCGCAATGCGGTTCGTTGTTTCTATAGTTCTCGCTTGCTCGCAGATTCAGCCGCAGCGCGTAAGGAGATGCGAGTAACGTTGGTGGTCCGAAATCTATAATTGCAGCCTTGCCGCTCCGGCTGATGCATCGCACGCCGCCGCTCCGCCTGCTGAGATTCCTCTTTAGGGTGAGCACTTAGACGCACATTTCCTTCAGGTATCGCCTCAGCTATTTCCATTGACGGTTATATCGGGCAGCTCATCATGGGCACATAACACAAAGGGTAATGTCGCTAGTGGTGAATTGCTTTTGGGATAATTTTTATGAGTAAACAACTTTGGCGATTGGCGCTGGCAATGGTGGGTATTCTTCCTGGGGCACTTACTTCCAGCGCAATTACTTTCACGAACGATGCAATCATCAGCATTAGCAACACCAATTTCGAGGGACAGGAATTGGTTGTATCGAATTGTACGTTGACGGTTAATGGCCCGCATACGTTTGCCAATCTGCGCATCCTCAATGGCGGTGTGGTGCGGCATTCGTCGTCGTGGAATGGAATGGTGCAGGAGATCATCACCGTGGAGGATGAATTGCATAGTTTCAGCGACGGGAATACGATTACTCTTCTGCGTTCCGATGTGGCGATCAACAGCATCGTGGTAACAGATATAACCGGCGAGGTGATCTATACGAACAACGTCGATTATTACATCAGCGTCGGCAGCATGCCGCAAATCATGCGCCTGATGAATTCATCGATTCCAGAGGGTGGAACAATTGCAGTAGATTATGAATGCGTCGGGGGGTTGGCGGCAGCAGGGATGTTTCTGACCATCACGAACAACCTCGAGATCGAGGTGGGTGGAAAGATCGACTTGATCGGTGCTGGTTTCGGTGGGGGCTTCGGACCTGGAGCGGGATTGAGTCGCACCACGAACAGTCCCTACACTTATACGAATGGGAGCGGAGGAGGGCATGGCGGTTATGGGGGAATGAGTGTGAGCGCTGCTTCCGGTGGTAATATCTATGGAACTGTTTTGACCCCGGCTACGCTGGGGAGCGGCGGCGGAGCCGGCAACGGGGCCGGTGGTTGGGGAGGTGGTTTGGGAAGAATCACGGTGGGGAATTTGTTGCGTGTGGATGGTGCGGTAACGGCGGATGGAGCACGAGGGACTAACTCACATTCCGGCGGTGGCGCGGGCGGTTCTCTTTGGTTCAACACAAAAAGTTTTTCTGGCAGCGGCGTGATTTCAGCGAACGGCGGCAGTGGTGAGCCCCATAACGGTGGGGGCGGCGGCGGTGGTCGGATTGCTGTATACTTTGACGAGAGCTCCTTTGTGGGTGATACCGTGGCGCGTGGCGGGGCAGGGTGGGTTCCGGGTGGGGCAGGGACAGTTTATACAAAAGCGAAAAGCGCAATCGCGCAACTTACGCTGGATAACCGCGGGATTGTGGGGACGAACACGGCTTATTTCCTCCCTTCTCCAGGCGATTCGTACAACCTGACAATAAAAGGTGGAGCTATCCTGAACACCACCAATTTGCATGTGCAACATCTTTTTGTTGGCTCGAACAGTTGGATGATCACGCCAGCAGCTTTCCCTTTAATTATAGACGCGGCTGGTTCTGTTACGATCCAGTCGAATGGAGGATTGAATGCAATTGAACGAGGGCGGCTGTCGGGAATGGGATCGGGCGCTGGTCAGTCGGGTTCGTCCGGTTCTGGTGGAGGTTATGGTGGCAACGGCGGGCGTGGCAGTTTGAATCAAACAGGCGGTAATACCTATGGGATCCTGGCGACCCCGGTTGACGTTGGCAGTGGCGGCGGAGGTTCCTCCGGTTCGGGAAGCGGCCCAGGTGGAACGGGGGGCGGTGCCATCAAAATATCAGTCCTGGGGCCTATGATCGTGGATGGAGCAATCCTGGCGGATGGAGCTTGGGGAACAGGGGTGGCCAGTGGTGGTGGTTCCGGCGGAAGTATTTTCCTGAGTGCTGCCTCCTTTTCAGGAACTGGCCGAGTGTCTGCCAATGGTGGCCATGGATCTTTGCCTCAAGGTGGTGGCGGTGGCGGTGGGCGCATCGCTTTGTATTATTCCACGAACTTATTTTCCGGAAAGTTCACGGCTTATGGCGGTGAGGGATGGCAAAACGGTGGAGCCGGAACGATCTATTTGAAAGCCAGCACTATAGTCATTCCTGATTTGTTGATTGATAATGGAGGTCGGGAGGGGCTCACCACTTTCGGGGCGAGCAGTATTAATTTGACGATCGCCGCAGGGGCCGTTGTTTCGAACAGTGTAGGAAGCACGTTGAACAACCTCGTGATTGGCTCCAATAGCTGGTATCAGCAGAGTTCATCCAGTTTGCTGATTGTCGCCAGTAATCTGGTGATTGATGCAACAGGCGGATTTTCGGCAGATGGGCGACATCCTTTTGGACAGGGTTTGGGGCAAAGCGTTGGAATGGTCGGAGGCGGTGGGGGGCACGGGGGCAATGGGGGAACAGGAGGAACGAATGCTTCTGGTGGAATTGCCTTCGGGAGCTTGACACTTCTCAGCAGTGGCGGTGCTGGTGGAAACGGTGGAGGCACAAGCCCGTTTCATTTAGGCGGAGCCGGTGGAGGTGCGATCCGAGTGACCGTAAACAAAGATTTGGTTCTCAACGGAACGCTCTCGGCGCAAGGAATTCGCGGCCCGGGTTCCAACAGCGGTGGAGGAGCGGGGGGAAGCATTCATTTGACGGTCGGCAGACTTTTGGGAACAGGATCTGTTTCTGTAAACGGCGGAGCAGGCGAGTTTCCATTCGGCGGTGGAGGTGGCGGTGGCCGTATTGCGATCTTTTACGGAACCAATCTGTTTTCCGGAAACCTGACGGCTCGCGGCGGAGCAGGCTTCAATTACGGTGGCGCTGGAACGGTTTATCTGAAAGCGAACAATTCGTCCTTCGGCGAAATCATCGTAGACAACGGAGGCAGCAACGGCACTTACACATTGGTAAACCCAACGAGTGGAAGCTATGACCTCACCGTGGGAAGCGGGGCCAACGTAACTGTCACACCGTCCCAGACTTTTTTTCGAAATCTCTTGGTTGCAACGAATGGGATTTTGACGCTCGCATCCAACAGTGGAACGGCAATCACCCTGAATATCAGCGGCAGTGCCACCATTGAACACGGTGCTTTGGTGCATGTCGACGGTCGCAACACGGCAGTCTCTTCGGGCCTTGGATCGGGATCCTGTATTTTTTCATCGACGGTCTATGGTAATACCGGCGGTGGCGGTGGACACGGTGGTTATGGAGGGATTAGCGCGAATGCGGCTGCGGGTGGAGTGCCAGTGGGAGTTTTGATGGCGCCAACGACTCCCGGCGGAACGGGAGGTAGTTGCTCGGGACCAGGAGGAGCCGGAGGCGGCTATATCCGTTTCATCGTCACCAGCAATTTAACAATAAATGGAAAATTGACTGTTCATGGTAATGAGGGTCTGACGCCAGGCAGCGGCGGTGGTGCGGGTGGTAGTCTTTACCTGACAGTTGGCAGGCTTCTCGGATCAGGATTAATTGCGGCCAATGGTGGGGCGGGCGAATCTCCCTACGGAGGAGGTGGTGGCGGTGGGAGGATCGCAATTTATTATAACACCAACCAATTTACCGGGAAGATCGAGGCGTTTGGCGGGGCTGGTGCCAATCATGGCGGTGCCGGAACCATCTTCCTGAAGGCGAATAGCAATAGTATCCCGCAGGTGATCATTGCGAATGACGGTGTCAGGGGGGCAATGACTCCGCACCTTTCCGGCGCTTCCCCACACGATTTGACGTTGAGCCAGGGGGCAGTTGTTTTGAGCACGTTCGGGACACACGCCTATAACAATTTGCTGATCCGTTCCAATAGCTGGCTCACTATCGCTGAGAACAGTTCCCCGACGTTTACGCTTCTCGGTGATGCGACCATTGAAAAACATGGTGGTATCACTCTGGAATCCAAAGGCTACCATGCGGGGTCTCTGATTGGATCCACGGGGCTGGGCGGTGGCGGGGCTGGTCACGGTGGTAATGGAGGCGGTGCTGGAGGTTCATCGGTGGGTGGCAATTCGTATGGCTCCATCGCTACGCCCACGCAGATGGGTAGCGGGGCAGGCACTATTCCCAGCCCGGGCGCACGAGGTGGCGGCGCACTGCGCTTCAATTGGGCACGGAAACATCTCCATTTGGATGGAGAAATCAATGTGAACGGCGGGAATGCGCTGACCAATAATGCCGGCGGGGCGGCTGGTGGGAGCTTTTGGTTGACGATTGGAAAACTTACGGGGACAGGAATAATTCTAGCCAACGGCGGTTCCGGCAACTCCACCAACGGTTGCGGGGGCGGTGGTGGACGCATCGCCATTCATTTTGACACGAACAATTTTGCCGGAGTTCTCTCTGCGCATGGGGGCGCGGGCTTGCGCGCTGGTGGTGCGGGAACAATTTATCTGAAAGAGGGAACCAACGCTGGAGATGTTCAGGTGCATAATGGCGGTCTTGCGGGAGCAAACACGCCCCTGATTGGCTGGACGGAAACTGGCAGACTTACGATTTCGGGCGGAGCGTCCGTTCTTGGCAATCCCACAATGCAATTAGTGAAGAGCCTTTCGATTGCAACCAACAGCACATTCACTCTCACAAACGTGCCTGGTAATCTCAGTTTGGGCATTCTTGAAAATGCAGTGGTGGATGGGTCCATTGTCCTCGATGGAAAAGGCTTTGCCGGCAGCGGCGCTCCCGGCTCAGGCCTGTTTACCGGGAGTGGCAGCGGCGGTGGGCACGGTGGCGCGGGAGGGATGAGTGCTTCAGGTGCTCCCGGTGGAGAGGTATATGGCCTCCAGACTTCGCCGAGTCAAAGTGGTGCCCAGGGTGGAATGCCTTTCTTCAGCCCGCTTTATTCCCAGGGCGGCGGAGCAATTCGTTTGCAGGTGGGTGGCAATCTTTCTGTGAATGGCGGAATCACCGTTAACGGCAACGATGCCATCATCGACCGCTCGGGTGGTGGTGCTGGTGGAAGTATTTGGATCACGACACACTCACTGCTAGGGAACGGCTTGATCTCCGCGGATGGTGGCGCAGGTGAACCTGCCGAAGGCGGCGGAGGCGGCGCTGGACGCATTGCTATCTACGCCAAAACCAATTCCTTCACTGGCATTCTGTCCGTGCTCGGCGGAATAGGATGGGAGAACGGGGGGGACGGATCCCTGTTTCTGTCGTCTGTCACCGCGCCATTTGTGGTCAGTTCCTCGATGTTTGGAACAATGTATTCTGCCGTGAGCAATGCGACCTTCACCTTTGATGCTTTCATGAATGCAGCCAGCGTTTCAGTCTCCGATTTCATCATCAACACTCCAAATGGCGCGATCTCTCCGACTAGCGTCACTGCCATTGGTCAAAGCGCTTTCCAGGTGACCTTTCCAAGTCAGAATGCGGTGGGGATTTATTCCATCCATGTGGGGCCGCAGATTCAAAATGTTTATGGTGTGCAGATGGCGACGAACTTCATCGCCAACTTTACAATTGCTCCGATCACCCTTTCGGGGACTGTAACAGATACGAATGGCCTTCCAGTCGAAGGTGTTACCCTGGAGCCGAGTGGTGGGTTGTCAACAGCAGTGACCGACCTGAATGGTTTTTATAGTTTGTCTGTGTTGCCTAATTGGACTGGCAGCGTGACTCCTGCCAACGAAGGATGGATATTTATCTCTTCCGTCCGACATTATACGAACCTGACTTTCAATCTTACGAACCAGAACTTCGTCCGGGTCGATGCAGATTCGCTCAGCATGTATAGCCACGGCACAGGAACAAATCTGAATCTTGGAATCCACGGAATCAACGGAGTCACCTACCAGGCGTATTATTCCAGCAACCTTGTGAATTGGTTGCCATATGGCGCACCGGTCCAGGGAACGAATGGTGCCATTGAATTGCACATTCCAGTGGCGAACGCGCCGCAAACATTTTTCCAGTTCAGGATGAGCAAATAACATTGAAGCGGCAGAGTCGTAAAACTGAGTGGTGATCCGGCGTCGCAACCGAGATCGCAGGCTTTTTCTAGCGAAGAAATCAGGCAAATTTTGAATCGCCAAGCGGGTTTGGATGTCCATTGTTTGATGCGCATGCCGAAAGTTTCGCGAAACAGTTCTAGCACACGTTTGAAGGAACGTGACAAGACGGACTCCCTCTCACTTTCTCGATTGTTTCCTCAGAGTTCTTCAGGGGCTCCATTTGATTTTCAATCGCGCACCCGTTTGATCTTTGGGGCGGACAGCATTCAACGTATCGGCGAACTGTCACGTGAGTTGGGGGCCAGGAGAGTTCTTCTTGTCACTGATTCAGGAATCGTTGCGGCCGGACACGCCGATCTGGTCCGTCAGATCCTGGAAACAGCCAGACTGAAAATAGCCGTTTACGATGGTGTCCGGGAGAATCCATCTACGCGCGATGTTTCAGAATGCGTTGCTGTTGCGAAAAAATTCAAAACCGATTTCCTTATCGGCCTGGGCGGTGGCAGTTCGATGGACACAGCCAAAGGTTGTAACTTCATCCTGACCAACGGCGGCGACATGAAAGATTATTGGGGCATGGGGAAAGCGAAAAAGCCGATGCTGCCGATGATCGCCGTTCCGACCACTGCCGGCACGGGAAGTGAGATGCAGTCAGCAGCGTTAATTTCTGACGAGGTAACGCACCAAAAGATGGCCTGCCTGGATCACAAAGCGGCGGCAAGAATTGCGATTCTCGATCCTGAATTGACGCTATCTCAGCCGCGGCGTGTCACCGCTTGCACCGGCATTGATGCAATCGCCCACGCGGTGGAAAGCGCAGTTACGAAAAAGCGCAATCCACTCTCCCTGATGTTTGCACACAAAGCTTTTGAACTCTGTTCCACGTCTTTCGGTAAAATATTACGAGAACCGCTGGACGTCGAAGCCCGAGGTAAGATGTTGCTCGGCGCGGCCTTTGCAGGGTTGGCTATCGAAAATAGCATGTTGGGAGCTGCCCATTCCGCCGCAAATCCTTTGACGGCTCATTTTGGAGTTGTCCATGGGGAGGCAGTGGGATTGATGCTGCCGCATGTGGTTGCCTTCAATGCGAAGGATCCCGTAGCGGCTGATGCTTATTTTCAGATGGGCCGAATGAACGCGGCCAGCCTCGTGAAATTTTTGCGGTCCTTGTTGAAGATTGCAGAGCTTCCGGAAAAACTTTCGGAAACTGGTGTTAAACGAACGAAACTTCTGACCCTCGCGGAGGAAGCCGCCCAGCAATGGACGGCGGGATTCAACCCTCGCCCTATTGGCAAAGCAGACTTCTTGAAGTTGTACGAAGCAGCTTTCTAAATGATCATTTGCCGATCTGCAGTTTGTATTCCGGGGACATCACGCTGTTTTTTCTAGGAACGGGAATGGCGTTATACTCGTAATCCACTTTGAAACGGTAATGAACGATGTCTTCGTTGGCAGGCACTGGGATCAATGTTTCGAAACGATTCTTTACCAGCGGTGTGCGCTGCATTGGGTAGGATTCCGTCCCAATCATGACTTGTGGTTGTAAGCTCTCCGGGCGGAGGGCTTGCTCGCGGCTTTGCCACGCCATTTCGACTGGATAGAGTCCCGAACTGTTTCGTTCCATCTTCGTCGGGGTAAGATTCGTGATCTTCCCGGTGGTGCAACCCACTAATCCGACGGAGACGAACAGCAATGCCAGAAAGTTTTTCATCATGCGAAAGGAGCGTTGCACCGGTTGTCACAGTTGTAAAGTTGGATTTGGAAGCGGACCAAGTGTCGGGTGCATCTTGACACTGCCCCCACGGAGCGCGGGTCTGTGACCCGCAGCAATGTTCGTGAATCGAATGGTTACCATTGTATTAAAGCTGGTGGCCTCCGGATGTTGCTGCGAGTCATAGACTCGCGCTCCGGTTTGGGGGCAGTGTCAAGATGCGCACTTAAGTGTCGGGTGTGATTATCCAATCTAAGATGGCTTCCACGGCTTTAACGGGAGCCGTGCCGAGGACATTGTGATCGGCGCGGAAAATCACCTTCGCATCTCGAAACCCCGGGCAGTTCTTCTTCAACCAATGCTGGGTGAGCACGCGTGGGACGATGGGATCCCAAAAGCCGGACAAGGCAAAAACAGGCAGGTCCGTTTTGCAGGCGATGGATTGGAGTTCGCTTTTCGCCAGAAGATTTAGACGGTGCGTCATGGCTTGTCGGTCCAACTCTGTGCGACGCGCAACGGTTTCAGAGATGATGGCAAGTGTTTCAGGGGCCTGACGGTGGCGCACTGTGGCATACTTCGCATATATCCTGAGGCAGTTCCGGAATGCGGCATTCGGCAGTTTTTGGAGGATCTGTTTAACAACAAAAATCCCTGGGGCGTTCGGATGTTTCACAAACCCACCCGCGAGAATGATTCCTGTGATTTTAAAGTGCTCACCAGCATTGGCGTTTCTCGCGAGTGACCAGGCGACCTGTGAACCAAACGACTCCGCCAACAACCAACCTTCTGTAATGCCGTTTGCCAGCAGTGCGGATTCCACTGCATCGGCATATTCTTCGAGCGACCATGTCAACGTGCGTGG
The DNA here is from genome assembly GCA_013820875.1 of Verrucomicrobiota bacterium. Taxonomy (GTDB): domain Bacteria; phylum Verrucomicrobiota; class Verrucomicrobiia; order Limisphaerales; family JACDHS01; genus JACDHS01. The sequence continues at coordinate 24,929 of JACDHS010000005.1, read as the reverse complement.
ATAAGTGAATTCGACAAAGCGAACGTGTTCGCTGATCTCATGGCGAAAACTGCTGACCAGCGTCCAGTCGCCATGCAGGCCCGGTAAGTAAATGAGAGTGGGCTTCGAGGCATCGCCGTGAATGCGTATCTGGAGGGACTCAATTTGTTCTTCGCTGGACATTGCAGGCATCGTGCTGAGGAGTGAGAGAGCCAATAGGGCGAAACGCATATCAACCTGAAATCATTTTCTGCAGTTCTCGATGATTCGTTTTGCCGGTGCCCAGCTTGGGAATGTCGCGGACCACCTTGATCTCACGTGGGACGCATAGATTAGTCAAACCCTTCGCTTTCACCGCCGCACGGATTTCTTCCATGGTCAGTTTTGCTTCATTCGAAACAGCGATCAGTTTCTCGCCTTTGTCCGCATCCGGTTGTGAAACGACCGCGACCTGGCAGCGCAAACCATACTGCGGAAATGCTCCGGCTAACGCGTCTTCGACTGCGGTTAAACTCACCATTTCACCGCTGATTTTGGCGAAACGTTTCATGCGCCCCAGGATTCGCACGAACCCTTCTTCATCCACGCTGACGATATCGCCGGTATCATACCATCCACCAAGCGACTTGAACTGTTCGTTGGCATCGGCATTCAAATAGCCCTTCATGATATTCGGGCCGCGCACGAAGAGGCGTCCGCCGGCCTCCACCCCTTCGACCGGTTCCAGTTTGTAATCCATGCCTGGCATCAAACGACCTGCCGTGCCGGCCTTCGGATCGAGAGGTGTGTTCAAGCTTACGCAGGGACTGCATTCCGTCGCGCCGTAGCCTTCCAGGATGCGTACTCCAAATTTTTGCGCCCAAAGGTGTGCGGTGGCTTCCTGCAGTTTTTCTGCGCCGGTAAACATGTAACGTAGCGTGCGAAAATCGTACGGGTTCGCCTTGCGCGCGTAGCCATTGAGAAAAGTGTTTGTCCCGAGCATGACAGTGCAATTGGTGTCGTAATAGACAGTCGGCACGACGCGGAAGTGCAGGGGAGAGGGATATAGGAACACAAACATCCCGCGCACCAATGAGAGCAGAGTCCCGACCGTCAGGCCGAAGCTATGGAATAGCGGCAGCGCATTGAACACGCGATCGTTGTCTTGAAGATCGGTAATAGCGAGCATCTGCCGAATGTTGGAAAGGACGTTTTGGTGCGAGAGATCAACCCCTTTCGGAACACCTTCCGAGCCGCTGGTGAAGAGGATGACCGCCGTGGCTTCGCTGTTTACTGTTTTCCATGGCTCGCGTGACGCCAAACCAAACTTGTGTTGAACAAATGCCTTCAGCTTGTCCCCTCGCGAAATCTGCGGACGCAAATCATCCAGGTAAACGATTTCAATTCCGGATTTCTGAAACGGCGATATATCTAATTTGCCGCGTTCGATGAAGGTGCGGGACGTGATGATCTGCTTCAAACCTGCCAATTCTGCGCACGCGATCATGATGGCAGGGCCGGTGGAGAAATTCAGAATGGCCGGCACTTTGCCCAAACGCCAGAGGGAGAGCAGGACGAGCGGAGTTGCGTTTACGTTCGGAAGCAAGATGCCGACTCGTTCCGTTTCTTTTTTCAACAGCGATTGTAATTTCCCCGCGATTAAATCCGCGCCAATCAGGAGCTTTTGGTACGTCAAAGGTTTACGCGTGACATCTTCCAGGACTTGATGACTCGGGCGCTCTGCGGCAGTGGTCGCAATCGCGCTGTAAAGATTATTTGGACCAAACTTCATCTCCGTATCGAACTGTTGACCGATCATGACGTCACGCAACCAACGGGTCAGTTTGCCGCGGGCTACAGTCGTGCTCACGTTTACCGGATGGGGTGGAACGATGACATCGCTGAAGTGAACGGTGACGGGTGAAAAGAAGCGTTTCCAACCGGTGTGCGGTGTGAGCCAAAGGCGGTTCGCCCCGCGGAGATAGCAGGTAATGACCTTTGCTCGCGTTTTGAAAAGAAGAAATCCTGTGCCATCGAACAGCTTCATCAACGAGCCGGTTTGTGAAAGGCGACCTTCGGGAAACAACACCATGCGACCACCCTTTTGCAGAAACTCCGCCATGTGTTTGACCGCATACGGTGATTCGGTTTCCACGGGGAAGGTGTAGCGGTTGATCATCACTCTCCTGTGAACCCAACTTGTCTGGGCTGTCGTGCTGGAAGTGACGAATTTCCAATCATCCTCCAGATAGACTGCGAGAAACAACCAATCGAACCAAGAAACATGATTAGGCAGCAGCAGCACCGGGCCGGGTGTGTTGAGTGATTCCGTATTGTAGGCGCGGAGCCGAAACAGCAGGCGCAGGATGAAACGTAAAATGTTTTTCATAGGCTGGAATTCAAGATTTCGCGAATGATTTTAAAAATTCTTTGGTTGGTTGCTGCGGTCCTTTACCGCGTTGCTCGCATGCCGATCCTCTTCGGATGCGGCGCTGAGTCGGAAAAGGGGTGTGGCGCTCATTTCGAGGTGAGGGTTGGATTCTGTTTTGATGGCGATGCAATTGCGCGTTCCGTTTTCCGGCTTCTGAGACGTGCGATAAAAAGCGCCGGAATCGTCACAAGCGTGATCAGCACTGAGAACGGTGCCAGCCAGTAATCCAGCGGAAGACGACCAGGTTTATCGAGGTCGATAGTCCCGGTTAAACTCGCTTCTTCACCCGGGAATGGCGCTGAAGCCAACACCGATCCATTTGGAGCGATGAATTGTGAAATACCGGAACTACAAACCCGATAGAGCGGGATGCCAAATTCTGCAGCCCGCATTGGGGCAACGCGTGCATGCAGTTGATGTTGTCGCTCGCCCCATTCCACAATGTCCATCGTCGGAACAATAATCGCCTGCGCTCCCTGGCGAACCAGGTTGTCCACGACACGGCGGTAGCTGAGATCGTAACAGACGCAAATGCCGATCTTGCCCCAGGGTGAGTCCCATAATTTCTGTTCACGGGCTGGCAGGCCATCGTCAAAGAACTGGATTGGAACACTCTTTTCCTGAGTGAATTCGATCTCGCCGGTTGGACCTACCACGAAGGCTGTGTTGAAGTAGGTTTCGCCCTCTGGTTGTTTGCCGCCAACCACCAGGTAACGTTCATTTTTCTTGCACCATGCTCTGATGACAGGAGGAACGACCCCTTGAAAGGTGTATTCGCTCAGGATCAAAAGCTTTGCTGCTGGATTGTCGGCTATGAGTCGGTTGAGCGCTATCACGACGGCATTTTCTTCGGGGAATTCGAGTTGGACGCCAGCCACCGTCGCGTGCTTGTCAGTCGTTGTGCCGCGCTCAATTGAGGTGTTTTCGAGAATGGCGATTCCGATGCCGGTGATTGTTATCATGAGCACCGCTCTTTTCAGGCGCATTTGTGTGGCGAGAGAAGCGACTCCCGCAAGCAGCAATCCAATTCCATACACTCCCAGAAATCCAACCAGCGACATAAACTGTCCCTGGAACGAGAAACCAACGTTCATCCAGGAGAAGCGCAGGTAATAAAGTTCGCTTCGAAAATACTCCAGCCCCATCCACAGGAATGGAATCAGCAAAGCCGCAGGCAGTGAACCGAACCGTTTCGTGCAGCGTGTAGCGAACAGGAGAAACATCGCCAGCCAGAAGGCCAGCACAAGCCATAGCGCAATGGCTGCTGCGCCAAACAGGCTCCAGAAGAAACTCAGGTGCGGAGCGTAAATGGCGAACCCAATGGCCAACCCTCCATAAAATGCTTTCCTGCCGCAGTCCAGGTGTCGCAATTGGAACAAGCAGAACAGAAACAACAGGATCGCAAAACTCAGCGGTTGAAAGCTGTAGGCCAGATGGAAGGAAGCAATCGCTCCCAATGCCCAGAGCAGTGCCGCTTTTCCAGTGAGTTGTTTATTTGGTAACGGGTTCAGCATAAGCCGGTGTGGGTTGATGTTTTGGAATCTTAAGGGCTGCAATGCAGAGAAGGACGATGATACCGAGCCCGACGAAAATGCCCTGGGCATCGAGCCCCCAACGGATACTGAGGAAGACAAACGCTCCGCCCCCGATCATCGCGAGGTTATCCACGAAGTTTTGTGCGGCAATGGTTTTACCCAGTTTGTCCGGATGACTCTCGGCCTGGAGGGCAGCATTAAGCGGAATAAGAAACAAACCCGCACTAGCGCCGATCAGAATGAGGATCGGCACTGCGAAAAGGGGTTTAGCGATGAGACTCAACAACATGGCGAGAATGGCCAGGAGCGCACCGTAAAGGCGGGTTTTGGTCACATCACCCACTTTATGCAGTTGCCCGGCAAGAAGGCTTCCTCCAATGATGCCGACCCCGAGCCATAAACCGAGTTCCGCAATTTGCCGATTCGTTTCGAATCCAAGAAAGCCGATGCCCCAGGGCTGAAAGTTCATCTTCAACACCGCACCGGCGATCCAGAAGACACCTGTGCCCAGGAGAATTCGAATAAGTCGCGGCGATTGCGCGAGATCCTGGAAATTCAAAACGAACTCCTTGTAGCTAGCCTTCAGGCGGATAGCAGGATTGTGAGGAGTCTCTGTCATGAACAGGTTCAAAGAGATTGAGACGGCAAAGATCCCCATGAGAAAGGCGTAACAACTCAAGACTGAGTATTTATCCACCATGATTGCCCCGGTGACAGGTCCAGCGAGAATGGCCATGATCGTGAGCAATTCCACCGTGCCGTTTGCTTTGACGAGACGTTCGTTCGGCAGGATTTCCGGTAAAATTCCATACTTGGCCGGCGAATAAATGCAGGCTCCAATTCCGACAATCAAATAACCAAGGGCCTGCCATTGATAGCCCCACCAGACGCTGAGTGCTGCAACGATTACGCCAGTTGCCTTTATGGCATTGCCACCCAGGAGCCAGCGGGTCTTGGCGAAACGGTCGTTCAGATAACCGGCGAGTGGCGCGAGGAGAATGTAAGGAACAAAAAAGAGGGAAGTGTAAAGCGCGTTATAGGAGCGGAGTTGAATGTCTGTGATGTCATGTCTCTGATGCATGAACGTGAGTTGACCGAGAATGACGGCCAGTAGCACGTTGTCAGCAAAGGCGCTTAGAAACTGGCTGCTGAGCAGAAGCGGGTAGTTGCGTGCGCTCTTCATTTTTCCCCCAAAGTTGCCGAGAACTTTTCGACATTCTCGCTGAGGCGCTCCAGCCCTTCCACGAGTTCTTTTGTCTTCTTCACCGGGAAGTCGCCCCAGATTTGTTCCGCCGCTTCGTAATAAGCGGGGAGGATCTTCTCAACCAGTTTGCGTCCGGTCGGCGTCAGGACGACACGATAAGCGCGGCGATCGTTTGGGTTGTCCTTACGTTGGATCAATTTCCGATCCTCCAACCTATCCACGAGGCCGGTGACATTTGAACGATGCATAATAAGAAGCCTGCTAAGTTCGATCTGCGTCAGGCCCTCCGGTTGTTCAACGAGAACGTTCAGAACATTGAACTGACTTGGACTGATATCCCACTTTGAGAAAAAGATCCGGCTGGAATTCCAGAGAGCTTCCGAGGTGCGCAGCAGTTGTAAGAGCGCCTGGTATCGTGGTCCAGCAGAAGCTTTTGATTTGCTCATACACAACTGTCTATTCCTAGATTGTCCATATGTCAACTAATTATAAAAGAACGAATCGAGAAATGGATGGAACGGGTTGGTAGCCCGTTCCGCCCATTTTCAATACGCCTGAGACGTTTGCGGTTTTCATCTGCCTTTTTCGGCCTTGCCGTTGCATATTCTGAAGGCAAATCACGCTGTCGCATGACAAGCATCTGCATTGCGCACCTGATGTTCGTGGGAGTTCCTGGTGATAAGCCGCTGTAAATGGATTTGTTTTCATGACCAATCTGCTTTCTAATTCGTGCGGATGAAAAAACGTCAGGCCCAGATCAAGCGCGACACCAAAGAAACGCAGATCCGACTAAAATTGAATATAGACGGGGCAGGGAAGTCTTCGATCAAGACTGGGGTGCCGTTTTTTGACCATATGCTCACCTTATTTGCGAAACACGCCACGGTGGACCTTGAACTCCGTTGCAATGGCGATTTGGAAGTGGATGCGCACCATACGGTGGAAGATTGCGGGATCGCTTTGGGGCAGGCGTTTGTCCAGGCATTGGGCGATAAGAAGGGCATTCGCCGTTATGGAAACGGGTTTGATCCGCGCAACCCGTTTACGGGCGAGGCTTATGTGCCGATGGATGAGACTTTGGGGCGTTGCGTGATTGATTTCAGCGGACGGCCTTACCTGGTATGGCGCGGTTTAGACCAGCTTTCCTATAAGATCAGCAAGTTGGAGAAGCAGCAGGATATGTCATCTGCCTTTCGCTTTGGGCTGGCTCGGGAGTTTTTCCAGGGATTTGCAAATGAAGCGCGCTGCAATCTGCACCTGGAACTTCTTTACGGAGAAGAGCCGCATCATGTGGTAGAGTGTTTGTTTAAGTCGTTTGCACGGGCGGTGGATGCTGCGTGCCAACGAGATCCGCGCATCGCGGGGCAATTGCCGAGCACTAAAGGAAAGTTATAACGTTTCGGTGAATAACCCTCAAAACAACCCCGTCGAACCCATGTTGACGAACCAGGATTACGCCAGCCAGCCTGACGATCTTTTGGTGAAGTCCGCCCAGAAGGGCGATATGGTCGCATTTGAGGAATTGGTGGCGCGGCATCGGGATAAGATATACGCACGTGCTTACACCATGATGCGTAATGAGGAAGAAGCGTTAGATCTTTCACAGGAAGCCTGGGTCAAGGCGTGGCAAAGATTAGTGCAGTTTCAGGGCGACTCCAGTTTCGCAACCTGGATGACCCGAATTGTAATCAATCTCTGCCTGGACCAGATCCGGAAGAATAAGCGGCAGCGGACGGAATCAATCGAACATTTGGATGAAGAGTTGGGCGGGGTTGAACGTCAAATGCCAGTGATCAATCCCAACCCGACCGAAGGGTTGGAGCGAGGCGAGTTGCGGCAGCGGATTGATGAAGCGCTGGACAAGCTATCACATGAGCACCGGACTGTGCTGGTGATGCACGAGTTTGAAGATTTGGAGTATAAAGAGATCGCGAAGCGGATGAAGTGCTCGATTGGCACAGTGATGTCACGACTCTTCTATGCGCGACGAAAAATGGCGGCACTTTTGGCAGGATTAAAGAGAGAACGAGAACAATGAACCACGAACAACAATTGCAACTGCAAGCTTATCTTGATGGCGAGTTGTCTGATCGCGAATCCCGCAAGGTGACCGATCTGCTCGCCAGCAACGAAGAAGCGCGAAACCTGTTTTCGGAACTGCAGTTCACCAGGACCGCTTTGGTCGAAAATGAGCCGGAATTCAAACTCCCGGAATCGCGCGAGTTCTTCTGGTCGAAAATCCAACGTGAAATTCGGCAGACGGAAGCTGCGCCAGTTCCAACTGCGGCCGGTGTTTCGGTCTTTGCCTGGTTGCAACGTTACCTGATGCCTGTCAGTGTCGTCGCTGTTTTGGCGGTGATAGGTATCTTCGCCATGAGCAAATCACAGCCGACGCAAACTGCTTATGCCTTTGGCGAAATTGAAGCTTTGAACGGGGATATGGATTCCATTACTTTCCGTTCCGAAGCGGAACGTATGACAGTTATTTATCTTTACGACAACAAACCGGAAGTGGGCGCAGAGGTAACTTCTGATTCTTCCATCTAATGAATCGCCGTTCCTTTTTACCTAAATATTTACTCTGGACCGCGTGTTTGACGGTGGGGCTATACCTCGCTGGTTCCGTCGCAGGCTTTTCTGCCGATAAAACCGGCAAAAAGATCGATATCCAATTAGTCTGGGGCACGAATGAGGAGAAGTCTCCAGACGAAACGCACAAGCGTCTCAGCGCCCAGGAGACCAAAAAGCTTCGGATGTTCAAATGGAAACATTACTTTCTTGTCAAAAGAGCGACGGTCATAATTAAGCCAGACGTCCCGACGAAAAAGCGTTTGAGTGAGGAATGTGAAGTTCAGTTGAAAGACGTCGGCAACTCCATGTTGGAAGTTGAACTTTGGGGCAAAGGCAAACTTACCCGGAAAATCAAAGAGAAGGTTACGAAGGAAGATTCGGTTACCATTGCCGGCGACGCCGCCAACGACAGCGCATGGCTGATTCTCATCAAAGAAGTTCCGTGAGTTAATCAAAGTCCGTAATTTCCTTCGGCGGCCAGGCGGCGCGAAGGGCATTCAGGACCGCCAGCACATCAATGATCTCCTGGGTCACTGCGCCAGCAACCGGCGGCAGGTATCCGAATGCCGCCAGAACCATTCCCCCGACACTGAGAGCCATACCGCCCACAGCACTTTGCAGGGCAATCGAACGCATGCGCCGGCTGATGTGCATGAATTCATCCACCTTTTTTAATTCCCCTTCCATGATGACTACATCCGCCGCTTCCGCAGTCACATCGCTGTTCTGGCCGATGCCAATACCAACCGTTGCGGCCATCATGGCCGGGGCGTCGTTAATGCCATCTCCGACATAGACGGTTTTGGCGCGGAGGGTTTCCTCCCTCACGATCGCGAGTTTCTCTTCTGGTGTTTTCTGGGCGTGAATTTCGTCGATGCCTACTTCAGCGGCGAGGTAGCGCACTTCGGATTCGCGGTCGCCGGACAGGATCATTAGTTTCTTAAAGTGGTGTTTCGGGGCGAGGTGCAGGATGAATGAGCGCCCTTCCGTGCGCGGGGCATCATGAAAACGATAGGTCGCCGCATACGTTCCATCCACGAGAACGATACACTCCAGGCCGGAGATCGGTTCCGGCACATGCTGGTTGCCAACGATTTCCATTACCTTCATCTTTCGACGATTCGTGATTTCCACCTCGCGTCCTCCCACCGTTCCGCGCAATCCGCATCCGGGTGGTTCGCTCACGTGGGCGGCTTCTTCGGGGGGGATATTGTGCTCGCGAGCAGCCGCTAGAATCGCCTTGGCCAGCGGATGCTTTGAATACCGTTCCAAACTTGCAGCCAGTCGCAACACCTCCTCTTTCTTAAAAAATGGCGCGATGAGTTGCTCCGTTAATTTGGGTTCCCCGTAGGTGAGCGTTCCGGTCTTATCGAAAATGGCGGTGCGACACTTTTCAATCTGTTCCAGGGCCACTGGATTCTTCACAATGATGCCGCGCCGCGCCGAAAGGGAAATGGAACCGATGATCGCCACGGGAATGCCAATGAGCAGAGGGCAGGGGGTCGCAACGACCAGCACGGCGAGGAAACGAATGGCTTCACCACTCGCGATCCATGCCAGCAAGGCAATGGCCACCGCGAGCGGTGTGTAAAATGCGCCGAGCTGATCGCCCAGTCGGCGCAATTTTGGGCGGTTCTGTTCCGACGCGCGCATGACCTCCATGATTTTGGAGTAACGCGAATCGATCGGTAGCTTCGTTGCGCGCATCGTCAATGCAACGTTTCCATTGACTGCCCCCGAGATCACTTCCGAGCCGGGTGCTTTCTCGATTTGGAAAGGTTCGCCAGTCAGAAACGATTCATCCATCACGCCATGGCCCTCGGTGACAATGCCGTCCACTGGACAAATATCGTGGGGAAACACAACGATGATGTCGCCGATTGCTATCTCTTCGATCGCAATATCCTCCATCTGTCCATTCCGTTTCCGGTGCGCCACAGAAGGCATGCGCCGTGCCAGCGCGCGTAGAACAGAGGAGGCATTATGCATCGCATAATTTTCAAGGGCTTCACCTCCGGACAACATCAGCACAACAATCGATCCAGCCAAATATTCGCCCAGGAAGATCGCTGTGGTGATGGAAATTCCGGCCAGCAGGTCCGATCCAAATTCACGCCGCCAAAGTTTCTTCAACAAATCATAGACAAGGGGAGCGCCTCCAATGAACAATGTCGCGAGCAGCGGCAATCGGGCAATCTCTTCGGAAGTGTGGAATGCAAATCGCAGCAGAAGATGCAGCAGAATGGCGACCAGCGAGAAAGCCGCGATGAAGCCGGTCTTGCGCTCCCACCATTGCGACAATGCGTTCTTCTCATCGGTCACGTCATCCAAACTCCGCACGCGCGGAATTTCTGTCAACTGGCATGAATGACCATTCCTTGTGTTTCAAACGCTGTCGGAAGCGGGTCGAAACAATAGCGGTTCAACTTGCGGTTTGTTTGGATGTTCCATGTTCTGTCTGGGTTTTGCGCTTTTTCGAAGCTATTCAATGCCGCTTCAAAGTGGACACCCCAAAAAGAGGGACACTCCCCAAGTGGCGAGCCTTCCTCCCTCCAAAACAAAGGGCGATGTAAGAAGCGCGAGGCTTGCAATTCTCGGAAACAGGGGCGATTCCGGAGTGGTGCGGCTTGTATCTCTTCGTGTTTGGCGGCTTGTCTGAGGGGCGTGAAGCAGGTGGTTTGCGGAGCGTTGGTTAAACATCCGAAGCGCATTCCGTTTATGCAGATGTGCGGTTTCTGCCTCACCCGATCTCTGCGCCATGCTCTAAAATATACTTGTTCCTTCTGGCTTTTTCAGAAATCTTCCCATTCGAGGTTTTATCCTGAATGAAAAGTTTACGTCCTTCTCGTTTTTCACGCGTTTCCGCCATTCTTTTTGTGTTTTTGCAATCGTTGGGAACCCTGTTTTCCCAATCGCCAGATGCGATTGCAGGAACGACATTCGACATGCAAATCACCTATGGGACGGGGCCCTACGCCTCCAGCGGGAGGTTTTTGTTGATAATGCGCGGACAGGATTACGTTAGTTACAATATCAGCGGCGTGAGCGACACCGGCGGAACCTATTTTTACCAGCGGAGCGGCTATGACACTGGCCAGATACAATACCAGGATTTTTCGGGAGGGGTGTTTTCCTTTTCTGCGACGAATAACGGCACTTTCAGCATGTGGCCGCACTCCTCCCCTGGCTATCAGTACGGATATTTCCAAGCATTGACCGGGATTGCGCCGCCGAGTATAGCTCAGAAAATCATTCGTGTAGAATCCAATGGAGGAACTCTGAATTTCGGAGGGGCGGGAACGTATCGGATTGTCACCACCTCAACCACTACCTACGTGGTGCAAAATGGTGCGGGCACCGTGGTTCACAGCGGCACCTATACTTACGACAAGACGAATCGTTCATCCGGAGTCTTTCGTTTTCAGGATACCACTTACGCCGGTGGATTTGTGGTATTGAGTTTTGAGAGTGGCTCTAAAGGTGTTTCGCTGGTTCGAAAAACCGGCAGCCAACTAGTTCAAACAGGAGGATTTGTTTTATCAGAATTGCGTGCGCCAGTCGTCTCGTCGCAACCGGCGAGTCGCAGTGTTGCTGTGGGTGCCGCGACTACTTTTTCTGCCACAGTGACGGGCACGGGACCGATCAGTTATCAATGGTACAAGGATAATATCGTGATAGGCGGAGCGACGGGGAGCAGTTACACCGTTTCTGCAGTGCAGTTGTGGGATGCTGGGAGCTATTATTTGGTCGCGAGCAACATTGCTGGAAGCGTCACTAGCGCGGCTGCGATTCTGACGCCGGTGTGCAGTTATTCGCTTTCGAGAGATTCCCTGTTTGTTGATTTCCGCGGAGGCAATCGGTTCATCACCATTTTTGCGTCGGGCACCTGTGCGTGGACGGCATCGACTTCAAATAATTGGATCACGATCACTTCGCCGACAGCGGGCCAAGGAAATTCCAGCCTTTCCTTTACCGTTGAGGCCAACGAAACCGACACACCGCGAACCGGTTCTCTGCATGTTGCGGGCAAGACGCTAATGATCGCGCAAGGAGCGAGGTTTGCGTTGCCGGATATTGCGGGCCAAACGTTTCGGCTGGACTTCAGCAATGTCGTGGAAGACGACGGGATGTTGATTGTGGGATCTGGGACAAATCGCCAGATGCAATTCGTTTCCTTCAATACAAATGCTGGTGTGGAAACAATTGATTATGACTACACGGTATTGTCATCGAGCAATGCTTTGATCGAAAGCAGTTCAGGGAATCTTCTCCTGAATTTTAACACTGCCAGGAAAGGATCTTTCATCCTCACCAACCTGCTGGAACCGGGCAATAGTGAAAGTGGCACCTTCACGATGCGTCCTTCCGCGGCGGATTTCAATGAAGACGGCCGGGGTGATCTCGTGATGCAGGGTTCAAGCGGTGCTTTTGCTGCATGGCACATGCAGAACACAAATTTCCAAAGTGTTCAATTCCTGCGGGGCGGCATTCCGCCCAACGGCGGGGGGCGAGGTTTTGGTGCGGGAGATTTCAACCGCGATGGTCATAGCGATATTCTTATCCAGGATGCGTCGGGCCGGGTAATGGTCTGGTTTATGCAGGGCACGAATCGAATTGGTGGAGTGGTTTTGCGAGATGGAGTTGCAGCAAGTGGATGGCGAGCCTTTTCAGTAGCCGATGTAAACAACGATGGGCACCCGGATATTTTGTTTCAAAACAACACTGATCGGAGGATCAGTGCGTGGTTGTTTAATGGGACGACCTTTTTGGGTGGACTTCCCATTCGTAGCGGACAACCGGCCGCAGTCGGATGGCGCGCTGCTGGCGCCGCGGACCTTAACGGCGATGCGCAAACCGATATTTTGTTGCAGCACAGTTCTGGGAAAATTGCAGCTTGGTTTCTCAACGCCGGACAATTTGTTTCTGTGGAATTTCTGCGGGATGGAGTGGCACCGGCAAAGTGGAAAGTGATGGGGCTTGCTGACCTGAATGAAGATGGAAGCACCGACATCCTCTGGCAGAACGACAGCAACCAGGTTGCCGCATGGCTGTTCAATGACACAACGTTTGTACAGGCGATGTTTCTGCGGGATGGAAAAGCAGCCGGACCCGGTTGGAAAGTGGTTGCGCCGAGGTAGCGGGTGTGGGGCTTCCGGGGATTGCAAATTGAGAAATGAAAATTTCAAATTGCAAAATTGAAGCGGCGTGACGGCTCGCCTCTGGTGTCATTGGCATAGAAGGGGAGCGCGGCTGTGCAAAGCATTAGCCGCCGCACTTAAGGTTGGGAATCATAGCTTTCGGACTATCAACGTTGCTCGCAGCGCCGCACGCGCTACGGCTGCTACGAGCAAACCAGGACTATAGAAACACCGAACCGCGTCACCCCTGCACGCCTCTCAACAAAAAACTTCATATTGATTTGAAATTTTTTGGCGTTAAATTCGTCTAACAAGCCATGAGACATAGTTGGAGCATTCCGCGCAGGACTTTTTTGAAAGGATTGGGAACCGCACTGGCCCTCCCGGTGTTGGAGGCAATGTCGCCGGCCACAAAGGTGTTTGCTTCGACTGGAGCACGGAAATTTCCAACCCGCATGGCGTTTGTTTACGTTCCCAACGGCGTGAACATGGCTGACTGGACTCCGAAAGCCGTTGGATCGAATTTTGATTTACCTGCCATCCTGGAGCCCCTGGCCCCGCACAGATCGGAAATTAACGTCCTGACCGGCCTGGCCCTTGATGGCGCGCGCGCTCATGGAGACGGAGCAGGGGATCATGCCCGTGCCAACGCAGCGTTTCTGACGGGAGCGCATCCGCGCAAAACGCCCGGTGCAGATATTCGCGCCGGCGTGTCCGTGGATCAGGTTGCTGTCGCAAAGCTCGGACGGGAAACGCGTTTGCCGTCGCTCGAGATTGGTTGTGACGGGAACAAGCAGGCAGGAGCGTGCGATTCTGGTTATAGCTGCGCCTACCAGGCGAATCTTTCATGGAAAGGGGAATCCTCCCCCATGCCGCCGGAACTTGACCCGCGACTCGTCTTCGAGCGTTTGTTCGGCAACGGTAATTCTGGTGAGGTGAAGGAAAATCGGGAGCGCCGGAAACGTTATCAAAAGAGCATTTTGGATTTTGTTCTGGAAGATGCGAAACAACTCCAGAGTAACCTGGGCTACACGGATCGCCGCAAACTGGATGAATACCTGGGCGCTGTGCGCGAGATGGAAATACGCATTGAGCAGGCGGAACGATTTTCAGCCAGCCAGCCCAATTTTGATCGGCCGAGTGGTATTCCAGAGGGTCCGAATGGTTTCGAGAAGCACATCAAGTTGATGGCTGACTTGTTGGCCCTTGCATTTGAGACCGATACCACCCGCGTTGCCTCCTTCATGATTGCTTACGATGGGAGTAATCGTCCATACAATGATATTGGCATCTCTGAGGGGCATCATCACTTGTCGCATCACCAGAACGACCAGGCGATGATTGGGAAAATCAAACGCATCAATCACTTCCACATGGTGCAGTTCGCTTATTTCCTGGATAAACTGAAAAGCGTCAAAGAAGGAGAGGGAACACTTCTGGATAACAGCATGATCGTTTACGGCAGCGGCATCGGCGACGGCAATCGCCATAATCATGACGATTTGCCTATTTTGCTGGCTGGCCGGGGCGGCGGAGCGATCACGCCCGGGCGCCACATCAAAATGGAAAAAGAGACGCCATTGACGAATCTTTATTTGTCCATGCTTGATATCATGGGAGCGTCGGCGGAACGGATCGGCGATAGTACCGGGCCGCTCAAGGGACTTGGGGTTTGATGAAAGCGGGTGAGGCGGAGCGCGGCTGTGTCCGAAGGATCAGCCGCAGCGCGTATGGCCTTGCGAGCAACATTGGAGGTCCAAAGCTATAAATTGCAGCCTTGAGCGCTGCGGCTGACTCTCCGAGCACAGCCGCGGCGCTTCCCCTCCTACGCAAACATCTCACTCGCGTAAATCATTTTCGACCTTGCAGTTGACCCCATGTGTGGCAGTTTAACCACTCAGATTTTGTTATGGAGAAACCAAAGATTATTGCCTACTTGAAACCTTCGTGCGGCTGGAGCCAGGGGGTTCGTGCTGTGATGAAGAAATATGATCTTCCTTTCGAAGATCGGGACATCATCAATGATCCTGTGCAGCGTCAGGAAATGATCGAGAAAAGCGGCCAGATGCTAAGCCCCTGCGTCGAGGTGAATGGTCGCATGTTGCCAGACATCAGTGGTGAGGAAGTAGAAGCGTTTTTACTCGCCAACAAACTGGTGCAGGAAAACAACCGCGCTCCTGATGCGCCGACCAACCAGCCATGCGCGCATGAAATGCCGCAGAGCAGCCCGCTGAACTTCAAGCTCTGACGTGTTGTTTAAAGTTTTGCAAACGCGAAGGTTTCACCTTCGCGTTTTCATTTGTTGCAGCAGACAAAAAGATTGCGCTGATTGCACTGGATTGCTGATGCAGTAAACTTGATTGCGTAAATGAATACCTTCTGGCAATCAGTCCATCTCGTTATGGGTTTTCTTAAAAAATCGGTTTTTGTTTTTTTGGCGATCGCCTTTACCAGTGTGGCCACCGCTCACAGTGCGCCCGACCTGCTGTTTAACTATCACTTCGTTGGCACTGGCGATCTTTTTAAGACCACCAACGCCGCAACGTTGAAAAACATCTGGGAATTGCCGGAATCGGTTACACTGCGCGGGAACGTTCTTGATAAGTTGTCCCGCACACCCGAGCAGCTTTTTGGCGCTCCTGTTTCCGGAGATTCGGAGGCTGCCAGTCTGATTCGTCCGCTGCTCGATGATTTGCTGGTTGCCGAGTCGCTGGTCGAAGTGCGCCGCGGCACAACCGGTCCAGGTGAGGTGGTGATTGCTGTGCGTTTGACCAAAGAGCAAGCCGCTCGTTGGGATTCAAATCTTCAAAAGGTTGTCACTGCCTTCACGAAGGCAAAGTCGGCCAATACTGAATGGGAAAAGTTCAACGGTTGGGAGGTTAAACAGGCTGTGACTCCGAACCTGATTCGCTCAATCTGGACTGGCAACTGGCTCGTTCTTGGCATTGGCCAAAATGAACTGCCGCTCCAGAATAATATGTTGCGGCGTTTGGCCTCTGGAAATTCGCCTGCCGATTGGAAGGGGAAAACAAACTGGCTCGAAGCGACGATTGATTTCCCTCGTTTGCAGACGTGGCTTCCGCTTGGGAAATTGCCATTGAAACCGGCAATGGCCGAGATCGCTCTTAGCAATAAAGATGGTAATACGCGCACTGTTCTCCGGGCGATCTATCCTGAGCCGCTGAATTGGAAACCGCAACAATGGCAGATACCAACCAACATCATTCGTGATCCGCTCATCAGTTTCACCGCTTCACAGAACTTTTCCGCGCTGCTGAAGAATCCTGGTGTCCTGGACAGGACGGGGAACAACCCGCTCACGAACCAGTTCTATATCTGGTCCCAGGCACAACTGCCGTTCATGACGTTTGGCGCGATGCCGGTGAAAGATTCTAAAACGACATTTAACCAGTTGGCGGATCGGTTGCCGAAACTCTTCAATCAAAAGCTTGAGCAGGAAAAAGCAGGGAACATTGTTCTTTCGACAAACAAGGAGAGTATTGTGTGGAGTGGCCTTTCGATGATTGCTCCTCATTTGCTTGCCACAAACGAAGCGGCTGGACAGTTCATTTTTGCCGGTTTATTTCCACCGCCGCCTTCCAGGGAGGCGCCACCACGGGAACTAATCGAGCAGGTTTCGTCCCGCACGAATTTAGTCTATTACGATTGGGAAATCACTCAACACCGGTTGGGACATTGGCAGATGCTGAGCAAAATGTTGCCTTTGCTCGCGCCTAAACGTTATCCGATTGCGCCTGAACTAATCGCGCAGGCCAAAACAAATCAAACAGTGCGCACGGAACTTTCACAACGAATCCTCCACGAACGGTGGCAATCCAAGGTGGCGCCGTTTCTCGGAAATACGATCACTGAAGTGACGCTCGTTGCACCCAACGAAATCGAAATGATTCGCAGGTCGCACATCGGCTTTACCGGGTTTGAATTGCTTTATCTCAGTAACTGGCTGAACGATCCACGCTTTCCGCTGTTCCGTGAACCGTCCGCGCCCCCACAGAAATAAGGTCATCTATGTTGAAGCTGGGAGTGAACATCGATCACGTCGCAACCATTCGCGAAGCGCGCTATCGCGGTTTGCTCCACGGGGAACCGGATCCGGTCGCCGCCGCGCTTGTTTGTGAACGGGCAGGTTGCCATGGCATCACCGCTCATTTACGCGAAGACCGCCGGCATATTCAGGATCGCGACATTTGGGAACTTCGGAAACGAATCAAAACGCGCTTGAACTTCGAGATGGCGAATTCGCCGGAGATTGTGGAGATCGCGTTGAAGTTAAAGCCGGAGATCGTTTGCCTCGTTCCCGAGCGTCGTCAGGAAGTGACCACCGAAGGTGGGTTGGATGTGGACACAAATCTTTCCGCACTTACTGAAACCCGGAAGAAGCTGACTGATGCCGGGATTGAAGTGAGCTTGTTCATCGCACCCGATCCGCGCCAGGTGGAGGCCTCCGCGCGAACGGGAAGCCAGTTTATCGAACTGCATACCGGCGCTTTTGCAGAACATTTTCACGATAAGAAAGGGCAGGAGATTGAGTTGGATAGATTGATCTCCGCGGCGAAACAGGCGCATGAACTTGGATTGCAGGTGAACGCTGGGCACGGCTTGAATTACGAAAATTTGAAAACCCTCTATCGTGTGCCGCATCTGGTCGAGTTAAACATAGGACACAGCATTGTCAGTCGTTCTGTTTTTGTCGGACTGGACAAAGCCGTGGGCGAAATGCTCGAGTTGATGAGTGATTATTTGGGTTGAATGGTGGAATCATTTCATGGTCGCATGGTTCGAAAGCAGTCCACGAGGCAACCGTGCAACAATGTAACCATGCAACCCTTTATTAAACACCTCTCATGATCCTTGGCACCGGCATTGACATCATCGAAGTTTCGCGGATCAAAGCGTCTTACGACAAATTCGGCGAACGCTTTCTTAATCGGATCCTTTGCCCTTCTGAAATTGCCTACTGTATTTCTCACCGTGACCCCGCGCCGTTTTTGGCAGCGCGCTTTGCCGCGAAGGAAGCGATCTCAAAAGCCTTTGGCACCGGAATAGGCGCAGAGCTTGGCTGGCAAGATATGGAGGTGGGACGGAAGAAGACGGGAGAACCGTTCGTTATTCTGCATGAGAAAGGCATCATGCTGCTCCAACATCGCGGCGCGAAAATAGTTCACCTGAGCATCAGCCACACCGAACATCACGCCACGGCGATGGCGATCCTGGAGGGGTAATTCGTTCCGAAAATGAACGAATTCCCATAATCACCTCTCACTGTGCAGCAGCCAGGCCTGGTTATTGATTTCGCAGTAAACACTTTCCTCTCCAATATCCGCGGCGAGTCCGCAGATGTAATCTTGCAGGGCGGAAATGTCGTCCGGATCAGAGAAGGCGATCCGGTATTCTCGATGTTCACCGTATTGTTCGTGTCCGTGTGCGTCTTTCCAGTATCCGGAGATGTTTCCAGTCGTCACCGTGTAGCCGCTGAAATGTTCGACGAGAATGTCATGAAGTTCGTCATCGTAGGAATGGCCCCGTGGCGAGCGGGATTTCATTTTTTGCGAAGGCAGCAGGAAAATAGCAACCGCCCCCAAAAGTTGTTTCTTTCGGGGGCGGTTGGCCACGGAACCCAAACTGCGCGGCTTCTTGCTACGACGAGCTGAGAACGGTGCGTTCCTTCGTTTTTCCATTCCCATTTCCATTACGGCTGAGGCCATTGCCGTTTCCACTCCCATTGCCATTGCCGTTACCATTTCCAACATGCGCTGGCATGCTGACGGTGAGATTGGAACGGTACCCGGCGGATTTCTCTTTCTCGGCGATTTTGGCGAACAAGGTCAACGCCTGGGCAACCACCTGGTCCATGTTGTAGTAGCGGTAAGTGCCGAGGCGACCGCAGAAATGAACATCCGGATGTTCTGCCGCCAAAGCCTGATACTTGCGATAGAGCTCCGCATTCTCCGGACGCGGGATCGGATAATAAGGATCCCCGTCGGCCTGCGAGAACTCGTAAACCAGCGTGGTCTTATGATGCTTCTGGCCGGTCAGATATTTGAACTCCGTGACACGCGTGTAGGCGTAGTCGTTTGGATAATTAATCACCGGAGCCTGCTGGTGAACCTCTTTGTCATGCGTTTCGAATTGGAATTGCAATGACCGGTAGGGCAGTTTGCCAAACTGATAATCAAAGTACTCATCAATGGGTCCGGTGAAAATCAGGTGCTTATATTTTATCGAATCCTTCACGTCCCGATAATCGGTGTTCAGGAGAATATGAATATTCTTATGATCGAGCACGTTCTCAAACATCCGGGTGTATCCCTGCAATGGCATTGCCTGGTAGGAATCAGTGAAGTAGCGGCAATCCCGGTTGATGCGGGTCGGCACGCGGGCCGTGACTGAAGCATCCAGTTCTGATGGATCCAATCCCCAATGTTTGCGGGTATAACCGCGAAAAAACTTTTCGTAGAGTTCGCGACCCACTTTGCTGACAACGACGTCTTCAGAGGTGCGAATCGAATCTTTTTTCTCCGCAACAGATGCGAAGAACTTCTCCACTTCCATTGAAGTGAGGTTCAGTCCGTACAGTGTATTGATCGTATCGAGATTGATCGGGATTGGCACCAGCATTCCATCGACAGAGGCAAGAACCTTATGCTGATACTGACGCCATTTCGTAAACTGAGACAAGTGATCGAATACCTGCCTCGAATTCGTGTGGAAAATGTGCGGGCCATATTTGTGGATCAGGACGCCTTCCTTATCATAACAATCGTAAGCATTGCCGGCGATGTGCATTCGTTTGTCCACCAACAATACTTTCCTGTTTAGTTGAGTGGCGATGCGTTCAGCCAGTGTGCTTCCGGCGAATCCTGCTCCGACGATCAAATAGTCATACATGCGGGGCCTTTCTGTTAAATGTTCCCGAACCCTCTTTCGTGGCTCGTTTCAGCTCTTCGTGATTCAAAATGTCTCAACCGCTACAAGGGTTTCCGTCTCCCTGGCTGGTGTGCGATGCGTTGCTTTTCGCTTCAGCGCTTCGCGCACATGCTCATCGAGCCTGGAAACGATGCAGTCCCATGTGTTGGCACAGGCCATGGCCAATCCCGCTTCAATCAGGTCGCCGTTCGGTGATGCGACGGCGTCTTTGCAGAACTGGATAAACTCCTGGTGCGACTCCGCGACCATTACGACTTTGTTGAAATTGGAAACGACATCCGGAACAGCCGTGGAAACGATTTGCCGGCCGGTGGCCATGTATTCCAAGGCCTTCGTCGGGTTGATATATTCAGTGGCCTCATTCAAGGCGAAAGGCATCAGGCAGACGTCAAACGCCTTCGTGTAGGCGGGCAGGTGCGGATATTCGCGACGTCCCACCCAATATAAATTCGGACGACAGGGCAGGGTGTTGGTGTCCACTTTGCACACGGGACCGATAATCACGACGTTCCAATTCGGGTTTGCGTCGGCCAACTTCTCCACCAGTTCGTAATCCATTCGTTCATCCACCACGCCGAAATAGCCGAGGATGGGACGATTCACGAAATCCACATCGTTCGGAATTTGGGTTTCTGCCGAGCGCGCTTTCCCAAAATGATCCACTTCAACGCCGCAGCCATAGAAATGGCAATTGTGATTATGTTCGCTCTTTGATTCCCATAGTTTTCGTCCTCCACAGAACACAACATCCGCATCCATCAACAGGTGAAGTTCCCGGTGGATGATCTCCGGCGGCGCAAACTTAAATTGGGAGAGTTGATCCATGCAGTCATAGACCACGGCGCTCTCATTCATTTTCCCAACGAAAGCGGGCGCTGCCATCGGGTCATAAAACCATTGCACAGGATGGTTGAATTCACCGGCGAGAGGGCCGTTGATGACTTCGGTGAGCAGGCGTTGCCGTTCCCCATCCACCCATGCTCCATCTTGAAAGCGGGATTTCGGAAAGTAGGTCTGCAAAACGGTGACGTTCGGATAGTCGGAAACCTCATGGAGTTCGTAACGTGGTGTGATCTCCTCATCGACCAGCACAGGGCCTTCAGCAAACAGCACCCTATGCTTCACTGAAAGACGGGATAGAAATTGTTGCGGACGCTGCCAGACTCCATCCCAACGGAGATGGCTATGGACAATTATTGGATAATCTAGTTTCGCAGATGGCATAGGTTTGTGTTCTGTTTTTGGTTTTCTGTTGGTGTTCCGGCGTGAAGTTCCCGACCGGATCGTCCCCCCTTTGGATCAAAATTGCGGTAATCATCAGCGAGGGGTGTCGCTGAGCGTTTTAAATCGCCGTTCGACTCGCGTTGCAGTTCGTAAATGCCAACACGATGAATTTTGCCGACGTGATGCAGTTGGAAATCTTCTCGCCAATATTGGTCGTGTTGTGTCCATTGATACTCATCGATATTAAGGTGCGGGATGCATGAACCTTCGATACTGACGGCCCAGCGGAAACCGCCCTGCAGCTCCTTCTTTATCGTTGGTGTAACAGTATCCATGGCACTTCACTTTGCGTCTCCATTACCTAACGCACCGGCGCCCCTGTCACAATTGGTAGCTCCTCCTGTAAATTCTTTCGGGGAAACTCCCTCGATTTCAGTGGGGATTCAGGTTCGGCAAAAGCGGTGAGCAATCAATCAGAACAAGAGCGCGTGAAGTGGTCATCTGGATTCCGGGTTCATGCAGTAAATAAGCAGGTCTGCGCCTGATATTTTTCTTAACGTTGACGAAGGAGAATGGAGGGAAGTGAGGGGATGTTGCATCGTTGAATGGTTACATCGTTGCATCGGCGGAATCGTGACGATGCAACTGTGCAACTATTCAACCATGTAACTTCTTCAGCCATGTAACCCTTTAACGCGCGGGCGTGGGCCAGACCGCGTCGCGTCCGGTCCAGAGACTGTGCTGGTCCACATTGTTTTGCGATGTGGGATCGCCACCGTCGTCTTTGCCATCTTCACCCACGGAATAGAGCAGAAATGTTCCGTCGGGATTCAGTCTATATTTCAACGGCTTGCCATCCATGCAATCGATCGGGACGGAGGCAATGAAGTCGGGAACCAAGGTGGTTAAGTCGGGTGGAAATTTTCCATGACGCAGTTCGTGGCGTTTGAGGGCGATGGCGGTCACGGTCATTCGACGGAACGTTTCGTTTCTGGCGCAGGTCTGGTGAGCTCGGATCAAGCTCTGAATGGCCAGTGCGGATAATGGATACCGGACTCGGCGCGAGGACTTTAAAACCCTTTGTACCTCTGATTGATTCCTGGCCAGGAGAAGATCTGTTTCGGAAAAGTTCTGTTCTGCTCTGAAAGACCGAACCGTTTCCAAGTGTTGTTGCATGAATCGTAAATAGAATAACTCATCCCCGTCTGCCACTATGTTGCGCCACGCATAACCAACCAGGCGGTCACCTGCCGTCGGCGCTGTTGGAGAGGGGAAGGCGCCGTTGATTAGTTCGAATTGCGTGAACGCAAAGACCGTCTTGGAAAAATTGTCGCTCTCTTTTCGGCTAAACTCGAACGCCCGCAGTGCAAGGTTTCGTTCTCCGACCATTCCTTTTTCAATGGCGTCCAGTAAATCAATTTTCGAGATGGCGTCCTGCAAAGACTTTAGCTCTGGTTCAGCAGGAACCGTCTCGTGCGCAAGAAGCTCCCATGCGACTGGGCAACCCAACCCAACAATCGCCACCCGAACCATCTGGTTCACAATCGTCGGATCTTCAGAATGAACCTCAGCCAATGCAAATATGAGGCGCAGATCTTCTATCGCTTTCTCCATTTTGTTGGAGTGGAGACGCAGCAAAACCGATCCACTCAACCATTGAGCAGCCCAGCGCTTTTCTACAAAACAGTTCGCGGAGGGAGCTAGCGGGTCATCATAACTGACGTTGAGCCGACTCGGTGGGTTTTGTAGAAAAGAGCGGATGGCAGCGAGATCGGCGGCGTGAGCATCAAGAGCCTGAACTGCGGTTTCCCACGCAACAAAGTTTGCTGAAGGATTTCCAGAGACACCCACAAGCGTTGGAATGTTCGTTTGCAAGGAAATGACCTGTGCGACTCCACCTGTCTTTGAATGAATCCAATCAATCACACCTGGAGTGAAAGTTGGATGATTCAGCCGCCTGGCAGCTTCCATGAAGACCTGTAACCGATCATAAGAGCCATCGTAAGGAGGCAGCAGTTCCGCAAACGTTAGTTTCTCGCCCTGGGCGCGGAGTTCGGCTTTATACTTTTCGAGTTCGGATTGGCTGGATTTGTTGAAGATAAAGAGAGCCAACGCGAGGAGAAGGAAGACTCCCAGAAAACCAATCGCAATTCGCCAGCGCAGTTTCATCACGTTTTAATCAAGGCTCGCAGGCTTCGGCCAGACGGCGTCCCGACCGCTCCAAAGGTCGTGCGTGGTCCCGGTCGTCTCGGATGTTGGATCACCGCCATCATCTTTGCCATTTTCACCAATAGAGTAGAGCAGAAATGTTCCGTCAGGATTCAGCTTATATTTCAGTGGCTTTCCATCCATACAATCGATTGGGACAGCAGTAATGAATTCTGGAATCAGGGCATTCAAGTCGGATGGGAGCCTCCCTTTGCTTGTTTGGTAACGCTTCAGCGCGATGGCTGTGACGGTGAGGCGACGGGAAGTCTCATTGCGAACGGAAGAGGGTGGTAACTTCTTGAAGTTAGGCAACGCGATGAGGGTTAAACTATAGCGGACTCGATCAACGATGCCGGTCTTCTGCTCGATTAATGAGAAGTGTTGAGTCAGGTTTTGGTGACTGTCCGACCATGGCTTGTTGGTTTTTACGCTTCGTAGTCCTTCGATGATGGACTGGAGAAAGCTGAGATACAGAAGTTCGTTTTCATTTTGGGTGAGTGATTGCCAAAGATAGTCGTCTATCCCGCTTGGTGGCGTGCTGCGGCTCAAATCCATGTGATGAAGGAAACGTGCGCGCTCAGAGATAAAGCTGTGTTCCATCATCGCAATGATTTCAAACGATTCCCAGCGATGTTGAAGCTTCTTCAAATCTGCCTCAGAGCAATTGGTCGAGTAGGAATGTAAAACCTGCCAGGTAGTATGGAACCCGAGTGTGGCGACTGCTTGCCGAATCATCTGGTGAGCTAAAGAAAAGTCATTTTCATAAAAACGCGACAGGTTGATCAGCGCGAGTAGATGTTCGATTGCAGCTTCTGAATTGCCTGCGTGCATTTCTGCAATTGCGGCAGCGCCAAGCCATTGTGCTGATGTTCGCTTCGCGACGTAGAGAGGCGCCGAAGATACATATGGATCGGCGGTGTCCCAAGTCGGGTTTAACTCAAGATTTTTGGCCAGGCCATGCAAGTCTTCGAAGGAATTTTTGAATGTTCGCAGGTCAGCCAAAACAGCATCTAAACTAGAACGCGCAGAGGAGCGTGTAGATTGCCCTAGAAGCGGGACGACCTCTCCTGCACTTGCATACTCGAACCAAGGCAAATCCCACGGTTTGGATGCTGTATTCTGAAAGCTTCCCACGACAGCCACAAAATCTTCCAGAGCAGCCTCGTTAGTTCCCCTCTCTGGCAAAACTTCCGCAAGCGTCAGTTTCTCACCGTTGCCACGCAGTTCGGCTTTATATTTTTCGAGTTCGGTCTGGCTGGATTTGTTGAAGATAAAGTGAGACAACCCGAAGAGAAGGAAGACTCCCAGAACTCCAATCGCAATTCGCCAGCGCAGTTTCACTGCTTGAGAGATTAGGAATTCTTTTCCGCAGTGGCTATTCCAGAAACGGATTCATTTTGTATGCGGTATTCGATAGCGATTCCCAAAAGTAATTCCTGAATGGATTTAATGTGTTGGCTCGCCCTTATCCTAATCTCCAGAACCCGAATAAGAGGGACACCTCGCTAATTAAAGCCTGTCCGCAAAACGCATTGGTTAATGTGGGAGCGTGTTCGGTAAATGGAAAAAGCAGACAAAATCCTCAAAGCAAAGGGTTTTGGGTGAAATCGGTAAGTTATAACTTCCGCTGGTCTACCGCCGCTTAGTTCAAGAATCAAAACGCCGGTCGTATCTGCAGCGCGAGATTCGCGGTGCGAAGCACTCCTATTCGG